>NZ_JBEZHO010000004.1:0-299208 GCF_040650615.1 Streptomyces sp. NPDC048643
TTTTTCACTTATAGGGTGTTTCGAGTTCAGCAGTCGACCCTACCGCACGCGCCCGCCCCCCACCCCGCCCTCCCGCGTCCCCGCCCGTCTCGCGTCCCGGCTCTCCAACACCCCGGCCCGCCCCCGTCCGTGCCGCCCCGCCGGTCTCCCGGTCCCGCGACCGCCGTCTGCCTGGCATCCGGGGCGGCAGCCTCGGCGAGGTCTCCGGGCCACGCCGACGACAGACCCGCACCGCTCAGGGCACTCCCGTACCGCACGGACAGCGGGCCGGTACGGCAGTAGCCCCGCTTCGCACGAGCGGGGGTCCGCAGGGAGCGCACGCTCCTCCGTTGCGGCGCTTCCCCGGTGCGCCGGGGGGTCGAGCCGATACCGTCACGTCGTCCCCGCGTGACGAAAGAGCCCGGAGGTCCCCGTGGTCGCCGACACCGTGTGCCGCAGCTGTGGGAAGCCCCTGCCCGGGCGGGCCGGACGCACGGGGCGTTCCTTGGTGTACTGCTCGGCGGCCTGCCGGCAGAAGGCGTACCGGGGCCGCCGGGCGGCACCCGACGACACCGTGCGCGGACTGATCGACGCGATCGGCCGGCAGGTCGAGGACCTGGTGCCGCAGCCTCCGTCGGTCTTCTACTCCGGCGTGAGCGACCTGGCCTCCTCGGTCGGACGGCTCCGCCGCATCGCCCGGGTCGCCCGGGACTCCGCACAGGCCGGTTCCGTCACGCCGGCCGCCGTGACGGAACCGTCGGCCGCTCGTCCCCCCTCGGGACCGGCACCGGATTCCGTCACGCACGGGCGCGTGAGGCATGACCACGCGACGCGGGACTCCGAGACGGGCTCCGTCCTCGACGAGAGCGACTTCGCCGTGCTGGTCGAGCCGTACCGGCGTGAGCTGCGCGTGCACTGCTACCGGATGTCGGGGTCGTACGACGACGCGGAGGACCTCGTGCAGGAGACGTTCCTGCGCGCGTGGCGGGCCCGCGAGGGCTACGCGGGGAAGGCGAGCGTACGGACCTGGCTGTACCGGATCGCCACCAACGCCTGTCTGGACCTCCAGCGGCGCACGGCCCGCCGCCCGCAGCGCTACGAGCCGCTCCCCGGCATGAACCACGGCAGCGCCGAGCCTCCGGCCCGTGTCACCTGGCTGCAGCCCTACCCCGACGAGGACCTGCCCTCCGCCGAGGAGCAGCCGGACGCCCTCGCCGTCTCCAGAGAGACCCTGGAGCTGGTCTTCCTCGCCGCCGTCCAGCACCTGCCGGCCCGCCAGCGCGCCGTCCTGGTCCTGCGGGACGTCCTCGGGCTGTCCGCCGCCGAGACGGCCGAGGCCCTGGAGATGACGGTCGCCTCGGTCAACAGCGCCCTGCAGCGGGCCCGGCCCACGCTGCGCGACCGGCTGCCCCGCCGCCGCACCGAGTGGACCGCCGAGACCGACGCCCGCGAGCGGGAGGTCCTGCGCCGCTACATGGCCGCCGCCGAGAGCCTCGACCTCACGCAGTTCACCGGCCTGCTCGGCGAGGACATCGCTCTCACCATGCCGCCGAACCCGTTCTGGTTCGTGGGCCGCGACGCGATCACCGAGTTCCTGCGGATCAGCCTGGACCCCGCCTCCCCGATGTTCCTCGGGCACTGGCGCCACCTGCCCGCGCGAGCCAACGGGCAGCTCGCGGCCGGGGGTTACGTACGGCGGCCGGGTACGACGGTCTACCGCGCGCAGGTCCTGGACGTCCTGCGCATCGAGGGCGACCGCATCGTGGAGATCACGTCGTTCGAACCGCACCTGTTCCCCGCGTTCGGGCTGCCGCTGCGGCTCCCTGCGGACCGGTGAGCGGTGCGGTGAGCGGCCCGGTGACTCGTCCGCCGAGCGGTCCGCGCCGTAGGTCGGACGCCGACCGATGAGTGGGGCGGGGGCGTGACGTCTGTATGACCGACACGTAGGGCCGACCGGAACGGCCGGCCCTACGTGGACACACAGGCCCATACGGCGAACGAACCCTCAGGAGATCACCATGCTGCTCACCGACAAGACCGCGGTCGTCTACGGCGCGGGCGGATCCATCGGCGGCGCCGTCGCCCGCGCCTTCGCCCGCGAGGGCGCCCGTGTGCACCTGGTGGGGCGTACGGCCGAGACCCTGGAGACGGTGGCCAAGGACATCACGGCGGCGGGCGGGCACGCCGAGACCGCGGTGCTCGACGCGCTGGACGAGGCGGCGGTCGAGGCGCACGTCGCCTCGCTCGACGCTCTCGACATCTCCTTCAACCTGGTGACGCGCGGCGACGTGCAGGGCCTGCCGCTGGTCGACCTGTCCGTCGAGGACTTCGTACGGCCCGTCGAGACGGGCATCCGCACCAACTTCATCACCGCCCGCGCCGCCGCCCGGCGCATGGCCCGGTCCGGTTCCGGCGTGGTCCTCACCCTCGACAGCGGCTCCGCGCACGGCAGCCCGATGATGGGTGGCACCGGTCCGGCGGACGCGGCGATCGACACGCTGGTGCGGAACCTGGCGACGGAGCAGGGACCGCACGGCCTGCGGGTCGTCGGTCTGTGGGCGGCCGGGGTGCCCGAGACGCTGACCCGGGAGAAGCTCGCCGCCGTCGACAGCAACATGAACCTGGACGACGCCGCCCTCCAGGGGCTGCTGGCGAACCTCGCCGGGATGCGGATGACCCGCCGCAACCCGACCCTCGCCGAGATCGCCGCCACCGCCGCGTTCCTCGCCTCGGACCTGGCGGGCGGCATCACGGGCACGTTCGTCAACGTCACGGGCGGAATGGTCCCCCACTGAGCGGCACTGACCGGCCTCTGCCACGGGCGGGAGGACGACGGCGGGCGGGAACGCGACGGCGGGCGGGGAGACCGGTTCGGTCTCCCCGCCCGCCGTCACGGTTTCCCGTCGGGCACGACCTAGGCGGTCGCCCCCCGCGCGTCGGCCGCCTGGGCCTTCAGCGCCCGCTCGACGCCGGAGCGGGACTCCGAGACGAGGCGGCGCAGGGCGGCGCTGGGCTCGGCCGAGGCCAGCCACGCGTCCGTCGTGGCGAGGGTCTCCTCGGAGACCTGCACGGACGGGTAGAGGCCCACGGCGACCTGCTGCGCGATCTCGTGCGAGCGGCCGTCCCAGATCTCCTTGACCACGGCGAAGAACTTGTCCGTGTACGGGGCGAGCAGTTCGCGCTGGTCGGTCTGCACGAAGCCGCCGATCACCGCTTCCTGCACGGCGTTCGGGAGCTTGTCGGACTCGACGACCGAGGCCCAGGCCTCCGCCTTCGCCTCCTCGGTCGGCCGGGCCGCCCGCGCGGTGGCCGCGTGCCGCTCACCGGCGGCCGTCCTGTCCCGCTCGTACTCGGCGGCGATCTCCGCCTCGTCGAAGCGGCCGACGGCGGCGAGCCGCTCCACGAAGGCCCAGCGCAGCTCGGTGTCCACGGCGAGGCCCTCGACGGTCTCGCGGCCCTCGAGGAGCGCCTCCAGGAGGTCGAGCTGCTCCGGCGTGCGGGCGGTCGCCGAGAAGGCGCGCGCCCAGGCGAGCTGGTGGTCGCTGCCGGCCTCGGCCGCCCGCAGGTGGGCGAGCGTGGCGTCGGTCCAGCGGGTCAGCAGCGCCTCGCGGGCCGTCGGGTCGGCGTACAGCTCGATCGCCAGCTTCACCTGACGGTGCAGCGACTGGACGACACCGATGTCGGACTCCTTGCCGATGCCGGACAGCACCAGGGCGAGGTAGTCGCGGGTGGGGAGCTCGGCGTCACGGGTCATGTCCCAGGCCGACGCCCAGCACAGGGCGCGCGGCAGGGAGGACTCGAAGTCGCCGAGGTGCTCGGTGACGAAGGCCAGCGAGTCCTCGTCGAGGCGGACCTTGGCGTACGAGAGGTCGTCGTCGTTGAGGAGGATCACGTCGGGGCGGCGCTTGCCGACGAGCTGCGGTACGGCGGTCAGCTCCCCGTCCACGTCCAGTTCGACGCGCTCGCCGCGGACGAGCTTGCCGCTGTCCGCGTCGAGGTCGTAGAGGCCGACCGCGATGCGGTGCGGGCGCAGCGTGGGCTCGCCCTGGGCGCCGACGGGCAGCGCCGGGGCCTCCTGGCGGACGGCGAACGAGGTGACGACACCGTCGGCGTCGGTCTCGATCTCCGGGCGCAGGATGTTGATGCCGGCGGTCTGGAGCCACTTCTGCGACCAGGTCCCGAGGTCGCGTCCGGAGGTCTGCTCCAGCGCGCCGAGGAGGTCGGACAGGCGGGTGTTCCCGAAGGCGTGGGCCTTGAAGTAGGCCTGGACGCCGCTGAAGAACTCGTCCATGCCGACGTAGGCGACGAGCTGCTTGAGGACCGAGGCGCCCTTGGCGTACGTGATGCCGTCGAAGTTGACGAGCACGTCGTCGAGGTCGCGGATCTCCGCCATGATCGGGTGGGTGGAGGGCAGCTGGTCCTGCCGGTAGGCCCACGTCTTCATCGAGTTGGCGAAGGTGGTCCAGGAGTGCGGCCACCGGCTGTCCGCGTGGTGGGCCTGGCAGGCGATGGAGGTGTAGGTGGCGAACGACTCGTTCAGCCACAGGTCGTTCCACCACTCCATGGTCACGAGGTCGCCGAACCACATGTGGGCGAGCTCGTGCAGGATCGTCTCGGCGCGCAGCTCGTAGGAGGCGTCGGTGACCTTCGAGCGGAAGACGTACTGGTCGCGGATGGTGACCGCGCCCGCGTTCTCCATCGCGCCCGCGTTGAACTCGGGCACGAAGAGCTGGTCGTACTTCTTGAACGGGTACGCGTAGTCGAACTTCTCCTGGAACCAGTCGAAGCCCTGCCGGGTGACCTCGAAGATCGCGTCGGAGTCGAGGTACTCGGCGAGCGAGGGACGGCAGTAGATGCCCAGCGGCACGGACTGCCCGTCCTTCTCGTACACGCTGTGCACGGAGTGGTACGGGCCGACGATCAGCGCGGTGATGTACGACGAGATCCGGGGCGTCGGCTCGAAGGCCCAGACGTCGTCCTTGGGCTCCGGCGTCGGCGAGTTGGAGATGACCGTCCAGCCGGACGGCGCCTTCACGGTGAACTGGAAGGTCGCCTTCAGGTCCGGCTGCTCGAAGGACGCGAAGACACGGCGGGCGTCCGGCACCTCGAACTGGGTGTAGAGGTAGGCCTGCTGGTCGACGGGGTCGACGAACCGGTGCAGACCCTCACCGGTGTTGGTGTACGCGCAGTCCGCGACGACACGGACGACGTTGCGCCCCTGCAGCAGACCGGGCAGGGCGATCCGCGAGTCCTCGAAGACCTGGGCCGGGTCGAGCGGGTCGCCGTTGAGGGTGACCTCGTGGACGGTCGGGGCGACCAGGTCGATGAACGACTCGGCGCCGTCCTCGGCGGAGTCGAAGCGCACCGTGGTCACGGACCGGTAGGTGCCGCCCTCCTGCGCGCCGGAGAGGTCGAGATCGACCTCGTACGAGTCAACGGTGAGCAGCTTCGCGCGCTGCTGCGCCTCTTCGCGGGTCAGGTTTGTGCCAGGCACGCGGTCATCTCCTCGTTATGTGTGGGTTGCGCCATCCTTCCACGGGACCCACACGGAAGGCGATGTCCGTTTCCCGCCGGTGCCCGGCCCGCGCGGGCGCGAGCCTGGAGCCATGACGACGTACACCGCACGGCCCATCCCCCCGACCGTCCTGAAGGAGCTCCGCGACAGCGACGACGCCGGTCGTCCGGCCGTCCCGCTGACCGACCCGGAGGGCGGCGCACCGCTGCGCTGCTGCCTGCGCCGCAGCGAACCCGGCGAGCGCATCGCCCTCGTCTCGTACGCCCCGCTGCGCCGCCGGGCCGCGGAGACCGGCACCGAGCCGGGCGCGTACGACGAGCAGGGTCCGGTCTTCGTCCACGCCGACGACTGCGCCGGTCCGGCCGACGGGGACCTCCCCTTCACGAACGCCCACCGCGTCCTGCGCCGCTACTCGGCCGAGGGCCACATCCTGGGCGGCCGGCGGGTGGAGACCCCGGACGCGTTCCAGGAGGCCTTCAGCGCGGCCTTCACCGACCCCGAGGTGGCCCTCGTCCATGTGCGGGCGGTGGAGTACGGCTGCTTCCTGTACGCGGTGGAACGGGGCTGACGGGGCCCACCCGGAGGCGAGGCGTCCGCCCGGGGTCCTACCGTCGCGGGCCGGGAGCCGTCAGGTCCGTCGGATCCTTCCGACCGTTCTCTTCGGGGGAAGCGAAGGGCCGGGAGGTCCGCCGGGCGTCCTGGACCTCGACGGCGGAGGGGGCGGCGACCACGGTGGCGGGCCCGCGGGTCCTCAGCTGGCCGAGGACGGTGGCCCCGAACGCCAGCCCCATGCCCGCCAGTTGCAGCGGGGTCAGGGTCTGTCCCAGAGCGGCCCAGCCGATGACCGCGGCGGTCAGCGGCGAGAGCGGGCCGAGGAAGGTGACCTGCGTGGCGGTCAGCCGGCCGATGCCGCGGAACCAGAGCCAGTACGCGACCGCGGTGTTCGCCAGCGCGAGGTACAGGTAGCCGCCGACCGCACGGCCGTCCAGGGCGGGCGGGGCCCCCTCGACGACGAGGGCGACCGGCACGATCAGCAGCCCACCCGCCGTCAGCTGCCAGGCGGTCAGCGCGAGCGGGCCGACCCCGTCGGGCCGGCCCCAGCGCTTGGTGAGCACGGTGCCCGCGGACATCGAGGCGGTGGAGGCGAGCGCCGCGAGGACCCCGACGGGGTCGAGGGCGCCCGCGGCCTTCAGGACGACGAGGCTGACCCCGAGCGCGGCGGCGACGCCGGTGAGGAGCGTGCGGAGGGTCGGCCGGTCGGCGAGCAGCAGCACGGAGAGGCCCGCCACGAACAGCGGCCCGATCGATCCGACGACGGCCGCCATGCCACCGGGCAGCCGGTACGCGGAGAGGAACAGCAGCGGGAAGAACGCGCCGATGTTCAGCGCGCCCAGCACGGCCGCCTTCCCCCACCAGACGCCCCGCGGCAGCACCCGGGCGAGCGCGAGGAGCAGCAGCCCCGCGGGCAGGGCGCGCAGCGCGGCCGTGAACAGCGGTCGGTCGGCGGGCAGGAGCTCCGTGGTGACCGCGTAGGTGCTGCCCCAGGAGACGGGGGCGAGCGCGGTGAGCGCGGTCAGGGCGAAGCGGTTCGCTGTCGTGGCCATACAATTAGCTTAGCGCTAAGTTAATTAGATACAAGATGCTTGATGCTGATCGACTTGGCGGCGACCCGCTCGCCGCTCATCCACTTGCCGACGACCCACTCCCTTCCGAGCTACTTTCTTGCGGGCCACCCGCGACGCGGCGGATACTCGCCCCATGAGCACCCCCCAGGACCCCGTCGACGCGATCATCGAGCAGTGGGCCGCGGTCCGGCCGGATCTCGACACCGCGGCGATGGAGGTCTTCGGGCGCGTGTTCCGGATCTCGCGGGCGCTGGGAGACCGGATGGAGAAGGCGTACGCGCGGTACGGCATCTCACGCGGGGAGTTCGACGTCCTGGCGACCCTGCGCCGCTCCGACGCCCCCTACACGCTCTCGCCCCGCGAGCTCTCGGCCACGCTCATGCTCACCACCGGCGGGATGACCGGACGGCTGGACAAACTGGAGCGCGCCGGGCTGCTCCGCCGGTCCCCCGATCCGCACGACCGGCGCGGCCTGCAGGTCACCCTGACGGACGAGGGTCTGCGGCTGATCGACGAGGCGGTGGGCACGGGGCTCGCGGTCCAGACGGCCGCGCTCTCGGCACTCGACGGCGACCAGGCCGCCCAATTGGCCGCCCTGCTGCGCCCGTTGCTGGCCGCGGCCACCGACTGAACCTCCGCCTCAGCGTCCGGGGCACAGCCCGCGCGGCCCGCGGAGAGCCCCCGCGCAAACGCGTCGAGGGAGTTCCCGCCCCCGGTGGGTGTGGGAACTCCCTCGACGGAGAGAGACGGTGGGGCGAGCGGCGCTCAGCCCTGCTTCGGCTGCTTGTGGGACTTGTCCAGGACCATCACCAGGCCGGCGATGATCAGGAACAGCACGATCGGTGCCGCGACATAGAGACCCAGCGTGTCGAGCACGCTCAGCCCGTTGCCGGGGTCGTCACCGTCGTCGCGGGTCAGCGCGAGCGCGGGGGACGACATGAGCAGCATCATCAGCGTCGTACCGGCGGCCAGGGCACCGGCGCGCAGAGCGTTCTTCTTGTCCACGGAGCAAACGTAGCGAACACCCGAAGGACGCGCGCGCCCGGGGGTGCCGTACGGAGGTCACGGCCCCCCTCCCGATGCCTGCGCGGGTCCGCCGCCCTGGTCGCCGCCCCCGATCCCGCCCGGGCCGCTCTCCGCCCGGACGACCTCCAGGAGGGCGTGCAGCCGGGGTGACGCGGCGAGGTCCTCCAGGGTCACCGGACGGCCCTCCGCGTCGGCGACGGGCAGCCGCCAGTTGGGGTACTGGTCCCAGGTGCCGGGCAGGTTCTGCGGGCGCCGGTCCCCGACGGCGTCCGGCAGCCAGACGCCGATCATGTGGGCCGGGGTGCGCAGCAGGAAGCGGTGCACGGCCTGGATCTCGGCCTCCTCGGCCGACGCGGGGCTGCCGCCGGTCGTGCCGTGCAGCAGCCCGAGCCGGGACAGCAGGGCGAGCCACTCCCGGGTGTCCGCCGCGGCGGCCGCCCGCTCCTCGGCGAGCGAGCCGAGCAACAGACCGAGACTGGCGCGCAGTTCGACGTGTTCACCGGTGAGCCGGGCCGCGGTGGACGGCAGGTCGTGGGTGGTGACGGTGGCCAGACAGTCGGCGCGCCAGCTCTCGGGAGGCAGCGGATGCCCGTCGCCCTCCCAGTCCCGCTCGAACCACAGCACGGATGTGCCGAGCACACCGCGCTCCTGGAGCGTCTCGCGCACCCCCGGTTCGACCGTGCCGAGGTCCTCGCCGATCACCAGGGTCCCGGCCCGTGAGGCCTCCAGGACCAGGATCGCGAGCATGGCCTCGGCGTCGTAGCGGACGTAGGAGCCCTCCGTGGGCGGCTGTCCCTGGGGGACCCACCAGAGCCGGAACAGGCCCATGACGTGGTCGATGCGCAGCGCGCCCGCGTGCCGCAGGAGGGCACGCAGGAGGCGGCGGTAGGGGGCGTAGCCGGAGGCGGCGAGCCGGTCGGGCCGCCAGGGCGGCAGACCCCAGTCCTGGCCGCGCGCGTTGAAGGCGTCCGGGGGCGCGCCGACCGACATGCCGGCCGCGAAGTGCTCCTGCTGCGCCCAGGCGTCGGCCCCGTCCGGGTGGACTCCGACGGCCAGGTCGTGGACGAGGCCGACCGCCATGCCCGCGTCGCGCGCCGAGCGCTGGGCGGCGGCGAGCTGGGCGTCGGTGAGCCAGGCGAGCCGACTGTGGAAGTCGACGCGGTCCATCAGCTCGCCGCGCGCGCGGGCCGTCTCCGGCGAGCGGGGGTCGCGCAGGCCCGCGGGCCAGGAGCGCCAGTCGGAGCCGTGCACCTCCGCGAGCGCGTACCAGGTGGCGTGGTCCTCCAGTGCCTGGCCCTCCTCGGCGAGGAAGTCGGCGTAGGCGGCCCGCCGGCCGGGGCCGAGCGGAACGGCGCGCACCGCTTCCAGTGCCTCGCGCTTGAGTTCCCAGACGGCGTCACGGTCGATCAACGCGCCCTTGCGCAGAACGGATTCGCGCAGTTGCTCGGCCCGCTCCAGCACCGTGCGCAGCCGCTCGGGGTCCTCGACGTACGGGTACTCGGGAACGTCCTCGACGCGCAGGTGCACCGGGTCGGGGAAGCGCCGGGAGGAGGGCCGGTACGGGGAGGGGTCGGTGGGATGACCGGGCACGGCCGCGTGCAGCGGGTTGACCTGGACGAATCCGGCGCCGAGCGCGCGCCCCGCCCAGGCGGTCAGCTCGGCGAGGTCCCCGAGGTCGCCCATGCCCCAGGAGCGGCGGGAGAGGAGGGAGTAGAGCTGGACGAGCAGGCCGTACGTGCGTCCGGGCGGCGCGGGCAGCCGGGTGGGGGCGACGACGAGGTGGGCGTCGGCGGTGCGGCCGTCGGGCGCGGTGGCGTGCAGCGTGTGGACGCCGGGGGGCAGACCCTCGGCGGAGGCGCGGGCCTCACCCTGTTCGGTGGTGACGCGCAGCCGGGTGCCCTCGGGCAGCGCGTCGAGCCCGGCGGGGGCCAGGCCGCCCCAGCAGACCACGGTCGGCGGCAGCAGGCGCCGGGCCGCTTCCGCCTCGTGGCGGGCGAGGGAGGCGGTGACGGCGTCCGGGGTGCTCGCGTCGACGCCGAGGGCGGCCAGGATCGCGACGAGTGCGGCGTCCGAGGCGGCGACGGTGCGGTCCGGGGAGGGGTTGTAGGCGGGGGCGACGCCGTGCAGTTCGGCGAGCCGGGACAGGGGTGTCCGCGGTGCCGGCTCCGATGGCGTCCGCTGCGGCTCGGCGGGCCCACTCGATGCCATCTAGAACCCCGACGCGGCGCCGGTGGAGGTGGGCTCGCTCGTCAGGTGCGCGGCGTCGGCCAGCGGGGGCTCGCTGGTCAGGGGTTCCGCGTCGGGCAGCGGGGGTTCGCTGGTCAGCGGCAGCTCCGTGCAGGCGCCTTCCGCGCTGAGCAGGCAGAGGTCGGCGGCCTCGGGCTCGGCGGACGCGCGTCCGCCGCGCTGGCCGGGGAAGGACGGCTCCGCGTCGCGTTTGGACAGGGCCGAGAGAAGCAGGTGAGCCGATGCGGCCACGGGGGCCTCCTTGGTCGAGTCGGGTACGGCTTCCGAGGGCATTCCGGCGGTCGGTGGCGTGCCGTCGCCGGAGAGGCATGCCCAGGTGGTCACCGCAGCCCTACCCAGTGGGCGCGACGGCAGACGTACACGGACGAACAACGTGCTTCTGGTCACACTCCGCCGCCTTCCCGTCCCTCCGGGCAGCCCTTCCAGGCTGGGGCAATCCTGACACTTCGGCCACTCTCGTTGACACCCTCACCACTCGGATGGTGGGCTCGTCGCCACTCCGGCGCAGTGGCCGGGTGGCGAGCTACGAGGGGGAAGCGTGCGGCTCCGGCGGGCGAAGGGGACGACCGCACTCGCGTTCGCCGTGGTGGCGAGCGCTCTCGGGACGGCCCCGGTCGCCGTCGCGGTGCCCCCCGGTACCGGTCCCACGGCCTCCGCGGACGACGCCGAGTCCAGCGCCGGCGGGGTGCCCTCCGTCTGGCCCCGCCCGCAGTCCCTGCGCGCGAAGGGCTCCCCGGTCACCGTCCCCGACGAGGTCGTCCTGGTCACCGGTCCGGCGGGCGCGACGGCGGCCCCGTACGCCCCCGGCACACCGCACACCCCGTACGCACCCGGCGTCACCCTCGGCCGGCACGCACCGACACCCTCCGGTACCCCCGCCACCTCCGCTGCCTCCGACGGCACGCTCGACCCGTACGCCGTCGAGGCCTTGCGCACGGTGCTGCGGGAGGCGGGCGCGCGGAGGATCAGCACGGCGCGCGAGGGTGACGCCCTTCCGGCGCACGCCCTGGTGGTGCGGATCGGCACGGAGGCGGCGCGCACCGGGCGGTGGGGCGCGAACTCCCTCCCCGGCGCCGGACCGAGCTCCCTGGAGCGTGCGCTCACGGCGCTCGGCGCGGCACCCCGGGCCGATCTCCCCACCGGCGGCTACCGGCTGGCCGTGGGGAGGGCCGACGGCCGCGACACCCTCGCGCTCGCGGGTGTCGGCGAGGACGGCCTGTTCCACGCGGTGCAGACGCTCCGTCAACTCGTGCGCACGGACGGCAGGATCGCCGGCGCCGTCGTCCGGGACTGGCCCGGCACCGGTGTGCGCGGCACCACCGAAGGGTTCTACGGCAGCCCGTGGACCACCGAACAGCGCCTGGCGCAAATCGACTTCATGGGGCGCACCAAGCAGAACCGGTACGTCTACGCCCCCGGCGACGACCTCTACCGGCAGGAACGCTGGCGGGAACCGTACCCGGCGGCCCAGCGCGCGCACTTCCGGGACCTGGCGGAGCGCGCACGGCGCAACCACGTGACGCTGACGTGGACGGTGGCCCCGGGGCAGGCGATGTGCTTCTCCTCGGACGCCGACGTGTCGGCCCTCACGCGCAAGCTCGACGCCATGTGGGCGCTCGGATTCCGCGCGTTCCAGCTCCAGTTCCAGGACGTCAGCTACAGCGAGTGGCACTGCGGGACGGACGCGGACAGGTTCGGCTCGGGACCCGGGGCGGCGGCGCGGGCCCAGGCACGGGTGACGAACGCCGTGGCCCGGCATCTCGCCGATCGCCACCCGGACGTGGCCGCCCTGTCCCTGATGCCGACGGAGTACTACGAGGACGGCTCGACGGACTACCGGCGCGTGCTGGCGAGCGCCCTGGCCGAGGGCGTCGAGGTCGCCTGGACGGGCGTCGGGGTCGTACCGAAGACGATCACGGGCAGTGAACTGGCCCGTACCCGCGAGGTGTTCGGCGGCCACCGGCTCGTCACCATGGACAACTACCCGGTCAACGACTACGCCCAGGACCGGATGTTCCTGGGCCCCTACGAGGGACGCGAACCCGCGGTCGCGACCGGCTCGGCGGCCTTGCTGGCGAACGCGATGCCCCAGGCCGAGGCCTCCCGCATCCCGCTGTTCACCGCGGCCGACTACGCGTGGAACCCGCGGGACTACCGCCCCCAGGAGTCCTGGAAGGCCGCGATCGAGGACCTCGCGGACGGGGACGCCCGGCGGGCCGGTGCACTGCGCGCGCTGGCCGGGAACGAGGCCTCGTCCGTGCTCGGCGGCGAGGAGTCGGCGTATCTGCGCCCGCTCATCGAGGCGTTCTGGCAGGCGCGGACGACCACGGACCGGGTCGCGAACGCGAGGGCGGCCGAACGGCTGCGCGCCGCCTTCACGGTGATGCGCGAGACCCCGAAGCGGCTGGCCGGACGCCCGGTCGCGACCGAAGTGGAGCCCTGGACCGCGCAGTTGGCCCGGTACGGGGAGGCCGGCGAGACGGCTGTCGACCTGTCCGCCGCGCAGGAGCGCGGTGACGCGACGGCCGCGTGGACGGCGTACCGCACCCTGGAGCGGCTGCGCACCGAACTCGCGGCGAGCGGGGTGACGGTCGGCAAGGGCGTGCTCGACCCGTTCCTGACGAAGGCCCGCTCCGCCTACCAGAGGTGGGCCGGGCTCGACAACGACCCGTCGGCCCGGCCCGGCGGACGGACGAAGCCCGGCGGGGCGGCGGACGGAACGGCGCCGAAGGGTGACGGCCGGGCGGGCCCCGGCACTGGTACCCGGGACGACACCGGCGACGTGGGGGACGACGCGCCCCGGGACAACGGCGGGAAGCAGGACGGCGGGGCGCACGAGGCTGCCGATCCCCGCACCCTCACCCTTCCGCACCCCCGCACGCTGACCGCCGTGAGCGTGCTCACCGACCCCGCCGCCACGGGCTCCGTCGAGGCGCACGTGCCCGGCGAGGGCTGGCGGCGCCTCGGCCCGCTGGCGGCCGGCGGCGCGACGGAGATCCACACGTCGGACGTGCGTACGGACGCGCTCCGGGTCAGCGGGCCCACCCGCGACCAGGTCCGCCATCTTGTGCCGTGGTTCGCCGACTCCCCCGCCGCCGAACTGGAGTTGACCCGTTCGACGGCGGACGCGGAGATCGGCGGCAGCCTGCGGGTGACCGCCCGGATCACCTCACTGCGCCCCTCCGACGTCCGCGGCGAACTGACCGCGAAGGCTCCCAAGGGCATCCGCGTCGAGGTGTCGCGGGGTTCCTCGACGCTCCCGCGCGGCGCGGTCGTCGACACCCCGGTCGAGGTCACGATCGCGCCGGGCACCCCCTCGGGCACGTACGAGGTGCCGGTCACCTTCGGCTCCGAGACCCGCACCCTGACGGTCCGGGCCTTCCCCCGCACGGCGGGCCCCGACCTCGCGCGCACCGGCACGGCCTCCTCGTCCGGCGACGAGACCCCGGACTTCCCGGCCTCGGCGGCCAACGACGGTGATCCGGGGACGCGTTGGTCCTCCCCCGTCGAGGACGGCGCCTGGTGGCAGGTGCGCCTCGCCGAACCGGCCCGCCTCGGCCGCCTCACCCTGCACTGGCAGGACGCCCACCCCTCCGCGTACCGCGTCCAGGTCTCCGCCGACGGCCGCGTCTGGCGCACGGCGGCCACCGTGACCGACAGCCGGGGCGGCCGGGAGGAGGTCCGCTTCGACGAACGGGACGCCCGCTACGTACGCGTCCAGGGCGTCAAGAGGGCCACGAAATACGGGTATTCGTTGTGGTCGGCGGGGGTCTACGCGGTCGCGGACTGACCCGCGGGCCGGATCCGCCGACGGGGCACGGGCGCTCCCGGTGATCAATTCCGGCGATCTTCCGGCCAGCTATTCACTCAGTACATATATTGAGTACATACTCAGCCCATGAGCACCCGTCACATCCTGTTGGGGCTGCTCGCCGGGGGGCCCAGCCATGGGTACGACCTCAAGCGGCGGCACGACGAACGCTTCCCGCAGGCACGCCCGTTGGCCTACGGGCAGGCCTACACGACACTGCAACGGCTGGTCCGCGACGGACTCGCCGCGATCGACGGCACCGACTCGGACGGCGGTCCGGAACGGACGCTGTACCGCTCGACCGACGACGGCTCGCGCGAACTGGCCCGGTGGGCGGGCGAGATCACCCCGCCCGCCCCCTTCGTGACGAACGAGATCTTCGCCAAGGTCGTCGTCTCGATCCTCGCCTCGGCGGATCCGGCCGGCTACCTCCGGGCGCAGCGCACCGCGCACATGGACCGGATGCGCGAACTCACCGCCGTGAAGACGGAGCCCGGCGCCGACCTCGCGACCGTCCTCTCGGCCGACTACGCCCTCAACCACCTGGACGCCGACCTCCGCTGGATGACCACCACCGCGGCCCGGCTCACCCCTTTGACCGCGGAGGTCGACTCAGCATGAGCAACCCCCTTCTGACCGCCCACGACCTGGTCAAGGCCCACGGTCCGACCCGGGCCCTGCGCGGTGCCTCGATCGAAGTGACCGCCGGAGAAGTGGTAGCGGTCACGGGACCCAGCGGCAGCGGCAAGTCGACGCTGCTGCACTGCCTGGCGGGCATCGACCAGCCCGACTTCGGGACGGTGGAGTACGACGGTGAGCGCCTCGACCTGCTGCCCGAGAAGCGGCTCAGCGAGCTGCGCAGGACGGAGTTCGGGGTGGTGTTCCAGTTCGGCCAGTTGATCCCCGAGCTGACCGCCGCCGACAACGTGGCACTGCCGCTGATGCTCGCGGGCACGCCCCGCCCGGCGGCGCGCGAGCGGGCGGGTGAATGGCTGGAGCGGTTCGGCGTCCGGGGCCAGGAGGCGAAGCGGCCCGGCGAGATGAGCGGCGGCGAGGCCCAGCGGGTGGCGCTGGCCCGGGCCATGGCGACGGAACCGAGGATCGTGTTCGCGGACGAGCCGACCGGCGCGCTCGACTCCCTCGCCGGGGAGCAGGTGATGAGCGCTCTGATCCGCACCGCCCGGGAGTCCGGCACGGCGGTCCTGCTGGTGACGCACGACGCCCAGGTGGCGGCGTACGCGGACCGGGAGGTCTCGCTGCGGGACGGCGCTGTGCTCGACCACGGATCCCCGTCGGCGGCCGCGGCGGCGCTCTTCGCGGGGGAGGCCTCCCGGTGAGAACGGACCTCGCGCTCGCGCTGCTCCTGACCCGCGGTTCCGACCGGCGCGAGTGGTGGCGCGTCACGCTGACGGCGGCCGGCGCGGCCCTCGCCGCCGGGTTCGGGCTGGCCGCCGCCGCGGTCCTCTCGACCCGCGGGTACCACCGGGTGCCGCTGGCCGACGGCCTGCTCGACCGTCCCGACGAGCGTTCGGGCGTGGCCCTGGCCCTGGTGCTGCTGCTGATACCGGTCGTGGGCTTCCTCGGGCAGTGCGCCCGCGTGGGCGCCGTGCACCGCGACCGGCGGCTGGCCACACTGCGCCTAGCGGGAGCCGCACCCGGTCAGGTGCGGCGGATCGCCGCCCTGGAGACCGGACTGGCCTGCGTCGCCGGCTCGGCGCTCGCCACCGCCCTCGTCGTGCAGTACCTGCTGCGCGGGTGGCCGGAGCCGCCCGCCCTGCTCTGGGTGGCGTGCGCGCTGGTCGCGGTGGCCGTACCCGTGCTGGGCACGGCCGTGAGTGTGTTCGCGCTGCGCCGGGTCGTGGCCTCGCCGCTGGGCCACGTGCGCCGGACGCGTCCGGAGGCGGGGCGGGGCCCGGGCCGGGTCGTCCTCGTGGTGGCGCTGGTGATCCTTCTCACCGGCTTTGTCCTCGGCCCGCGCCGCCTCGGCGGGTACGAGACGGCCCAGGGGTTCGTCCTGACCGTGGTGATTCTCACCGGCCTGGGCGCCGTCCGGGCGGCGGGCGCGGCCGCCCGTCTGATCGGCCGCCGGCTCGCGGAGCGGACCGGGAACCCGGCGACGCTGATCGCGGCCGAGCGGCTGCGGGACGATCCGTGGGCCGGCGCCCGCACCCACGCGGCGGTGCTGCTGGTGACCGTCGTGGGGACCGCCTTCGTCGGCGTACGTCAGGTATTGCTCGACGACCTCACCGGACGCGACCCCGAGATGCTCGCGTCCGACCTGTCCTTGTACACCACGGCGATCGACCTGACCGGCGCGGCCGTCCTGATCGCTCTCGCGCTCGCGCTGTCCGGGCTCGCCGTGGGCACCGCCGAGTCGCTGGCCACCCGGCGCCGGGGCCTCGCGGCGCAGGTCGCGGCGGGCGTGCCGCGGAGCGTGCTCGGTCGCGCGCTGCTCCTGGAGACGGCGCTGCCGCTCGCCCCGGCCGTCGCGGTCGCCGGTGCCGGAGGCCTCGTCGTCGGCCTCTGGTACGGACAGCTGGCCGGCCACGGAACGGTCCCGGTCCTGCCGCTGGCCGTGCCCTTCGCCGTCTACGCGGCCTGCCTGCTCGCCGCGGCGACGTCCCTGCCCCTGCTGCGTCGCTCGATGCGGCCCGCGGAGCTGCGCCACCTCTGAGCGGCGTGCGGCGGCCCACGCCCGCCCCCGGAAGGCACAGGAGCCCCTCCGGTGGGCCGGGTGTGGCGTGCCGCACGGGGCCGCGCCAACACAAAAGCCCGGATCGTCAGGCTGAAATGCCGTCGATCCGGGCCATCGCGTCGTCCGCGCCGTAAGGCTGCAGGTAGGGCAACCAGCGCGGGTCCCTGTGCCCGGTTCCGATGATGCGCCAGGCGAGCCCCGTCGGCGGGGCGGGTTTGTGGCGCAGGCGCCAGCCGATCTCGACCAGGTGGCGGTCGGCCTTGGTGTGGTTGCAGCGGCGGCAGGAAGCCACCACGTTGTCCCAGGCGTGCTGACCCCCGCGGGAGCGCGGGATGACGTGGTCGACGCTGGTTGCGACGCCACCGCAGTACATGCACCGGCCGCCGTCGCGGGCGAACAGAGCTCGCCTGGTCAGCGGGACGGGCCCTCGGTAGGGAACCCGTACGAACCTCTTCAGCCGGACCACGCTGGGTGCGGGGACAGTAACGGTCGCGCTGTGCAGGAAGGCGCCGGATTCCTCGAGGGAGACGGCTTTGTTCTCCAGGACGAGGACGAGCGCGCGGCGGAGCGGTACGACGCCGAGCGGCTCGTACGACGCGTTGAGAACCAGGACGTGCGGCACGGATGCCTCCTTGTACGCCGGCGGCGCGTGGCTCGCGCCGGGACGATCTGTAGTCAGTCTCTCCTCATGCCTGGTGGAAGCGCCACCATGTCCCGGTAACGGGCTGGGAGTGTTTTCGACCACACCCCCTACATCCCCAGGTGAGCACCGTCTCTCCCCCGCTGAACACAACGATCCACACACGATGCCCCGTTAGTGTGGTGGTTCTGCCCGAACGGCGCCTCTTATGTCCTCGGCCGTGGGCGGACCGCTACGCCTGGAGGTACCTGCCGTGTCCCTGACCGTCCTATCGGCCCTGGCCGCCGCCCCGACCCCGTCGCCGTCCCCGTCGACGACAGGTCGGGTCGCCCCCACGCTTCAGGACGCCCAGGAAAGTGCGACCAACGCCGCGAGCTGGGTCGAGGAGAACTGGTCGACCTGGCTCGCGATCGGTCTGCGCGTGCTGCTCATCGTGGTGATAGCCGCGGTGCTGAGAGTGATGGTGCGGCGGGCGATCACCAAGCTCATCGATCGCATGAACCGCACGGTGCAGGCCGTCGACGGCACGTCGCTGGGCGGTCTGCTGGTGAACGTGGAGCGCCGCCGGCAGCGCTCGCAGGCCATCGGCTCGGTCCTGCGCTCGGTCGCGTCCTTCCTGATCATGGGCACCGCCGCGCTGATGATCCTCGGCACGTTCGCGATCAACCTGGCCCCGCTGCTCGCCTCGGCCGGTGTGGCCGGTGTCGCCATCGGTTTCGGCGCCCGCAACCTGGTCACGGACTTCCTCTCCGGCGTCTTCATGATCCTGGAGGACCAGTACGGCGTCGGTGACACGATCGACGCGGGCGTCGCGTCCGGCGAGGTCATCGAGGTCGGCCTGCGCGTGACGAAGCTGCGCGGCGACGGCGGCGAGATCTGGTACGTCCGCAACGGCGAGGTCAAGCGCATCGGCAACCTCTCCCAGGGCTGGGCCACGGCGGGCGTGGACGTCACCGTCCGCGCCTCGGAGGACCTGGACCAGGTCCAGTCCGTCCTGAACGACGTCGCCGAGGCCATGAGCAAGGAAGAGCCCTGGAACGAGCGCCTGTGGGGCCCGATCGAGATCCTCGGCCTGGACAGCGTGCTCCTCGACTCCATGGTGGTCCGCGTCTCGGCCAAGACCATGCCCGGCAAGGCCCTGTCCGTCGAGCGTGAGCTGCGCTGGCGCATCAAGCGGGCCTTCGACGAGGCGGACATCCGGATCGTCGGTGGAGTGGCGGCGGCCCACGAGGAGGAGCCGGTCGACCCGTCGGAGAGCGTCGCGGCCCCCTCGGCCCACGCCAACCCGACCTCCCCGCAGTCCCTGGCGGCGGCCCCCATCGTCCCCGGCCCCACCCCGCCCAGCACGCCCAAGTAGCGCGACAGGACTCGCCCGTACGAGGGAGGCGGCACCCGGTCACCCCGGGGGCCGCCTCCTTTCGCATGCCGGCGGCTCCGCGAACGGGGCGCACCCCCGCGCCCTCGAACAAGTGCGCCTCGCCTCGAACGAGGACGCCCCCGACCTCGAACAGCACCACCCCCGCAGGTAACGAGTCGGTTGCCTCGGGGGTGGTTTCTCTTGACGCCTCCGCCTCCCCCGGCCTACTTTCCTCGCACCAGCAATAGGAAACTTTCCTAACAATGATCTTGGGTGGACTTACCGAAGGCACCCCTGGGAAGCTGGTCGGCCGAGAAGGGCAGGTGGCGACAGACATGGCAGGATCCGCCGGTACGCCGGGCACCCCGCGCGTCCTGCGCGCCATGAACGACCGGGCCGCACTCGACCTGCTGCTCGCGCACGGCCCCCTCTCCCGGACCCGCATCGGCAAGCTCACCGGGCTGTCCAAGCCCACCGCCTCGCAGCTCCTCGCCCGCCTGGAAGCGGCGGGCCTGGTGCTCGCCACCGGCACGAGCGAGGGCCGCCCGGGCCCCAACGCCCAGCTGTACGTGGTCAATCCGGGCGCCGGTCACGCGGCGGGCCTGGACGTGACCCCCGAGCGCATCCTCGCCGCCGTCGCCGACATCACCGGCCGGACCGTCGGCGAGTACGAACTGCCCACCCCGGGCCGGCACCCCGCACAGCCCGTCGTACGCCAGGTCACCGACGCCCTCGACGGCGCCGTGAAGGCCGCCGGGCTCGCCCGGGACGACGTCCGCCGGCTCGTCATCGGCACCCCCGGCGCCTTCGACCCCAACACCGGCCGGCTGCGGTACGCCTCGCACCTGCCCGGCTGGCACACCCCGACGCTGCTCGACGAGCTGGCGGCCGCGCTGCCGATGCCCGTCGAGTACGAGAACGACGTCAACCTCGTCGCCATCGCGGAGCAGCGGCTCGGCGCCGCGCAGGGGCACGAGGACTTCGTCCTGCTGTGGAACGAGGGCGGTCTCGGTGCCGCGCTCGTCCTCGGCGGACGGCTGCACCGCGGCTGGACCGGCGGCGCGGGCGAGGTCGGCTTCCTGCCGGTGCCCGGCGCGCCCCTGGTGCGCCAGGTGACCAAGGCCAACAGCGGTGGCTACCAGGAGCTGGCCGGTTCCCAGGCGATCCCGAAGCTGGCCCGCGAACTCGGCATCAAGGACCTGCCCGCGGGTCCGTACACCGAGGTCGCCGCCACCGCCGTCGAGCGGGCGGCGACCGTCGAGGACGGCCCCTACCGACAGCTCCTGGAGACCTACGCGACCGGTCTCGCCACCGGTCTGGCCTCGCTGGTCTCCGTGCTCGATCCCGAACTGGTCGTGCTCAGCGGCTCGTCGCTCACCGCGGGCGGCGAACCACTGCGCGCCCTGGTCCAGGCCGAGCTGGAGGAACTGGCCGCGTCCCGGCCACGCCTGGTCGTCGGCGGCGTCCACGAACACCCCGTACTGCGCGGCGCGTTGGAGAGCGCGCTGGCAGCCACCCGCGACGAGGTCTTCGACACCTCCCGCTGATCCGCACCACCTCTCGGCACCCGCACGCCCCCGTCACCTTCACCGTCCCACCCGTCCCGCCCGTCACCCCGTTTCGCCCCGTCCTTCGCAGGGAGACCTCGCCATGCCCGGAATGTCCCGAAAGGCGGCTGTCGCGCTCGCCGCCTCCGCCTCGATAGCCCTCTTCGCCACCGCGTGTACCGGCCAGTCCGACGGCGGCGGGAGCGACGACGCGTCCAAGGAACAGACGATCAACTTCTGGCACGCCTGGAGCGCGCCGGGCGAGGTCAAGGCCGTCAAGTCGATGGTCGCCGGCTTCGAGAAGGCGCACCCCAACATCCACGTCAACGTCGTCGCCAACATGACGGACGACAAGATCAACCAGGCGCTGCGGGCCGGCGGTGACAAGGCGCCCGACGTGATCTCCTCGTTCACCACGAACAACGTGGGCAAGTTCTGCTCCTCGGGCGCGCTCGTCGATCTCAACCCCTTCTTCAAGAAGGCGGACATCGACCCCGAGACCACGTTCCCGAAGGCGATGAACGAGTACACCCAGTTCGACGGGAACCGCTGCACGGCGCCGCTGCTCGGTGACGCGTACGGCCTCTACTACAACAAGACCGCCTTCGAGAAGGCCGGGATCTCCTCGCCGCCGAAGACCTGGTCGGAGTTCGAGAAGGACGCCAAGAAGCTCACCGTCACCAAGGGCGACTCCTACTCCCAGCTCGGCTTCATGCCGAACTACCACGGCTGGGAGTCCACCACCGAGCACTACTTCGGGCAGTTCTCGCCGACGTACTTCGACGGCGGCGGCAAGTCGAACGTCGCCAAGGACCCCGCCTTCACGGCCGGTTTCACCCTCCAGAAGAAGCTGGTCGACGAGCTCGGCGGCTTCAAGAAGCTGGAGACCTACCGCTCCAAGCTCGGTGACGAGTGGGGCCCCAAGCACCCCTTCCACACCGGCCAGGTCGCCATGCAGCTGGACGGCGAGTGGCGGCTCGGCATGGCCGAGGAGGCCAAGCCCGGCTTCGAGATCGGCGTCGCCCCGCTGCCCGTCCCGGACGACCAGGCGGACCAGTACGGCAAGGGCTACATCACCGGCACGATCGCGGGCATCGCGGCCACCAGCAAGAAGCAGAACGCGGCCTGGGAATTCATCAAGTACATGACCACGGACACGGACGCGGTGGTCGGCTTCGCCAACGACATCCACAACGTGCCCTCGACGCTCGCCGCCCTCAAGTCGCCGAAGCTGAAGTACGACCCGCGGTTCAAGACGTTCCTGGACATCGCGTCGAACCCGAACTCCACGACCACGCCGGCGTCCATCAACGGCGGCACCTACCTCGTGACGCTCCAGCAGTTCGGATACGACTACGAGAGCGGCAGGACGAAGGATCTGAAGGCGGGCCTGGAATCCACCGCCAAGCAGATCGACACGGACATCGCGCAGGCGAAGTAGCCACACGATGAGCACTGTCACGCTGGCTTCGAAGCGCCGCAGGGCGGCGCTTCGGACCCTCGCCTTCATGTCGCCCTGGTTGATCGGGTTCGCGGTCTTCTTCGCCTACCCGCTGCTCTCGACCGTCTACTTCTCCTTCATGCACTACGACGGCTTCAAGCCGCCGACGTGGGCGGGGACGAAGAACTGGCGTTACGTCTTCGAGAACTACCCGCTGTTCTGGCCCGCGTTGCGCAACACCCTGTGGCTGGTCCTCGTGATGGTGACCCTGCGGGTCCTGTTCGGACTCGGTGTGGGCCTGCTGATCACGAAGATCAAGACGGCCACGGGTGTCTTCCGCACCCTCTTCTACCTGCCCTACCTCGCCCCGCCGGTGGCGGCCACCATGGCCTTCGCCTTCCTCCTCAACCCCGGTACGGGACCGGTCAACTCGATCCTGGAGAAGGTCGGCGTCCCGGCCCCCGGCTGGTTCAACGACCCCTCCTGGTCCAAACCGGCGCTGACCCTGCTCGCCCTGTGGGGCATCGGCGACCTGATGGTCATCTTCATGGCCGCGCTGCTCGACGTGCCGACCGAGCAGTACGAGGCCGCCGAGCTGGACGGCGCCTCCGCCTGGCAGCGCTTCCGGTACGTCACCCTGCCGAACATCTCGCCGATCGTGATGTTCGCCGTGGTCACCGGCGTGATCCAGACCATGCAGTACTACACACAGCCGCTGATCGCCGGGAAGGTCGCCTCGGGCGTCATCCAGGGCGCCGGCACGCAGTTCGAGCCCGGCTATCCCGACAAGTCGACGCTCACCCTGCCCCAGCTCGTCTACAACCTCGGCTTCCAGCGCTTCGACTACGGCTCCGCCTGTGTGGTCGCGCTCGTGCTGTTCGCCCTGTCCATGGTGTTCACCGCGTTCTTGATGCGGCGCCGGGGCGGTCTCATCCAGGCAGGTGACTGACCCATGACCCACGTACTCGACAAGCCGGCGGAGTTGACGAAGCCCGTCTCCCCCGCCGAACGCACCGCCCGCCGCAAGGCGCTCCTGGAGTGGGTGGCGATCCACTCGCTCGGCCTCGCCGCCGCCCTCTTCTTCGTCCTGCCCTTCGTGTTCGTGTTCCTGACCTCGCTGATGAGCGACAGCCAGGCACTCAGCCGCGACCTGATCCCGCACACCTGGGAGTGGGGCAACTACAAGAAGGTCTTCGACACCCCGGGCTTCCTCACCTGGTGGAAGAACACCCTGCTGTACGCGGGCTTCGGCACCGTGCTGACCGTCGTCTCGTCGATCCCGGTCGCCTACGCGCTCGCCAAGTTCCGCTTCCGCGGCCGGAACCTGTCCCTGATGCTGGTCATCTCGATGATGATGCTGCCGCCGCAGGTCGTGATCATCCCGATGTACCTGTTCTGGGCCAAGCAGCTCGACCTGTCCGGCACGTTGTGGCCGCTGATCATCCCGATGGCGTTCGGCGACGCGTTCTCCATCTTCCTGCTGCGCCAGTTCCTGATGACCATCCCGAACGAGTACCTGGACGCCGCCAAGGTCGACGGCTGCGGGGACCTGCGGACCCTGCTGAGGGTCGTCCTGCCGATGGCGAAGCCCGGTATCGCGGCCGTCGCCCTGTTCCAGTTCTTCTACGCCTGGAACGACTACTTCGGACCGCAGATCTACGCCTCGGAGAACCAGGGCGCCTGGACCCTGTCCTACGGCCTGGAGTCGTTCAAGGGCGCGCACCACACCGACTGGAATCTCACCATGGCCGCGACCGTTCTGGTCATGGCCCCCGTGATCCTCGTGTTCTTCTTCGCGCAGAAGGCGTTCGTCGAGGGTGTCACGCTCACCGGAGTGAAGGGTTAACCATGAAACTCACCGTGGTCGGCGGAGGGTCGACCTACACCCCCGAACTCATCGACGGCTTCGCCCGGTTGCGGGACACGCTGCCGGTCGAGGAGCTGGTCCTGGTGGATCCGGCGGCCGACCGTCTGGAGCTGGTGGGCGGTCTGGCGCGGCGCATCTTCGCCAAGCAGGGCCACCCCGGCCGGATCGTCACGACCTCCGACCTCGACGCGGGCGTGGAGGGCGCCGACGCGGTGCTCCTGCAGCTCCGGGTCGGCGGGCAGGCGGCCCGTCAGCAGGACGAGACCTGGCCGCTGGAGTGCGGCTGCGTCGGACAGGAGACGACGGGCGCGGGCGGTCTGGCCAAGGCGCTGCGGACCGTTCCGGTGGTGCTCGACATCGCCGAGCGGGTCCGCCGCAGCAACCCGGACGCGTGGATCATCGACTTCACCAACCCGGTCGGCATCGTCACCCGCGCCCTCCTCCAGGCCGGCCACAAGACGGTCGGCCTGTGCAACGTGGCGATCGGCTTCCAGCGGAAGTTCGCCGGCCTGCTCGGCGTCTCCCCCGCGGACGTGCACCTCGACCACGTGGGCCTGAACCACCTCACCTGGGAGACCGGGGTGCGCCTCGGCGGCCCCGAGGGCGAGAACGTCCTGCCCAAGCTGCTCGCCGAGCACGGCGACGCCGTCGCCGACGACCTGCGCCTGCCCCGCAGCCTCGTCGACCGGCTCGGCGTGGTCCCCTCGTACTACCTGCGCTACTTCTACGCGCACGACGCCGTCGTCGAGGAGCTGCGCACCAAGCCCTCGCGAGCGGCCGAAGTCGCCGAGATGGAGCGGCAGTTGCTGACGATGTACGGCGACCCGACGCTCGACGAGAAGCCGGAGCTGCTGGCCCGCCGCGGCGGCGCCTTCTACTCGGAGGCCGCCGTGGACCTCGCCGCGTCGCTGCTCGGCGGAGGCGGCAGCCCCTACCAGGTGGTGAACACGTACAACCGTGGGACCCTGCCGTTCCTGCCGGACGACGCGGTGATCGAGGTACAGGCCGCGATCAACGCCAAGGGCCCGACGCCGCTCGCGGTGCCGGCCGTGGACCCGCTGTACGCGGGCCTCATGGCGAACGTGACGGCGTACGAGGACCTCGCTCTGGAGGCCGCCCTGCGCGGCGGCCGCGACCGGGTCTTCCGGGCCCTGCTCGCCCACCCCCTGGTCGGCCAGTACGCCTACGCCGACACCCTGACCGACCAGCTGATCGCGCACAACCGGGAGCACCTCGCGTGGGCATGACCTCGACGGAGTCCGGCGCCGGGACGGCCGCCGGGTCCGGCCCCGCAGACCCCACCGGCCTCGTGCTGGCCATCGACGCGGGGAACAGCAAGACCGACGTCGCCGTGGTCACCGCGGACGGCCGGGTGACCGGCACCGCGCGCGGCGGCGGGTTCCGGCCCCCGGTGGTCGGGGTCGAGACCGCCGTCGACGTGCTCGCCGAGGCCGTGCGGCGGGCCTTCGCCGAGGCGGGCGTCACCTCGGTCGAGCACGTCTCCGCCTGTCTCGCCAACGCCGATCTGCCGGTGGAGGAGGAGCAGTTGGCGGCCGCGCTGGACGCGCGCGCGTGGGGCGTGAGCGTGGAGGTGCGCAACGACACGTTCGCGATCCTGCGCGCCGGGATAGCCGACCCGCGCGGTGTCGCCGTGGTGTGCGGCGCCGGCATCAACTGCGTCGGCATGCGGCCCGACGGCCGTACCGCCCGCTTCCCCGCCATCGGCCGCATCTCCGGTGACTGGGGCGGCGGTTGGGGTCTGGCGGAGGAGGCCCTGTGGCACGCGGCACGGGCGGAGGACGGCCGGGGCGGACCCACCGCCCTGACACGCACGCTGCCCGCGCACTTCGGCCTGGACTCCATGTACGCGCTCATCGAGGCGCTCCACCTGGAGCACATCGGCAACGCGCGTCGGCACGAACTGACCCCGGTCCTGTTCGCCACCGCGGTGGACGGCGACCCGGTGGCCCGCGGGCTCGTCGACCGGCTCGCGGAGGAGGTGGTCGCCATGGCCACGGTGGCGCTGACCCGCCTCGACCTGCTCGCCGAGGAGACCCCGGTCCTCCTCGGCGGCAGCATCCTCGCGGCCCGGCATCCGCAGCTCGACGACCGGATCGCCGAACTCCTCGCCGCCCGCGCCCCGAAGGCCGTCCCGCAGGTGGTCGCCGCCCCGCCCGTGCTGGGTGCGGCGCTGCTGGGCCTGGACCGGGTGAGCGCGGGGCACGACGTCCACGCGCGCGTGCGGGCCTTCTACGAAGGGGCCTGACCGGACTGGTGGAACGCGGGGGCGCGCGCAGGGGCGCCCCCGCGTTCCGCTGCGCCGGCGCGGGAACCGAACCGGACCGGAACACGTGTTCATGGACAGGGGGGCGGTGCCGGGAATTTCGTGCTGCGCCGTGATCCGAACAAGATCCAGGCAAGGCCTGTGCGGATGCCGGTCCCGGCGGCGATACTTGCCGCCGTGCACCTACGCCGTACGGCCGCGCCCGCCGCGCCCGCGGCGAGCGTGACCGGACGGATGACCATGGGGGAGGTCACGTGACACAGCCGCCGAAAGGCAGTGCGGCGCCACCGGGGCGGGGCGCCCCGACGATGCCGGCCGTGCCGCCGCAGTCCGGACCTCCCGTGCCGCAGCCCGGGCCCGGCGCTCCCCAGGGGATGCCGCCGGTGACCGCCGCGGCACCGGCCGCTCCGCCACGGCGTACGGCGTGGGCGGAGGGCGTGGACCGGCTGCGCGCCGGGGCGACGACGGAGCCGGGACGCCTGCGGATCATCGGCGCTCTCCTGGCCCTGCTGGTCGTCGCCTTCGGGGCGGTCACCGCGCTGCAGATGACGCAGCGTTCGGACGCCGCGGACAACGTGCTGAACAGCAGTCAGCCGCTGAGCGCGAGCGCGGCCGACATCTACCGCTCCCTCGCCGACGCCAACACCGCGGCAGCCAGCGGCTTCCTGGCCGGCGGCCAGGAGACGAAGGAGTCGCGCGAGCTCTACGACAAGGACATCCGGACGGCGTCCGCGAAGCTCGTCACCGCGGCGAACAGCAGCGAGCCGGGCTCCGCTTCGGCGGCCACGATCTCCGACCTGAACAGGCTGCTGCCCGAGTACACGGGCCTGGTCGAGCGCGCCCGGGCCAACAACCGGCAGGGCTTCCCGCTGGGCGGCGCCTATCTGCGGTACGCGAACGAGAAGATGCAGGAACAGATGCTGCCGAAGGCCCAGCAGCTCTACACGCGGGAGAACCAGCGGCTGAGCGCGGACTACGCCGAGGCGAAGCCCTACCCGTGGGCGGCGATCGCTCTCGGCCTCGTCGCGCTCGGCGCGCTCGTGTGGGCGCAGCGGCGCAACTACCGCCGGACGAACCGCGTGATGAACCAGGGCATGGCCGCGGCGACCGCCGCGTCCGCGGTCGTCCTGCTGTGGCTCGCCGTGGGACACACCTTCGCCCGGGCCGGGCTCGACGAGTCCTACGACCACGGGGTCCGGTCCCTGAACGTGCTGCACGACGCGCAGATCGCCTCCCTGAAGGCGCGGGGCAACGAGAACCTCACCCTGGTCAGCCGGGGCGCGGAGACCAAGACCCTGCCCGACAAGTCGACGGTCGACCTGTACGACAGCGAGTTCGACACGGAGATGAAGCAGCTCACCAAGGGCCTCGCCGTGGCGGAGAACCTCGCCGACGACACGGCGGGCGAGAAGCCCGTACGGACGGCGACGTCCAACATGAAGGAGTGGAAGGCCCGGCACAAGGAAGCCCGCGCGTTCGACAAGCAGGGCAAGTACCAGGACGCACTCGACAAGGTCATCGGCTCCCTGGACAAGAAGCCCACGGGCGCGTGCTTCGACGGTGTCGACAAGAACCTCACGATCGCGCTGACGCACGAGCAGGCCGAGTTCAAGCAGGCGGCGAGCGACGGCCTGGGGGCCATGAGCGGGCTCCCGGTCGGCGCGGCGGTGCTCGCGGTACTGGCCGCGGCGGGCGCGGTGTTCGGCGTCGGGCGCAGGCTTTCGGAGTACCGGTGAGAGGGGGAGCGGCGATGATCGCACGACGCCTGAGGGCGAGCCTGCGCGGCTGGGGCGGCGTGGGCGCGATGGCGGTCGCCTGCGCGGTCGCGCTCGTCTTCGCCCTGCTGCTGCCGCTGAGCGACGCGCACGGGGAGGGCGGTGCGGGTCTCGGCGGGCAGGGTCTCGGCCGGGGCACCCAGGCCAAGGCCGAGAAGTGCACCGACCCGCAGGACCAGAGCCCAGCGCCGTCGAGTGCGGACGGGCCGACGATCGAGGCCATCAAGGCGCGCCAGGACCGGCGGCTGATCGTGGGCGTCGACCAGAACAGCTACCGCTGGGGCTACCGCGACCCGAACAACCCGAAGGCCGGCAGCGACCTGGAGGGCTTCGACATCGACCTGGTCCACGCCATCGCCAAGGACATCCTCGGCGACCCGGACGCCGTCCAGTTCCGCGCCATCCCCACCAGCCAGCGCATCTCCGCCGTCAAGGACGGCACGGTCGACATGGTGGTCCGCACGATGACGATCACCTGCGACCGGCTGACGGACGTCGCCTTCTCCGCGCCCTACTTCAAGACCGGCCAACAGGTGCTCGCCCCGGACAGCTCCTCGATCACGGGGTACGACAAGAGCCTCGCCGGCAAGAGGATCTGCGCGGCGTCGGGATCGACGGCCCTGGCCAAGCTGACGACCGACAAGATGGTCGCGTCCGCCACCGTCATCGCCGTCCCCAACCAGCTCGACTGCCTGGTGCGGCTCCAGCTGGGTGAGGCGGACGCGGTGGTGACGGACGGCGCGCTCGCCGCGAGCCAGGCGGCGCAGGACCCGACGGTCCGGCTGAAGGGCGACACCTTCACCACCGAGTACTACGGCGTGGCCATGCAGAAGCAGTCGGGGGACCTCGTACGCCGGGTCAACCAGATCCTCGCGGACTACCGCAAGGACGGCTGGCGCCGGTCCTACGACAAGTGGCTCGCGCCGACCCTCAAGGACGACTCCCCCTCGAAGGAACCGCCCACCGCCCGGTACAAGTAACCGACCTGATACCACTGGAGAGTTGCCCCGGCGCGCCGCCGAGCGCGCGGGGGACGGACAGGAAGCGAGAGGTGATCGATGGGCGCCACGGAGCCCCCCGGGCCGGTGCTGGACCGGGACGAGGCGGACCGTGCGCTGGCGCGCCTCGGCGCCGAGCACGAGGCCATCGAGACCTCCCTCCTGGCCCTGCAGGACCACGCGGGCCGCAGGCTCCTCGAAGGCGCCGAACTGACCGGCACCACCAAGGAGCGCTGGGCGTCCGCGGACGCCTCGATCACCCTGTTGTGGGCGTACTTCGACGCGTACACCGACGCACTGCGCTCCGCGCGCGACATCCGCTCCCGCAGGCGCTGGTCCAGCCGTGAGGACCTGGTCGAACTGACCGAGCTGCTGCGGGGATCGGGCATCACGGTCGCCGGTTCCACCACGGCCACGGCGAACGCGCCGACGCTGGCCGGCACCGGCAAGCTCAGCGAGCGGTTCACGCTGGCCGCGCTGGTGGACCGGATGAACGAGCTGTACGCGTCCTCGCTCGACATGGTCGTCAGCGCGGACGCCGTGTGGTCCGCGCTGCCCGCCCGGATCGATTTACTGGCCGCGGAGCTCCAGCGCACCCGCCGGCTCGCGCACTCCGTGGGCGTGCGCCCCGGCGAGCATCCCTCGGGCGACGACCTGGAGCGGATCACCCGCACGCTGACCACCCTGCGCGAGCAGGTCATCTCCGACCCGCTGGCCTTCTGGGCGCCGACACAGGGGAGTTCGGCCCCCGGCGGCGGCCGGCCGGACACGACGGCGTACGACCGTGAGGCGCGCGCCCTGGAGGAGGTGCGCCGCGAGATCGACGCGGTGCTCACCGTGCGCCAGGACGCGGAGGCACGGCTGATGAAGCTTCGGGACGTGCTCAGCCGGGCGGACCGCACGCTCGCCGAGGCCCGCAGTGCCCGCGGCGAGGTGCTCGCGAAGATCGCCGCGTCGGAGGTGCCCGCCGTGAGCGGTCCGCCGACGGCGTTGCAGGAGCAGCTGGCGGCGGCCGCGGAGTACCGCAGGCACGCGCAGTGGCACCGCCTGTCACCGCTGCTGGAGGCGCTGGAGGAGAAGGCGGAGGACGAACTGCTGCGCGCCCGCGAGTCGTTGACGGCGGTCACCGCGCCGCTCGCGATCCGCGCGGAGCTGCGCGGCCGGCTCGACGCCTACAAGGCGAAGGTCGCACGTCTCGGCTTCGCCGAGGACCCGTTCCTCGTGGAGCGCTACGACGCGGCCCGGCGCATGCTGTGGAGCGCTCCCTGCGATCTCCGGGTGGCGGAGGAGGCGGTGCTGCGGTATCAACGGGCGGCCGCGGAGGCGCTGAGCCCGCGGGTGCCGGAGCAGGGCGGACCGCAGGACCGGGCGGAGCACAGGGGGCCCGACGCGTGAGCGGGGAAGGGGGTGCGGCGTGAGTGAGCACGCTGTGGGTGAACGACAGAGATGCCAGCGGCCCGGTTGTGAGGGGTCGTACGAGGACATGGGCGGTGGCGAGCTGTACTGCGACACGTGCGGGCTCGCCCCGGTCGTGTCCGCGAAGGGGACGGTGAACTCGCCTCCGACGGGGGTGACGGCGGGCGGGAGCGCCTCGCGAGGTTCCACCAGCGGGAGTGTGCGCGGGAGTTCGCGGGCCAGCTCGCGGACGTCGTCGCGCTCCTCGCAGTCGCGGCGCTCGGTGTCCGGCCGGCTGTCGCGGTCGCTGTCCGGCGGTTCGACGGGCCGTTCGGTGTCGGTGCGCAGCTCCGGTTCGACGGCGGGTTCCTCCGGCCGGGGCCGGCTCGGCGCGGGCCTCGTCGAGGTCCCGGGCGTGCCGCGTCCCGATCCGCGCGAGATGGTGCAGGAGAACCCGGAGGTCCCCGAGCGCAAGCGGTTCTGCTCGCGCTCCGACTGCGGTGCGCCGGTGGGGCGTTCACGCGGTGACCGGCCCGGCCGCACCGAGGGCTTCTGCACGAAGTGCGGCCACCCGTACTCGTTCGTGCCGAAGCTCCGGACCGGTGACATCGTGCACGGCCAGTACGAGGTGGCGGGCTGTCTCGCGCACGGCGGGCTCGGCTGGGTGTACCTCGCCGTGGACCGCGCGGTCTCCGACCGCTGGGTGGTCCTCAAGGGGCTGCTCGACACGGGCGACCAGGACGCGATGGCGGCGGCGATCTCCGAGCGGCGCTTCCTCGCGGAGATCGAGCACGCCAACATCGTGCGGATCTACAACTTCGTCGAGCACCTCGACCAGCGGACGGGTTCGCTGGACGGGTACATCGTCATGGAGTACGTCGGCGGCAAGTCGCTGAAGGAGATCGCCAACGGACGCCGGACGGTGGACGGCAAGCGGGACCCGCTGCCGGTGGAACAGGCCTGCGCGTACGGCATCGAGGCGCTGGAGGCCCTCGGCCATCTGCACAGCCGCAACCTGCTGTACTGCGACTTCAAGGTCGACAACGCGATCCAGACCGAGGACCAGCTCAAGCTGATCGACATGGGCGCGGTGCGCCGCATGGACGACGACGAGTCGGCCATCTACGGCACGGTGGGCTACCAGGCGCCCGAGGTCGCCGAGGTGGGCCCCTCCGTCGCCTCCGACCTCTACACGGTCGCGCGGACGCTCGCGGTCCTCACCTTCGACTTCCAGGGCTACACGAACGTCTTCGTGGACTCCCTGCCCGACCCCGGCCACATCGAGGTCTTCCGCCAGTACGAGTCGTTCTACCGGCTCCTGGTCCGTGCCACCGACCCGGACCCCGCGCGCCGGTTCGCGTCGGCGCAGGAGATGGCCGAGCAGCTGACCGGCGTGCTGCGCGAGGTGGTGTCCCTCCAGACGGGGCGGGCACGGCCCGCGCTGTCGACGCTGTTCGGGCCGGAGACGAAGGTCACCGACACGGAGCTGTTCGGGACGGTGGCCGAGGACGTGTCGCGGCTCGGGGCCCGGGTGGTGCCCGTCCGCGGGAGGAAGGCCGCGCCCCGGCTGCCCGCGGGCGCGAACGGCGCGGCACCCCTGCCTCCGCCTCCGGACTCCCCCACGCTGGTCAAGCCCGTGCCCGCGGCGGCCGCCGCGCTCGCGCTGCCCGTTCCGCGGGTGGACCCGGGCGACCCGAACGCCGGTTTCCTCGCGGGACTCATCGCCTCGGCGCCCGCCGAGCTGATCGCCGCGCTGCACGCGGCTCCGGCCGGCTCGCCGGAGCTGCGGCTGCGCGAGCTGCGGGCCCGCCTGGAGATGGGCGAGGTGGCGGCCGCGCACCACGGGGTGGAGGCGCTGGAGTCGGACCACCCGGACGACTGGCGGGTGGTCTGGTACCGCGGTGTCACGGCGCTCGCGTCGGGCGGGAACGAGATCGCGGCCCTGTCCTTCGACGCCGTGTACGACGCCTTCCCCGGCGAGCCCGCGCCGAAGCTGGCCCTCGGTCTGTGCGCGGAGGTGCTCGGCCAGCTGGACAACGCCGCGGAGTACTACCGCCTGGTGTGGACGACGGACCCCGGTTATGTGAGCGCGGCGTTCGGCCTGGCCCGCGTGCAGCTCGCCGCCGGGGACCGCCGTGCCGCCGTCCGCACCCTGGAGTCCGTACCGGAGTCGTCGATCCACTACACGGCGGCGCGGGTCGCCGCCGTGCGGGCGCGGCTGCGGCAGCGCCCGGTCGCGGACGCCGCCGCACCGCCGTTCCTGGACGACCTGACGGCCGCCGCGGGGCAGGTCGAGGCGCTCGACGGGTTCGGTCTCGACGCGGTGCGACGCGAGCAGTTGTCGACGGAGGTCCTCGGTTGCGCCCTGGACTGGGTACTCTCCGGTAGCCAGGGTTCCGCTCCGGCCTCCGGAGGCGGACATGTGCTGCTCGGCAGCGCGTTGGACGAACGCGGCCTCCGTTTCGGCCTCGAACGTTCGTACCGGACGCTGGCCCGGCTCGCGCGGGGCGGCGAGGAGAGGATCGACCTGGTGGAACGTGCAAACCGTTACCGCCCCCGGACGTGGGTGTGATTGATGTCCCAGATGCCCCAGCCCACGGCCCTTTCGCGGTGCCCCAGTTGCGAGGAGCCGCTGGAGGCGGGTGACCGTTTCTGCGGTGCGTGCGGCTACGACCTCTCGACGGTGCCGACACCGCCGCAGGACCACCCCACGATCGCCATCAACGGTGCCGCGGCGGGCGCCCCCTCGGCGGCACCGGCGGCACCACCCGCGCCGGCGGCTCCGGCGGCGCCTTCCGTGGACTGGCCCGTGGCGCCGGAGGTCGACACCTCCGACGTGCCCGCGCCGGTGCACCGCGCCGCCGACATCCGGGGCACCGACTCCGGCGGTTCCGAACTCCCGCACCCCGAGCACCCGCACGGCGATCATCCGTCGGGCGTACGGTTCGACCGGCCCGCGGAGCCGGACGAGTACCCGCTCGCCCCGCCGACCGCCGAGAGCGTCCCGGCCGCCCCCGGAGCGCCGGCGGTTCCCGCCGATCCCCGCACCGCCGACCTGCCGGCGCCCCCCGCGGGCGGCAAGACCTGCGTGGCGTGCCGGTCCGGCCAGGTCGACACCGACGGGTACTGCGAGAACTGCGGCCACGCGCAGCCACGGGAACGGGACCACATGGAGCAGGAGTTGGGCGCGGTCGCCGCGGTCAGCGACCGCGGTCTGCGTCACCACCGCAACGAGGACGCGTTCGCGATCTCCTCGACCGCGCTGCCCGACGGCTCTCCCGCCGTCGTGGCGATCGTCTGCGACGGCGTCTCCTCCGCGACCCGCCCCGACGAGGCCTCCCTCGCGGCGTCCCGCGCGGCGAGCGAGTCGCTCATGGCGGCCCTGCCGCTCGGCACGCACCCCCAGCAGGCCATGCACGAGGCGATCGTCGTGGCGGCGGAGGCCGTCAACGCGCTGGCCGACCCGTCCACCGCGCAGGGCGACCACGCCCCGCACGTGAACGCGCCCGCCTGCACCATCGTCGGCGCCGTCGTCACCCCGACCCTGCTGATCGTCGGCTGGGTCGGCGACAGCCGCGCCTACTGGGTTCCCGTCGACCGCACCTCGCTGCCGGCCCGGCTCACCGAGGACGACTCGTGGGCCGCGCAGATGGTCGCCGCGGGCCTGATGAACGAGGCGGAGGCGTACGCCGACGAGCGCGCCCACGCGATCACCGGCTGGCTGGGCGCCGACGCCTACGAACTGGAGCCGCACACCGCGTCCTTCAAACCGGACCGGCCGGGTGTGGTCGTGGTCTGCACCGACGGGCTGTGGAACTACGCGGAGGCGGCCGAGGACATGGCCCGGGCCGTGCCCCTCGACGCCGCCGAGCGGCCGCTGCACAGCGCACAGGTCCTGGTCGGCCACGCACTGGACGGCGGGGGCCACGACAACGTAACAGTGGCCGTCCTGCCGTTCCCCGCCCCCGTCCAGGGGGCAGGATCGGCCTGAGGCCGACGAACGGACGGGGACGGCCGAGGACCGAAGGGGACCGGTCCGCACAGTCATGGCCCCCGCCGGTGGCGGGGGCGCGAGGGGGACAGAGAAGGCATGGCCAATTTCTCGAAGTCGAACGTGCCGCAGTTCTCGGTCGACGTGTACCAGAACGAGTACCTGCCCGAGGGCGGGCGTGAGGTCAACGCGATCGTCACGGTGAGCGCGACCGGCGGCGGCACCGTCGGCACCGCGGTCGCCGCGCCGCATCTGTACACGGCCGGTCAGGGCCCGGACGCCGCGGTGGTGGTCATGGTCGACTGCTCGGGCTCGATGGACTACCCGCCGACCAAGATGCGCAACGCCCGCGACGCGACGTCCGCCGCGATCGACACGCTGCGCGACGGCGTGCACTTCGCGGTGATCGGCGGCACGCACGTCGCCAAGGAGGTCTACCCGGGCAACGGCCGGCTGGCCGTCGCCGACGCGGCCACCCGCGGCCAGGCCAAGCAGGCGCTGCGCAAGCTCAGTTCGGGCGGCGGAACGGCGATCGGCACCTGGCTGCGGCTCGCCGACCGCCTGCTGTCCTCGGTGGACGTGGCCATCCGGCACGGCATCCTGCTCACCGACGGCCGCAACGAGCACGAGTCGCCCGAGGACCTCAGGGCCGCCCTCGACTCCTGTGCCGGGCGCTTCACCTGTGACGCGCGGGGTGTGGGCACCGACTGGGAGGTCAAGGAGGTCACCGGCATCGCCTCGGCGCTGCTCGGCACCTCCGACATCGTCGCCGACCCGGCTGCCCTGGCCGCCGACTTCACGCAGATGATGGAGACGGCGATGGGCAAGGAGGTCGCCGACGTGGCGCTGCGGCTCTGGACGCCGGTCGGCACCGAGATCAAGTTCGTCAAGCAAGTGGCGCCCACGGTCGAGGAGTTGACCGACCGTCGCACCGAGGCGGGCCCCCGCGCGGGCGACTATCCCACCGGCTCGTGGGGCGACGAGTCCCGCGACTACCACGTCTGCGTCAGGGTGCCGACGGCGGGCATCGGCCAGGAGATGCTCGCGGCCCGGGTCTCCCTGGTGATCCCGCAGGCCGACGGCAGCGTGCAGAACCTCGGCGCACAGGGTCTCGTACGGGCCGTGTGGACCGAGGACATGGTCGCCTCGACGTCCATCAACCCACAGGTCGCGCACTACACGGGTCAGGCCGAACTGGCGCAAGTCATCCAACAAGGTCTGGATCTACGCAAAGCGGGAGATGTCGACGGAGCAACGGCCAAGCTGGGACGGGCCGTTCAGCTCGCCGGTGCGTCCGGCAACGCCGATACTGCGAAACTGCTTGCGAAGGTGGTGGACGTGGTCGACGCCGCTGCAGGTACTGTGCGATTGAAGGCCCGGGTCGAGGAGGCCGACGAGATGACCCTCGAGACACGGTCCACAAAGACTGTTCGTGTAAAGAAGTAGCGAGCCCGGTTCCCGAGGGGAAGCGGAGAAACCCGGTCACAACGACCGGAAGAGGAGAGGGGGAAGCGCCGACATGCCGACCTGCCCGAACGGACACCAGTCGGGTTCCGACGACTGGTGCGAGGTCTGCGGTCACCGCATGGCCGGTGCCGTGCCCCCGTTGCCCCCGCCGCCCCCCGGCGCCGGATACGGCTATCCGCCGCCCGGTTCGCCGCAGCAGGGGGGAGGCCGCTCCCATCTGTCGGCCGTGCCGGACGGCGAGCCCGAGCTCTGCCCGCAGTGCCGCACGCCCCGCGAGGGCGCGGCGCCGTTCTGCGAGGAGTGCCGGTGGAACTACCTCACCAACACGGCGACGTCCTACACCCCGGCCGCACCGCGTCCCACCGGCTCCTCGCCGGGCGGTCCCGGCGGACCGTCGCCGTTCGGCGGCCCCGCTCGCCCCGGCGGCCCGGGTGGCCCCGGCCAGCAGGGCGGTCCCGGTCCCCAGGGCGGCCCCGGCAACCAGGGCGGCCCGCCGCGCTTCCAGCAGCAGGGGCAGCCCGGTGGCCAGGGTGGTCCGGGTCCCGGTGGCCCCGGACACGACCCGTTCGACTACCAGAGCTCGCGGCCCTCGCAGATGAACCGGCCCGCCGAGCCGATTCCGCCGGGCCCGCCCGGCCAGCAGTACGGCGGCCCCTCGGCCTTCGGCGGAGATCCGGCCTTCGGCGGGGACCAGGGTTACGGTGCCGACCCGGCGCGTCCGGTTCCGCCGCCCGGGCCCACGCCCGGCGGCCAAGGCGCTCCGCAACAGGCCTACACCCAGCAGCCCGGCGCTCCCTTCACCCAGCAGCCCGCCGCTCCCTTCACCCAGGGCCGGCCTCCGCAGCAGGGCGGCCCGCAGTCCGGCGGTCCCGGTTTCGGCGGAGACGACGACTGGGTGATCCCCCCGCCGACGGGCGGTTCGCCCGGCGGCCAGGGCGGCCCCGGTCAGGGCGGTGGCGGCTACGGCTACCCGCAGCCCGGTGCCACCCAGGCGCCGCCCGGTCCCGGCTACCAGCAGCAGCAACAGCAGCCGCTGTCGTGGAGCGCGACGATCGGTCCGGACCGCGAGTACTTCATGGCGATGATGCAGCGTTCGGGACCCGAGGCCGCGGGCCTGAACCTGCCCGCCTACTCGCCCGAGCAGCAGCGTCCGCTCACCGGCAACCAGCTGACCATCGGCCGCCGCCGGCACTCCACCGGCGACACCCCGGACATCGACCTGTCGGTGCCGCCGGAGGACCCGGGCGTCTCGCACCAGCACGCGGTCCTGGTCCAGCAGCCGGACGGCGGATGGGCGGTCGTCGACCAGAACTCGACGAACGGCACCACGGTCAACGGCGGCGAGGAGCCCATCCAGCCGTTCGTGCCGGTGCCGCTCCAGGACGGCGACCGGGTGCACGTGGGCGCCTGGACGACGATCACGATCCGACGGGGCTGAGCGACGGTTCCAGGGTCCGACAGAGCTGTGACGGAGGCGGTGTTCCGGAGTGTCCGGAGCACCGCTTCCCTGCATCCGGCGCACCGCCTCCGTGTGTCCGGGACCCCGTCCGGTCCGGTGTGTCCGGGGGCTCGGATCGCCGGGCTCACGCAGCTGGGGCCCACACCGCCGGGCTCACGCAGCTGGGGCCCACACCGCCGGGGGCCCGCCCCTTCACCCCAACGGCCAGGCGTACGGCCCCCGCGGATCGTCCAGCCAGGCGCGGGCCGGACCGTCGCCGACCGTGACCCCGTACCGCTCGCGCTCGGGCCGTCCCTCGCGCTCCCAGAGCGCGTACGCGTCCTGGGGGTCGAGGCGGCCCTCGGTGAGAGTCAGCAGGAAGCGGAACAGGTCCTGGCCCCGGGCCCGCCGGGGCAGCCCGCCGAGCCGGTCGGGCCGCGGGCCGGGCGAGGTGTCACCGCGCAGCGGCACGAAGTACGCGGGGGTGTGCAGGAAGGTGCCCTCCGCGTGCCCCGGGGTCCGCACGCGCAGCGCGATCAGGCCGGTGGCCAGTGGGGCGAGGATGCGGGCGTCGGGCGCGCACTGGGGCAGCCAGGCGGGCGGGATGGTGGTGAGCGTGCAGGTGGCGATGATCCGGTCGAAGGGGGCGCGTTCGGGCACCCCGAGGGCGCCGTCCCCGGTGACGACGGCCGGGTGGTGTCCGGCCCGGGCGAGGTGCCTGCGCGCGGTCTCGGTGATCTCCGCGTCGAGGTCGATCGTCGTCACCCGGGAGTCGCCGAGCCGGTGGGCGAGCAGGGCCGCGTTGTAGCCGGTGCCGGCGCCGATCTCCAGGACGTCGTGCCCGTCCCGTACGTCCAGCTCGGCCAGCATCCTGGCCATCAGCGACGGCTGGCTGCTGGAGGAGACGAGTTCGCCGTCGCGCACCCGGGTCGCGAGCGGGGCGTCCTCGTAGGCACCGCGCAGCCAGTCGTCCCTGGCCCGCGGGTCCGGGTCCTCGCTCCACACCCGCTCGAAGCCGCCCGTGCCGGCTGCGCCGCCGACGTAGTAGAAGGGCACGAAGAGGTGGCGCGGCACGGCCTCGAAGGCCTCCCGCCAGGCCGGGTCGGCGGCGAAGGCCCCGCTCCGGTCGATCTCGCGCACGAGGGCCGCCCGCGCCCGGCAGGCGAGGTCCTCCGGTCCGGTCTCCAGAGCATGCGCGGCCATACCTCCACTGTGCTGCCGGACGGCCCCCGGAGCGAGCGGCCGCGCGCGGCGGCTCCCCCGCGATCCGCCCGAAGTCGCCGCGGGGGACGCCGTGCGTCGCGCTCCCCGGGCGTGGTCCTAAGCCCTGGGTCCTCGGTCACCCGGTCTGAGAGCATGGGGGACGTGAATGAGATTCGGCGCGGCACGTTGCAGGAGCAGACCTTCTACGAGCAGGTCGGCGGCGAGGAGACCTTCCGCCGCCTCGTGCACCGTTTCTACGAGGGGGTCGCCGAGGATCCGCTGCTGAAGCCCATGTATCCGGAGGAGGACCTGGGCCCGGCCGAGGAGCGGCTCACGCTGTTCCTGATCCAGTACTGGGGCGGCCCGACGACGTACAGCGAGAACCGCGGGCACCCCCGGCTGCGGATGCGGCACGCGCCCTTCAAGGTCGACCAGGCCGCGCACGACGCGTGGATCCGGCACATGCGCGTCGCGGTCGACGAGCTCGGCCTCTCCGAGGAGCACGAGCACACCCTGTGGAACTACCTGACGTACGCGGCCGCCTCCATGGTGAACACGGCGGGCTGATCACCGGTCACTGACGGGCGCATTCCGGTCGTTCGACGTCGGATTCCGGTCACGATCCGGTCAAGGCAGGTCTACAAGCGCTTACCCTCGGGCCCTCCGCTCTGAAAGCATCGCGCTCGTCCGAGATCCGGAACGACGGCGGGGGGCCGGGTGACGGGGTTCGTCCTACTGCGCGCGCGGGCACACCGTCTTCTGCTGGCCGCGGCGCTGCTCACGGTCCTGCTGACCACGGCCGTCCTCGCGACGCTCACCGCCTACTCCGCCGCCATCGGCGACGCCTCGCTGCGCCACGCGCTCCGGGACCCGGGCAACGCCGCGGACACCGCGCTCGTCGTCCGCGCCGACCTTCCAGCCGACCAGCGGGCCGCCGCGGACAGCGCCGTCCGCGAGGGGGCCCGGCGCACCTTCGGCGGATACCCGGTGACCGTGCGCACGCTGGTGCGTTCGGGCTCCTACGCGCTCCCCCGGGCCCTCCAGGAGCCGGCCGCGCGGGCCGGGGATCCCGACCTCACCCACTTCGCCGCCCTCGACCGCACCCAGGTGGACCTCACCGCGGGACGACTGCCCGGACCGTCGGCCGGCTCCGGCGGCTCCCGCGGCTCCGCGATCGAGGTGGCCCTGCCCGCGTCGGCGGCCGAACGGCTCGGTCTGAGGCCGGGCGCGCGCCTCACCCTGGTCGACCGGCTCGGCGGCCCCAGGCGCGAGGTCCGGGTCACCGGGCTGTACCGGCCCGCCCGGGCGGACGCGCCCTACTGGCGGCTGGACGAGCTGGGCGGCCGCGGGATCAAGAAGGTCGACTTCACGACGTACGGTCCGCTCCTCACCGATCCCACCGTCCTGACCGGCGGCCGGGTCAGCGCCGGGGAGTCCGCGTGGCAGGCGTCCGCGGACTTCTCGACGCTCTCGCCCGACGGCATCGAGGCCCTGCGGAACACCGCGCGGGTCGGGCAGTCGGCCCTGCGCAAGGACCACGCGCTGAGCGGGGCGACCGCCGTGACGACCTCGCTGCCCGAGATCCTGGACGGTGTGGAGCGTTCGCTGCTCGTGTCGCGCTCCACCCTGCTCATCGTCGCCCTGCAACTGGCGCTCCTGGCCGGATACGCGCTGCTGCTGGTCGCCCGGCTGCTGAGCGCCGAACGGGCGGGCGAGACGCGGGTGTTGCGGGCGCGGGGAGCCTCCCGTCGGCGGATCGCCGGGCTCGCCGCCCTGGAGGCGCTGCTGCTGGCCGTACCGGCGGCCCTGTGCGCGCCGCTCGTCGCGGGCCCGCTGACCCGGCTGCTCGCCGGGCAGGGGGCGCTGGCCCGCATCGGGCTGCGCCTGGACGTCGCCCAGGAACGGGGCGGGGTGTGGCTCGTCGGCGCGGGAGTGGCGCTGGGATGCGCCCTCGCGGTGACCCTGCCGGCGCTCACCTCGGGCGACGGGCCCGCGGGGCGGGCCCGGGCGCTGCCGGCTCCGGTGCGCGCGGGCGCCGACGTCGGCCTGCTGGTGATCGCCGCCGTCGCCTACTGGCAGCTGGACCGGCAGACCTCCGGCGCTCTGACCGGAGGTTCCGCCGCGTCGGGGGCCACCGGGGGAACCGGCGTGCGTTCGCTCGGCATCGATCCGCTCCTGGTGGCGGCGCCCGCCCTCGCGCTGCTCGCCGGGACCGTGCTCACCCTGCGGCTGCTGCCGCCCGTGGCCCGGCTCGCCGAGCACCGGGCGGCGAGCGGCCGCGGGCTGCCCGCGGCGCTCGCGGGCTGGCAGCTCAGCCGGCGCCCGATGCGCGGCGCGGGACCGGTCCTGCTGCTGGTCCTGGCCGTGGCGATGGGCATGCTCGCCATCGGCCAGGGCGCCTCCTGGAACCGCTCGCAGGATGACCAGGCGGACTTCCGCGCGGGCACGTCGGTGCGCGTGACCGGGGACAGCGACGCCGGGCCGGGCGAGGCGGCCGTCTTCACCGCGTTCCCGGGCGTCCGCGCGGCGGCGCCCGCCCTCCGGACGACCCTGCCGCTGTCGGGCGGCCGCACTGCGGCGGTCCTCGCGCTGGACACCGCGCACGCCGCGGACGGGATGCTGCTCCGCACGGACCTGGCCGCACGGCCGTCGGGACCCCTGCTGAAGGAGCTCGCGGCGAAGGGGGCCGCCGAAGGGGTCGCGATCCCGAAGGGCTCGACGCGACTCGGTCTGGTGATGCGGCTGCGCAGCTCGAACGCCCGCGTGGAGGTGGACGTGTCGGCGACGCTGGAGGACCGCTTCGGGACGCCGTACACCGAGCGGATCGGTCAACTCCCCGCCGACGGACGGCCTCACGCCCTGTCGCTCGACCTCGCGACGGGACCCCTGACCTTGACCGGCGTCCAGCTGGACATGGCCCAGCCCGTCGACACGGCCCAGCGACACCGGCTGGACCTGCGGGAGTTGAGCGTCAGCGACGCCGGCGGGGCGCGGCGGCGGCTCGCGCTGCCGGCCGACTGGAAGGCCGACTCGCAGACCAGCAGCACGGCGGCGGCGCCGGACGACGCCACGCGGCCCACGCGCCCGAAGCTGGTGGCGTCCTCCGCCGAGGCACTGTCCGTCCGCTACGGCACCGGTTACGTGCCCGCCGACCTGGCCTGGCAGGTCACTTCGGTGACGGTCCGTCTGCACCCGGACCGGTCGGCCGTTCCCGAGGTCAGGGCGGTCGCGACCGACCGCTTCCTGAAGGCGGCGGGCGCGCGGAAGGGGCAGCAGCTGGACGTGCCCTTCGCGGGCGAGACGGTCCGGGTGACGATCGTGGACACCGTACGGGCCCTGCCGACCACCTCGGAGGCCGACGGCGTTGACGGCGACGGCGGGGCGCTGCTGGTCGATCTGCGCGCCGTGAACCGGGTGTTGCAGGCGCGCCAGGGGCAGAGCGTGCCGCCCACCGAGTGGTGGCTGGACACCGCGCCGGGCGACGCGGCGCGGGTCGCGGCGGCGCTGCGGAAGCTGCCCGGCACCGAACCGTCCCAGGTCGTCGTGCGGGACGAGGTCGCCGACCGGCTGCGCGACGACCCGTTCGGGGCGGGCCCCGAGGCCGCGTTCGCGGCGGCCGCCGTCGTCGCGGCGGCGCTGGCCGCGGTCGGGTTCGCGGTGAGCACGGCCGGTTCGCTGCGCGAGCGCCGGGACGAGTTCGCGGTGCTCAGGGCGCTGGGCGCGCCGCGCCGCCAGCTGGCCCGGCTGATCGCCGCCGAACAGGGCGTCCTGGTGGGCCTGGCTCTCGTCGTGGGGGTGGCGCTGGGCACGGTACTGACCCGCGCGGTGGTCCCCCTGATCGTCCTGACCTCGGAGGCCACCCGTCCGGTCCCCGCGGTCCTGGTGCGGCTCCCGCTGCCGCACATCGCCGTGCTGCTGGCGGGCGTCGCCGTGACACCGCTGGCCATCACGGCGTTCATGGCGCTGCGCCGCCCGGACGCGGACAGTTCGCTGCGCCGCCAGGGAGGCGAGTGACATGACGGGCACGGACGACGGTACGGAGGCCGGAACGCGTGGGCGCACCCGCCGGGACGGGCCGAGGGTGCCGGCCCCCTGGGTGCGCACCCGGCTGCGCGCCGCCCCCGCGGCGGCTCTCGCGCTGGCCCTGCTCGTCGCGCTCACCGCCACACTCGCCGCCGCCTTCCCGCGCGCCGTCGACCGGTACGAGGACGCCGGCCTGCGCCGGACCCTCGACGACGCGTCACCGCGACGGACCACCGTCCAGTTCTTCGCCCCGCGGCCCGACGTCGAGCTCTCCCGGCAGGAAGGCGAGGACGCCCTGCGCGAGACCGCGCTGCGCAAGGGGTACGCCGCCGTGCTGGCCGCCGTCGACAAGCCCCTGGTCGCCGACCGCGACCAGTCCTCGTACGGGGTGCGCACCGCCAACCCGACCAACGCGTCGGACTCCTTCCTGGCCCGGCCGAGCGGGCTGCCGCCGCGTATCGCCCTCGTCGCGCAGAACGCCCTCGGCGCCCATTCCCGTCCGGCGTCGGGCCGCCTGCCCCACGCGACGGGCTCGGTCACCGCGACGACCCGCGAGGTGGAGGCGGCCGTCACCACCGAGACCGCCAGGACCCTGCACATCGAGGTCGGTTCGGTGATCCACCTGCCCGGCCTGGAGCGCGCGCCGCTGACCGTACGGATCACCGGCATCGTCGCGCCGCGCGCGCCGGACGGCGCGTACTGGATGTCCACCCCGCTGATCCGCGAGCCGTCCCTCATCCAACTGCCCAGCGACGGCGGCACGTACTGGATCGGCGCGCTGCTGCTGGCGCCGGACGCGGCACCGGTCCTGCTCGGCACGCCCGGGAAGCCCGAGCGGTACTGGCAGGTGGCCCCCGACACGTCCGGCCCGGCCGCCCACGACGTGTCCGGGCTCGCCTCCTCGGTCGCCGCACTGGAGTCGGGACCCGGCCTGTCGCGGATCCGTGAGCGCGTGGACCCGCTGACGGACGCGACGACGGATCTCGACGAGGTCCTGTCGTCCTTCACCGAACTGCGCTCCGGCATCGCCCCGTTGGTGGCCGTCGCCGCCTTCGGCGCGGGCACGGTCGCCGCGGTCGTCGTCCTCATGGCGAGCGGTCTCGCCGCCGAGCGCCGCCGCGGCGAGCTGGCCCTGCTGCGCGCCCGCGGCGGCTCGCTGCCCGGTGTCCTCGGACGGCTGTTCGCCGAGACGGCCGTCGTCGCCGTCCCGGCGGGGGCGCTCGGCCTCGGGGCCGCCCTGCTCGCCGTCCCGCACGGCCGCCTCTCCTACGCCGTGTCCGCCGCCCTCGCCGTGACCGCCCTCGCCTGCGCCGCCCTGCCGGTGCGCGCCGCGTACGCCCATCGTGCGGTCCGCGTCCACGCGGGACGCGAGGACATCGCGTCCGTACGTCCCTCTCGGCGCCGCACCGTCGCGGAACTCACCGTGCTGGTGCTCGCCACGGCCGCGGTGGCCGCCCTGCGACGCGGGGGGACCGCCGACGCCGGCGGATCCGGGGACCAGCTGGTCGCCCTGGCACCGGTGCTGGTCGGCGTCATCGCGGCGCTGGTCCTCGTCCGGCTCTATCCGCTCCCCCTGCGCCGGCTGTCCGGCCCCGCCGGGCGGCTGCGCGGAGTGGTCGCCCCTCTCTCGCTGGCCCGCGCGGGCCGCACCTCGGCCTCCACGGCACTGCCCCTGCTGGCCCTCCTCACGGCGCTCACCACGGCGGCCTTCGGCGGCTCGGTCCTCGCGGGCGTGCACACCGCCCGCGACCGCGCGGCCCTCCTCACCATCGGCGCCGACGCCCGCGTCGAGGCGACCCACGCCCTGCCCACCGCCCTGCCCGGCCGGATCCGCGACACCCGGGGCGTGCGCGAGGCGGTCCCCGTAAGCGTCGCCTACCGGGCCCAGGCCGGCAGGGGTTCGGGCACCGCCGGCGAGACGGCGGCGCTCGTGGGCGTCGAACCGGGCGCCTACGGACATCTGTCCCGGGAGCTGGGCCTCGGAGGGTTCCCGGCGGCAACGCTGCGCGCCGCCGGACCGAGCACCGGCACCGGCACCGGCACCGGCAAAGCCGTCGTCCCCGCCATCGCCTCCCCCTCCCTCGCCGACCGCTTCGGCACCGCCCCGTTCTCCGTGCGGCTGGAGGACGACAGCACGGTGACCGTCCGGATCGCGGCGGTACGGGACGTGACGCCCGCCGTGACCGACCTGGACTTCCTCGTCGTGGACCGGGAGGCCCTCACCCGGCGGGCCGCGCGGCCGACCGCGCTGCTCCTGACCGGCGGCCACCTCGACGGGGCCGCTCTGCGCAGGGCGGCGGGCGATGGCGTGGACGTACGGCTGCGCGCTGAGGTGCGGGCGGCGTACGTCGACTCGCCCCTCCAGTCCGGCGCCGAGCGGATCTACACGGCGGCCGTCGCGGCAGGCGCCGGATACGCCGTGCTGGCCCTGCTGCTGGCCCTCGTGCGGGCCGCCCCGGAACGCTCGGCGCTCCTCGCCCGGCTGCGCACGATGGGCCTCACCCGGGCCCAGGGGCGCCGCCTGCTGGTCCTGGAGTCCCTGCCCCAGGCCCTGCTGGCGGCGGTGGGCGGCGCGCTCACGGGCTGGGCGGCCATCCGTCTCCTGTCCCCCGGGCTCGATCTGACGGCCATCGCGGTCGCGGGCCACCCCGCGCCCGAAGGAGCGGCCCGCCTCCGCACGGACGCGCTCTCGTTGCTCGTCCCGTCCCTCGCCGTGCTGGTCGTCGCCACGGGCGTCGCGGTGGCGCAGGCGTGGTGGACGGGCCGGCGCGGTTCGGTCCGGGAGCTGCGGGCGGGGGACGGCCGATGAGGGCGGGACCCGTGCACCGCAGACCGCCGACCGGCTCGGCCGCCACCTCGCGCACCCCTTCGACGAGCAGCACCGGGAGTCGCCCATGACCACCGCCGACCCGACGGAAGCCGCGGGCTCCGCGCAGCCCTCGGGCCCGACGTTCGCCGACCTCGCGGACCGTGCCGCCGCGCGTCGGGACCGTCCCGCCTACGGTCACGACGCCCTGATCACGTGCGACCGTCTGGTGCGGATCTTCACCACGGACGGGGTGGAGGTGCAGGCGCTCCAGGGTCTCGATCTGCTGGTCCGGGAGGGCGAGTTGATGGCTCTGGTGGGGGCCTCGGGCAGCGGCAAGTCGACCCTGATGAACATCCTGGCCGGGCTGGACACCCCGACGGCGGGCGCGGCGCGGGTCGCCGGCCGCGATCTGCTCACGATGAACGCGAAGGACCGGCTGCGCTACCGCCGGGAGGTCGTCGGCTTCGTCTGGCAGCAGACCGCCCGCAACCTGTTGCCCTACCTGAGCGCGGCCCAGAACGTGGTGCTGCCGATGCAGCTGGCGGCCCGCCGCACGAGCCGCCGCGCCCAGTCCGAACGGGCCCTGGAGCTGCTGGAGTTGCTGGATGTCGGCGACTGCCGCGCCCGGCGCCCGCACCAGATGTCGGGCGGTCAGCAGCAGCGGGTGGCGATCGCGGTGGCCCTCGCCAACGCGCCGGCCGTCCTGCTCGCCGACGAGCCCACCGGCGAACTCGACTCGCACACCGCCGAGCAGATCTTCGGCGCGTTCCGTACGGCCAACGAGCGGCTCGGGACGACGATCGTGATCGTCACGCACGACCAGGCGGTCGCCTCGGAGGTCCGCCGCACGGTCGCCATCCGCGACGGCCGGACGTCCACGGAGGTGCTGCGCCGCACGGAGGTCGACGCGGCGACGGGCCAGGAGGCGGTGGTGGCCCGCGAGTACGCGATGCTCGACCGGGCGGGGCGTCTGCAGCTCCCCGCGGACTACACGCGGACGCTGGGCATGCGGGACCGCGTGGCCCTGGAACTGGAAGCGGACCACATCGGCGTGTGGCCGGACGACAGCCGTCCCGAGTGACCCCGCGGTTCCCGAAGGACCGGATCAGTGGACGCTGACGTCCAGGACACCGAGTCCCGCGCTGCGGACGGCGATCGACCCGAAGGGGGTGCGCAGCCGCAGCCAGGCTCCCGACGAGTACAACCCCAACTCGCCCTCGCCCGAGGGGAGTCGCGGATCGTCCGCGGTCCGGGCGGCGGACGGGCGGACACGCGCGGCGGTGGGCGCGACGGGGCGCAGGAATCCCAGCGACTGGGCGGCGTGCGCGGCTCTGACGGGCAGCGCGGTGTCGCCGAGCGGCCGGGACCAGATCTCCCGCCCGAGGCGGTCGAGTTCGGCGCGGGTCCGCAGCTCGGGCGCCAACTCCTGCGTGCGGGAGCGGAATTCGGCGACCACGGCGGCGACCGTGGCGCGCACCGCGTCCGGGGCGGGCAGCCCCGGTTCCTGCCGCCAGCCGCCGCGCGGCGGCAGCACCCCGGCCCACGGCGGTCCGGTGACGGCGCCCGGGACGGTCGCGGTGGACGCCGACTCGTCGACGGACTCCAGGAGTTCGCCCGCGGAGACGGTCACGTCGAGGGTGTCGTCGAGCCCCCGCTCGTAGGGCTTGGCCAGCCGTGCCGTGCGGATCGCGAGGACCTCGAACGACGGAGGCCGGCCGAACACCGCGAGGGTGGTGCCCCGCGCCTGGAGGCGCACGGCGGCCGCACGGTCGTAGTGGACCAGCCGGGCGAGGAAGGCCCCGAGATCGGCGGCCTCCCCCGCGTCGGCGAGGTGCAGGACGGTCATGCCGCGACGGCCTCGTCCTCGTCGTCCCGGTAGGACTCCAGGAAGTCGCGCTCGTCGGCGGTGATCCGGCGCGGGCGCTGCTGCTCGAAGTCGAACGGCACGATGACCGTCGAGGCGGTGACGTAGACCTGGTCCGGGTCCTTCACCTCGTAGGCGATGGTGAAGGACGCCGCACGGATCTGCGTCACCCACAGCTCGATGTCCACCGGCGCGTGCCGGTGGACCAACTGCCGCTTGTAGTCGATCTCGTGACGCGCCACCACGGACCCCTGCTTGAAGTCCTTCTCCGGGCGGAACAGGAAGTCGATACGGGCTTCCTCCAGGTAGCGGAGGAACACCACGTTGTTGACGTGGCCGTACGCGTCCATGTCCGCCCAGCGCAGCGGGCAGCGGTAGATGTGGCGCAAGACCGATCAGCCCCGGGTCAGCTTCTTGTAGGTGGCGCGGTGCGGGCGGGCCGCGTCGGCGCCGAGACGCTCGACCTTGTTCTTCTCGTACGACTCGAAGTTGCCCTCGAACCAGTACCACTTCGACTCGCCCTCGTAGGCGAGGATGTGCGTCGCGACCCGGTCCAGGAACCAGCGGTCGTGGGAGATGACCACGGCCGCACCGGGGAACTCCAGCAGCGCGTTCTCGAGCGAGGACAGGGTCTCCACGTCGAGGTCGTTCGTGGGCTCGTCGAGGAGCAGCAGGTTGCCGCCCTCCTTGAGGGTCAGCGCCAGGTTCAGCCGGTTGCGCTCACCGCCGGAGAGGACGCCCGCGGGCTTCTGCTGGTCCGGACCCTTGAAGCCGAAGGCGGACACGTAGGCCCGCGACGGCATCTCGACCTGACCGACGTTGATGTAGTCGAGCTCGTCGGAGACGACGGCCCACAGCGTCTTCTTGGGGTCGATGTTGGCGCGGCTCTGGTCGACGTAGCTGATCTTGACCGTTTCGCCGACCTTGATGGCGCCGGTGTCCGGCGTCTCCAGGCCCTGGATCATCTTGAACAGCGTGGTCTTGCCGGCGCCGTTCGGGCCGATGACGCCGACGATGCCGTTGCGCGGCAGGGTGAAGCTGAGGTCGTCGATGAGGACCTTGTCGCCGAACGCCTTGGAGAGGTTCTGGACCTCGACGACGATGGAGCCCAGACGCGGGCCCGGCGGGATCTGGATCTCCTCGAAGTCCAGCTTCCGCATCTTGTCGGCCTCGGCCGCCATCTCCTCGTAACGGGCGAGGCGGGCCTTGGACTTGGTCTGGCGGCCCTTGGCGTTGGACCGGACCCACTCCAGCTCTTCCTTGAGCCGCTTGGCGCGCTTCTCGTCCTTGCGGCCCTCGACCTTGAGGCGGGCGGACTTCTTGTCGAGGTACGTGGAGTAGTTGCCCTCGTAGGGGATCGCGCGGCCGCGGTCCAGTTCGAGGATCCACTCGGCGACGTTGTTCAGGAAGTACCGGTCGTGCGTGACGGCGACGACGGCGCCCGCGTACTTGGTGAGGTGCTGCTCCAGCCAGTTCACCGACTCGGCGTCGAGATGGTTGGTGGGCTCGTCGAGGAGGAGCAGGTCCGGAGCCTCGATCAGCAGCTTGCAGAGCGCCACGCGGCGCTTCTCGCCACCGGAGAGGTTGGTGACCGGCCAGTCGCCGGGCGGGCAGCCCAGCGCGTCCATGGCCTGCTCGAGCTGCGCGTCGAGGTCCCAGGCGTTGGAGTGGTCCAGGTCGTCCTGGAGCTTCCCCATCTCCTCCATGAGCGCGTCCGAGTAGTCGGTCGCCATCAGCTCGGCGACCTCGTTGAAGCGGCTGAGCTTGCCCATGAGCTCCTTGGCGCCGTCCTGGACGTTCTCCAGCACCGTCTTGGACTCGTCCAGCTCCGGCTCCTGCATGAGGATGCCGACGCTGTAGCCGGGCGACAGGAACGCGTCGCCGTTGGAGGGCTGCTCGAGGCCCGCCATGATCTTGAGAACGGTGGACTTACCGGCACCGTTCGGACCGACCACACCGATCTTCGCGCCCGGGAGGAAGCTCAGGGTGACGTCGTCGAGGATCACCTTGTCGCCGTGCGCCTTGCGCGTCTTGCGCATGGTGTAAATGAACTCAGCCAAGAGAAACCGTCCGGACGCTTGAAATCGGGAGTGGGCAGATACACCCCATCTTGCCTGACGGCCACCCCTCGACGGAAACCAGTCTCATCGGGGGGCTGTGACCTGGCGGTTCACCGTGCGTGCCGGTAGCGGGACCGTCACCGCCCGTCTCCGCCCGCCGCTTCCGGCCCCGAGACCCCCGGCCCGTCTCGTGCGGGGCGGGCCGGAGGAGGACACTTTCAGGAGAGGGTCCATCAGGGGGGCCGGCGGGGGACGCGGCTCCGGAGGTGATCGCGATGACACAGACGCAGGCCCGGCCACGGACCACGGTCGGCTGGCACGTCGAGATGGAATTCGAGGAGGACGAGCACCGCACGCGCGCCGCGGCCCTCGTGCGACTCCCCGACGGGAGCGAGATGCGGGCCCACGGGTACGCCAGCCGCCATCCGTCCGACGCGAACCAGCCCAGGGTCGGCGAGGAGGTCGCCGGCGGGCGCGCGCTGAACGAGCTCGCCATGCGGCTGCTGACCAAGGCCCACGACGAGATCGACGACGCGTCGGGGAGGACTTCGCACACGCTCAGGTGACCGGCGCGCACCGCGGGACGGGCCGGGGGCGGAGGTCGGCTGCGCCGTTCGGCCGTACGGCGAGGTGAATGCCGTACGCCGAAAGGATCACTGTTGTGCCGGAAATCGCGCCGCAGGACCCGTCCCGGAGGGCCGTAGGGCGGAGTCTAGGAGCCCCGGACGGGGCCGCGCGGCGGGATCGCCCGGCCGGACCGGAACAGCAAAAGGCCCTCCCGAGGGAGGGCGGAGACTGGCGCCCCCGGCAGGACTCGAACCTGCGGCCAAGCGCTTAGAAGGCGCCTGCTCTATCCACTGAGCTACGGGGGCCGGTTGTGTCGGCCGGTGTCCTGGTGCCCTGGTGCGGGCTGATCCCTGACCTTGCCGGGGACAAGAATAGGGCTCCCGCATCCCTGTCCCTCATGCTTCACCTCCGTGGCTCAATGTGGAGGTTCGGTGAAGCGGTCCCGATAATCGCAGGCGGGTACGAATCGTGCACCGCTTTTGGCGCCTCACGCATCGGGTGTTGTGCACTCGTTATGCCTGCGCCCCAGTCATCCCTTCCGCCCCCTGTGTCCGGTCGGCGCGCAGACATACCCATATGCTTCAGAAAGCCTCCAAAATTGGGCATTCTTCGCATGTGGTGACCTTGGACGTACGGCCTCAGCTGCTCGACGCACTTTCCGCCCTGCGCGACCGTGTCGCCGCCGCACGCTTCCCGCTGCCCCTTCCGGGGGCTCCACGCGCGCGTGCCAACCGCGACGAACTGCTCGCACAGCTCGACGACTATCTGGTGCCCCGCTTGAGAGAACCCGAAGCACCGCTTCTCGCCGTCATCGGGGGGTCCACCGGCGCAGGCAAGTCGACACTCGTCAACTCCCTTGTGGGGCGCAGGGTCAGCGAGGCGGGCGTGCTCCGCCCGACGACCCGTACGCCGGTGCTGGTGTGCCATCCCGAGGACCACCACTGGTTCAGCGGGATGCGCGTGCTGCCCCAGCTCACGCGCGTGTGGGTGCCCCATCAGGAGCCGGGCGACGAACTCCCCGCCCTCGGCGACCGCGGGGAGCGGGTGCTGCGCATCGAGACCGCCGACACCCTCCCCCGCGGACTCGCCCTCCTGGACGCGCCCGACGTCGACTCCCTGCTGGCCGACAACCGCGTCCTGGCCGCCGAACTCATCTGCGCGGCCGACATCTGGGTGATGGTCACCACGGCCGCCCGCTACGCCGACGCCGTTCCCTGGCATCTCCTGCGTACCGCCAAGGAGCACAAGGCGACGCTGGTGACCGTCCTCGACCGGGTGCCGCACCAGGTGGTGTCCGAGGTCTCCCGGCAGTACGGCGCGCTGCTCACCAAGGCCGGACTCGGCGACGTCCCGCGGTTCACGGTGCCCGAACTCCCCGAGTCCGCCTGGGGCGGTGGCCTGCTGCCCGCGACGGCCGTGGCGCCGCTGCGCACCTGGCTCGCGCACCATGTGCAGGACCCGGGGGCCCGGCAGGGCGCGATGGCCCGCACGGCCTACGGGGTGCTCGACTCCATGAAGTCGCGGATGCCGGAGCTGGCGAGCGCCGCGGCCGCCCAGTACGCGGCGGCGACCCGGCTCACGGCCGCCGTCGACGGCGCGTACGACAGCGAACACACGCGCGTGAAGGGCCGTTTGCAGGCCGGCGCCGTGCTCGCCGGGGACGCCCTCAAACGGTGGCGGGCCTATCCCCTCGACTGCAGCGCCGACGAACTGCTGGACGCCCTCGTGGAGAGCCTGTCCGCCCTCCTGTTGTGCTCCGTGACGGCCGCCGACGAGCGGGTGGACGACGCCTGGCGCCGCGAACCCGCCTCGGACGCAACGGGACTGACGGACCGTGACCCCACGCTGGAGAGCGCCGAGCACCGGATCGGCATGGCCGTACGCCGCTGGCGGCGCGTCCTGGAGGAGTACGCCGAGGAGGAGGTGCGCGACCTCGACAAGAGCGTCGCGCCGGACCCCTCCGTGGTGGCCGCGCTCGTCGCCACCGCCCTCCTGGGCGGACGCAGGGCGCGCAACGCCGGTGAGGGGCTCGCCGAGCGGATCGGGGCGCACGGGGCGCTGCGGCTGCGCGACAAGGGCGGCCGGCTGCTCACGGAGCTCATCGACAGGGCCCTGCACACCGAGCGTGAGCGCCGGCTCGCGCCGCTCGACGCGCTGGACGTCCACCCGGAACCCCAGGCCGAACTCATCGCCGCGCTGTCCGTACTGCAGAAGGAGAGGTGACCGCGGTGACTGCCGTCACTGACCACACGGATCACGCCGACCGTCCCGGAGACGACCCCTCCGGCGACGTCCGCCCCGGAGAGGACCGTTCCGGCGACAACCGTCCCGAAGAGGTCCGACCCGAAGGGATCCGCGCCGAGGAGGAGATGCACTCTGAGGAGGGCACTCCGGAGAACGCCTCCTCCGGGGACACCGCCGCGGGCACCGAGGACTCCGGCGACGAGGTGCCCTCCGGGTCCCCGGGCGAGAACGACGCCTCGAAGAAGGCCACTTCGGCGGCCGGAGCAGGGAAAGGCACCGGGACGGACGGAGACGGCGAGGACACGCGGCCCGAGGGCGCACGGACCGAGGGCGCGTCCGGTGCGGCCGCCCCGAAGAGCGCACCGGCGGCCGGACCACGCGCGCGTGGCAAGGGCGACGACACCCCGCCCCGCGCGAACGGCACCGCCCGGGACACCGGCTCCGCCCGGAAGGGCGACGCTCCCCGTGCGGGCGACTCCCCCGCGCGTGCGGAGGACGGCCCGGTCTGGGACGACGGCCTCATCGCGCGGCGCGTGAACGAGTCGGCCCCCGTCCGCTACCAGACCCCGGTGGTGGAGACCCGCGCCTCCGCACCGGCCGCCCCGGCGCCCCTCGCGTACGACGGGCCGCTGCGCTCACGCCTGGACGCGCTGCGCGAGCTGGTGGGCCTCTCCCGCACCCGGCTGGACAGCAGGACCCTCGCCGAGGCGGGCCGCGTCCTGGACGAGGCGGCGGCGCGCCGCAAGCTGTCCGGGGAGCACACCGTCGTCGCCATCGCCGGTGCCACGGGCAGCGGCAAGTCGCAGCTCTTCAACGCGCTGGCCGGCGTCGCCATTTCGGAGACCGGCGTGCGCAGGCCGACCACCTCGGCACCGATCGCCTGCAGTTGGAGCGACGGCGCGGCCACCCTCATCGACCGGCTCGGCATCCCCGGCCGGCTGCGCAGACGCCCGCTGCAGAGTGCCGAGGCCGAGGCCCAGCTGCGCGGCCTGGTGCTGGTCGACCTGCCCGACCACGACTCCGCCGCGGTCCAGCACCGTGAGCAGGTGGACCGCGTCCTGGCGCTGGTCGACGCGGTCATCTGGGTCGTGGACCCGGAGAAGTACGCGGACGCCGTCCTGCACGAGCGCTATCTGCGGCCACTGGCCGGGCACGCGGAGGTCACCTTCGTCGTGCTCAACCAGGTGGACCGGCTCCCCGGCGAGGCCGCGGACCAGGTGCTCGACGATCTGCGGCGCCTGCTCGACGAGGACGGCATCGCGCTCGGCGAGTACGGCGAGCCGGGCGCGACGGTCCTCGCGCTGTCCGCGCTCACGGGGGACGGGATCGGTGAACTGCGGGAGTGTCTGGGCCAGTTCGTGGCGGAACGCGGAGCGGCCGCCCGACGAATTTCGGCCGATCTCGACGCGGCGGCCGCGCGGCTGCGTCCGGTCTACGCGACCGGGCGGCGGGTCGGGCTCAGCGAGGAGGCGCGCGACGAGTTCGCGGACCGGCTCGCGGACGCGGTGGGTGCCGTCGCGGCGGGTGAGGCGGCCGAGCGTGCCTGGCGCCGCAACGCCAACCGCGCCTGCGGAACCCCCTGGCTGCGGCTGTGGCGCTGGTACCAGGACCGGCGCGAACCCCCGACCGGCCGACTGCCCGTGCGGGCCCCCGCGGACGAGGAGGCCACCGCGCGCCAGCGGGTGGAGCAGGCGGTGCGCACGGTCGCGGACCGGGCGGCGTACGGACTGCCGCTCCCCTGGGCGCAGGCGGTCCGCGAGGCGGCCGTACGCGGCGCGCAGGGGCTGCCCGAGGCGCTGGACGACATGGCGGCGCGAGCGGTCACTCCGGTGGGCCGGCCGCCGCGGCCCGGCTGGTGGCCGGTCGCGGTGCTCGCGCAGGCCATGATGACGATCGTCCAGGTCGTCGGCGGGCTCTGGCTGGTGGCACAGATCGTCGGCATCACCTCCCCGAACCTCGGGGTTCCGGTGCTGCTGATGGTGTGCGGGATCGTCGGCGGGCCGGCCGTCGAGTGGAGCAGCAGAATGGCGGCCCGCGGGCCCGCCCGGCGCTACGGCCTGGAAGCGGAACGCCGGTTGCGCGAGGCGGCGGCCGGGTGCGGCAGGGCCCGGGTGCTCGATCCGGTGGCGGCGGAGCTGCTGCGGTACCGCGAGGTGCGGGAGCAGTACGGGCGGGTTCTGGGTGTGGCGCCGGCGGGTGCCCCGGTCGGGTGACGCGGTTCTCCACAACCGCCCGGCGGTACACAGGGCCCGGCGGGTCCGGCCCGGCGAAGGCAGTCTGATCTCGCGGCGACCGCAGCGCATGCGGTCGCCGCGACGGACGCATTCGCACGGGAGGGAATTCGCGATGAACGAGACGATGGTGTGCGCGGTGGGCAACGTGGCGACACGGCCCGTGTACCGGGAGCTGGCGAACGGCGCGTCGGCGCGCTTCCGGCTGGCGGTGACCTCGCGGTACTGGGACCGCGAGAAGAGCGCGTGGACGGACGGGCACACCAACTTCTTCACGGTGTGGGCGAACCGGGCGCTCGCGACGAACGTGGGGGCTTCGGTGTCGGTGGGTGATCCCGTCATCGTGCAGGGCAGGCTGAAGGTGCGCACCGAGACCCGTGACGGGCAGAGCTGGACGTCGGCGGACATCGACGCGGTGGCGATCGGCCACGACCTATCCCGCGGCACGTCGGCGTTCCGGCGCCCGGCCAAGGAGGGCGAGCAGTCCGCCGGCGGGGCAGACGGGCGGCCCGAGCCGAGTTGGGAATCGGCACCCGAGGACACCGTCACCGCGGAGGACGCCGCCCGACAGCAGCCGGAGCGGGCCGGGGCGACGTGATGTCAGAGGCGGGCACGCTCTAACCGGACTGCGGCTTATCGACGGATGCGCCCTGCGACAGACCGCGTGGATTTGTCGATAAGCGCAGCTCACGGCCGTACCGTGATAACGATTCCGAGTCGGATCGGTTATCGGACGACATGACCGGGGAGAGCGTTGTGCCGCCTTCCTTAGGATGCCGAACACAGCTCTCGGGGCTTCTGATTCTGCTGGCGGGACCGTCCCCCCATGTCAACGGGTCCTGCACGAAGGGGAATTCTGTGCTTTCTGCGTTTTCTGCGTTGTCCGCGTGCAGGCGAGGGGCAGCCCGTCTCGCCGCCGCGACGTTGGTGTCGGGCCTCGTCGCCGCGGGAGCAGTCGCCACCGCCGGCACGGCCGTCGCCGACGAGACGCCGCAGAGCCCCGGCGGAGCGACCGCCACCCTCGGCGACCTGAAGACGTACGGGTCGGCGGTCATCCATGACCACGGCGAGGACTCCTGGGTCTCCGCCGGACTCTTCGAGATGTCCGTCGACGACGGCGGGACCCTCCAGACGTACTGCGTCGACCTGCACAACCCCACACAGCGGGACGCCAGGTACCAGGAGACCTCCTGGAGCGGCACGTCGCTGAGCGGCAACAAGGACGCGGGCAGGATCCGCTGGATCCTGCGGAACTCCTACCCGCAGGTGAACGACCTGACGGCGCTCGCCGAGAAGGCCGGCGTCGGCGGGCTCACCGAACAGGACGCGGCGGCGGGCACCCAGGTGGCCATCTGGCGGTACTCGGACGGCGCCGACGTGGACGCGGTCGACCCGAAGGCGGAGAAGCTCGCGGACTACCTGCAGAAGAACGCGCGGGACCTCCCGGAGCCCGACGCCTCGCTCACCCTGACCCCGGCCGCCGTCTCCGGTCACGCGGGTGAGCGGCTCGGCCCGGTCACGGTCCACACGGACGCGGACGGCGTGACGGTGACACCGCCCGCGGACACGGCGGCCAGCGGGGTGAAGGTCGTCGACAAGAACGGCAGGAAGGTCACCTCCGCGGCCGACGGCAGCCGTCTCTTCTTCGACATACCGAAGGACAGCGCGGACGGCTCGGCGTCGCTGACGGTGCAGGCGTCCACGAGCGTGCCGGTCGGGCGGGCCTTCGCCTCCGACTCCCGCAGCCAGACGCAGATCCTGGCGGGCTCCAGCGAGTCCACCGTCTCCGCCACGGCGACCGTGGACTGGGCGGCGAAGGGTGCGATACCCGCGCTGACCGCCGAGAAGAACTGCGCCGACGGCGGTGTGGACATCACGGCGGTCAATAAGGGCGACGAGGCGTTCACGTTCGAGCTGATGGGCGTCGAGCACACCATCGCCGCGGGTGCGGCCCAGACGATGACGGTCCCGCTCCAGGAGGACCAGGCCTACGACTTCACGATCAGCGGTCCGAGCGGCTTCGCGAAGCGGTTCAAGGGCGTGCTGGACTGCAGGACCCAGGGCGGCGCGAGCGACATCACGACCCAGACGGTCAGTGAGCCGAGCCCCGCGTCGGTGGGCGGCAACGGCACCGGGGGCAGCGACCTCGCGGAGACGGGCGGTTCCGGCGCGACGCCGGTCATCGCCGGAGTCGCCATCGCGCTCGTCGTCGTCGGCGGCGCGGCGGTCCTCGTCGTCCGCAGGAGGCAGACACCCGGGCAGGGCCCGGCGCAGGACTGAGGTCAGGGGGTACGAGACCCTCTGGACGTGGGCCGCCCCGCCGACCGGAGGCTTCCGGTCGGCGGGGCGGGTGACGCGGAGTGTCAGGGGCGGGTGTTCCGGCCGCGGGCGATGGCGAACCCGGCCGCGATCAGACCGAGGACGCCGACGACCAGGCCGGCCGTTCCGAGGGAGCGCGCGGTGGAGTCACTGGCCTTGTCGCTCGCGGTGGACTCCTCGGTGTCCTTCGGGGTCGACGCGGACGACGGCGCCGCGGAGTCGGCGTCCGAACCGGCGGCCCCGCCGGACCCGTTCGAGGCCTCGTCCGCCGCGCCCTCGGCGGTGAGCGTCAGCGCGGGAGCGGGGTTCTCCGGCTCGTCGGCACCCGCCTTCGCCTCCTCGATCCAGCGGGCGACGTTGCCGTCCGAGTAGGTCTGGAGCGTCTTGAAGCTCAGCCGGCCGGTGTCGTCGGGCAGTTGACCGAAGGCGACGTCGAAGTCCTGGAACTCGCCGTGGCGGATCCTGCCTCCGGTCCAGGTGATCTCGGAGACGGCGTCGGTGATCGTGCCGTCGTCCGTCTTCACCGGCTTCTTCAGCTTGGTGGTCGTCACCTTCGCGGTCCAGCCCGCCTGCGGGGTGACGAGAACCCCCAGGACGGGATGGTCGGTGGGCAGGAACACCTGCACCTTCGTGGTGCTCGCGGTGTCCTCCTCGTTGGGGACGCGGAAGCTCAGGACACCGTCCGTGGCGCCCTTGGCATAGCTCTCGGGGTGGACCGTCACATGCGCGGAAGCGGCGCCCGCCGCGGCCAGGACACCGGCCAGGGTGAGGGCGGTGACGGTGCCGGCGCGGCACAGGGTGGTGCTCGTCGGGGACATCTGGGGAACTCCGTACGGGAGGGGACGTGGTCAGGGCGTGGACACGAGCCCTGCCGGCGGTCCCCGGCGGGAGACGGCGTGCCGCAGCAACGCCTGGCGGAGCGGCCGCGGTTCGGCCGGGCGGCCCGCGGCATCCCCGTACGGCCGTGCGGGAGCCGGTCCCGTGCGCCCCTTCCACCAGGCGGCGAGCCCGGGCACGAAGGCGACGGCCCGGCGCAGCAGGGACCACAGGGCGGCCTCGCCGCGCCGCAGCCACCAGGTCGCGAGGAGGGCGGCGGTGACATGGGCGGCCGTGGCGTGGGGTGTCAGGGCATGGGTGTGGGCGTACGTCATGTGCGCCCCGTGCATGGTCATCGTCATCCGAGGGCGCCCGGCCCCGAACCCGAGGTGGAGTCCGGCCTGCGCGCCCAGCATGGCCCCGGCTATCCCGAGCAGCGACCGTTCCCGGCCGCACAGCGGACAGCCGAAGGCGAAGACGACGAGGAGGCCCGCGCCGACGGCGCCACGCGAGGGCGCCTGCCCGGTGGCGAGCACGTGGCCGCCGGCCGCCAGCAGCACGCAGAGCACGGCGAACACCGCCGCGCGCAGGCTCCGTACCGCTGGGGACGCACTCATGAAGCCCAGATACTGCCATGGGGAGGGAGTGACCGTAGGGCCTTCCGGATGAGCCGTCCGTCACGGACCGCCAGGCTCACCCCACGGCCGCTCGGATAGGGTCCGGCTGAGCCTGGGAGGGATCCGACATGCGACTTCGCTGTGCCGTGCTGGACGACTATCAGAGGGTGGCCACCGAGATCGCCGACTGGTCGCCGGTCGCGGACCGGGTGGAGATCACCTCCTTCGACCGGCACTTCGCCGACGAGGACGCGCTGGCCACGGCCCTCGCGGAGTTCGAGATCGTCGTCACGCTCCGCGAGCGGGTGGCCTTCCCGGCCTCGCTGCTGGCCCGGCTGCCGCGGCTGAAGCTGCTGATCGCGTCCGGGATGCGCAACAGCGTGATCGACTACGCGGCCGCCGAGGCGCACGGGGTGACCGTGTGCGGCACGCCGAGTTCCTCGACTCCTCCGGTCGAGCTGACCTGGGCGCTGCTGCTCGGCCTCGCGCGGGGCATCGTCCCCGAGCACGAGGCGGTGCGGTCGGGCGGCCCCTGGCAGAGCACCGTCGGCGCCGATCTGCACGGCCGCCGGCTCGGCCTGCTGGGGCTCGGCAAGATCGGCGCCCGGGTGGCCCAGGTGGGCCTCGCTTTCGGCATGCGCGTCGGCGCGTGGAGCCAGAACCTCACGAAGGAACGCGCCGAGGAGGTGGGGGTGGAGCTCGCGCCCTCCAAGGAGGAACTGCTGGCGGACAGCGACTTCGTCTCCGTGCATCTCGCGCTCGGGGACCGTACACGGGGCCTCGTCGGCGCCGCCGAGCTGGCTCTCCTCAAGCCGACGGCCTTTCTCGTCAACACCTCGCGCTCGGCGATCGTCGACCAGGAGGCCCTGCTCGCCGCGCTGCGCGCCGGGCGGATCGCCGGAGCGGGCATCGACGTGTTCGACGTGGAGCCGCTGCCCGCCGATCACCCGATGCGGTCGGCCCCCCGCCTGCTGGCCACCCCGCACCTCGGCTATGTGACGCGGTCCAACTACGCGACGTACTACGGCGCGGCGGTCGAGGACATCGAGGCGTATCTGGCGGGCAGTCCGGTACGCCGCCTCGGCTGACCGGACCGGCCCGTCGCCGGGCCGGTCCGCGGTTCAGGCGGCCGCCGCGGGCCGCCGGTAGAGGCCGACCCGGCGGTGCAGGTGGTGCAGGTCCACGAGGTAACGCCGGAGCGTCACATGGTCGACGGGAGCGTCCTCGCACCAGGCGCGCAGCTTCTCGTTGACCGTGCGCTCCGGATACTCGACGCCCGGCTCGAAGGTCTGCTCGGCGATGTGCCGCAGGACGACCAGCTTGCGCTCCCACTGGGCGGGCAGCCGCACGAGGCGGCCACCGCGGACGAAGGTCCGCAGCACCGTCTCGGACTGCTCGTCGCCGGAGCCGTAGCTCTCGGCGGAGGGCTTCGACGCCCGTGCGGAGCGCGCGAGTTCACGGAAGCGGTCGTAGACGACGGCGAGTCCGTCGCCGCCCTCCCCGATCACACCCTGGTCCCGCAGCCTGCGCAGCGCGGTGTTGGCTTCCTTCGGGGACAGGCCCGTCCGCTCGGTCACCTGTGCGGGGGTGGTCGCACCCAGGACGACGGCGGCGAACGCGCGGGCGCGGGACTCCTCGGCAAAGAGGCCGACCGCGCCGGAGAGATCGGCCGGCTCGACCGGTCCGGTCCGCCCGGCGGGTGCGGCAGGTGGGGCGGACGGGGCGGGTGCGGTCGCCGGGGCGGACGGCTGTTCGGCCCCCCGGTCGGTGGATCGGTCGGTCGGCATGCCCGGCAGGCTAGTTGAGCGGGTGGGGCGGACCGAAGCGAATTTCCGCCGCCCGACCGGTGCCGGTCGATGGGTGATACCCCGATGCACGCCCGTGACCAGGTGTGGGCGGACGCGTTGAAGGGGGAGTGCGGTCGCGTCCGTGCCACCGCGCTCATCGAACCAAAGGAGAACGTGATGTCTCGCATCGCGAAGGTCGCCGCAGTCGCCCTCGGCACGGGTGCCGTTGTCATCAGCGGGGCCGGTCTGGCCATGGCTGACGCGGGCGCCCAGGGCGAGGCCGTCGGCTCGCCCGGCGTCCTCTCGGGCAACGTCATCCAGGTGCCGGTCAACATCCCGGTCAACGTGTGCGGCAACACCGTCAGCGTCATCGGCCTGCTGAACCCGGCCTTCGGCAACCACTGCTCGAACGACGGCGGCCACAAGGACAAGGACCGCGGCGGCTACGGCTACGGCCACTGACCCACGCCACGCGAGAGGCCCCCGGCAGGAAGTCACTGCCGGGGGCCTCGCCGTCTTCGGCGCGCGGACGGGGGGACGACCGTCACGCGTACCGGTAGACGGCGCTGTGGTCCTCCATCGACTGCGGCGTCACGCCCCACGGGGGCATCTCCTCGGTGCGGGCGATGATCCGGCCGCGCTGGGAGTTCCCGAGACCCGGCGGGCGCTCGGGCAGGTAGCGGGCACCGCGGTGCCGCTGCTGCCAGCGCGACCACTGCAGGTCGACGAAGGCGTGGTGCAGCCAGAACACGGGGTCGTTGACGGAACCGCCGCCCAGCATGTGGCCGCCGACCCAGCGGTGGACGCGGTTGTGGTTGGCCCAGGCGGCGTTGCCGGACCCGTGCCCCCACCCCTCCAGCTTGTTGCGGAAGCCGCGCCTGGACGTGGAGTTCCAGGGCGACGTGTCGTAGACGGGGTCCTCCAGGGCGGCGTTCAGGTCGCGCGCCGTGGGCAGTTGGAGCGGCTGTCGCGGCCGGCCGAACTCCCGGGTGAGGAACTCCCCGTCCGTCACCCCCTCCTTGATGTTCCACTTGCCCTGCGCGTAGGCGAACGGCCCGGTCGTCACCTGCCGGTCCGAGCGCCGCCCGTCTCCGCCGAGCAGGTCCTTGGTCCACGGCGCGGACGTCGTCGCACGGTCCCGTGTCCAGTCCCAGTAGGGCACGCTCACCGACGGGTCCACCCGGCGCAGCGCACCCTCCAGCTCCAGCAGGAAACGCCGGTGCCAGGGCAGGAAGGACGGCGTCATGTGGGCCGCGCGCAGCCCGTCGTCGCCGTCCGCGACGTAGTAGTCGATGTGCGTGCGGACGAACTCGTCGTACTGGCCGCGGCGTTTGACCTCCAGCATCGCGGAGACGAATCGGCGCCGCTCCGCGCCGGTCAGCGTGCTGACATCCTTACGCGTGTACACCATGGTGGTGGCCGCCCCCTTCCGTGCCGCTGCCGTGCGGGGTGCCGCCGCCCCCGCCGCTCCGGTCTCCGCCCGTACCGTCCATCCCTTCCATGCCGTCCATCCCCTCCATGGATCGCAGGTGTTCGGCGGGGTCCAGTTCGTCGACGGCGGCGCGAGCGGCCTCCAGGGCCGTCGGGTACGAGACGTAGTGGTCCACCATGCTCAGATAGCCGCCGTCCGCCCGGCGCATCAGGTGCAGGGGCCGGCCGTCCACCGTGACCAGCCACTCTCCGCCGTCGAACGCGACCCGGCCCTCCGAGCCGCTCTTCCTCCCGAGCAGATGCCGGCCGCGGTACACCTCGTCGAAGGAGAGGTCGGCCGAGCGCTCGGGGCGCGAGGACCGGGAGGCGGCGACGACCGGGGCCAGTGCCACGGCGACTGCGGAGACCAGCAGGCCCCGCGTCACACCGCGCCGGGTCACCGCCATCGTGCCCGCCACGCGTTCCGCGCCCCGGCCCGGCACTCGGTCCGGTGCACGGCTCGGTCCGCGTCCCCGCAATCTGCTCGACACCCAGCTGACGAACATGCTTGTCTCCTCCACGGATTGAGGCGGATGCATCGTCTTCAGCAGGGTTCAACGACGGCGGCCCCCGATGGTTCGGGCGGCGGACCCGGGCCGGACTCCCGGGACCGCGACCACGCGGGTGTCAGGCGCCGGAGCCCGTCTCCACGTTCGCCCCCGGGACGGTCTGCAGCAGCGGCGTGAGCACGGCGGCCTGCGGCAGCTTGATGTCGGGGAGACCGAAGTGGTCGGCGTTCGGCGCGCCGAGCGGAGCCTCCAGGGACAGCCCGGGAGTCAGCGTCCGCAGGTCGGCGGCGGGCGCCGAGACCCCGAGGTGGTCGAAGCCCTCGCCGAGGATGTGCGGAAGGGGCGCCCGCAGGTCCGCCCCGGGCAGGCCGCCGGCGAGCGGCAGCTGGGGAAGGGTGTGGTCGGGCAGCATCCGGCCCTCGACGTACCGGGGCCCCTCGGGCGAGCCGGGCACCGGTACCGGCAGCTCGCCCGCGATGTGCGGCGTGCGCAGGTTGAGTGCCTGCTCGACACCGTTCAGCGGCACGGGGATGGGGACCGTGTCCGCCGCGACGGCGGGGGTCGCGGCGGCGGCACCCACCACCGCCGCCACCCCGGTCATGACGGCGGCGAGAGTTCCTCGTGTGGTCGGCTTCATCTCAGGTACGGTCCCTTTCAGGATTCGGTGGCTCTGCGTCCGTACCGCGTAACGATGCCGGGAACGCCATCAGCGAAAGATTCCCCCGACGGACGCAATAGTCGTCCGATAGGAATGATCAGCTCGTCCAGAAATCCCACCACCGGGTCAGGATCAGCATGCCGATGACGCCGATGTGCAGCACCGGAAAAACCCAGGTGAATTCCGCGAGAAATGTCTTCAGCCATTCCGGGGCGGGCAGAAAATCATGTCGTACGTTGAATGATGTGACGTACCAGAACATGATGATCGTGGCGACCCACGCCAGACAGCACCAGAGGCACAGCGAGTTGATCCGGTAGAACGACTGGAACTGGAGCCAGGTGCAGAATCCGACGCCGAACAGCATTCCGGCGTTGAGGACCAGCCAGTACCAACGGGGGAACGCGGCGCGGGCGAACAGGCTCACGCCGACGCAGGTCACCACGCCGTACGTCACCAGGCCCAGCATCGGGTTGGGGAACCCGAAGGCCGAGGCCTGGTCGCTCTTCATGATGTTGCCGCAGGACACGACCGGGTTCAGGCTGCACCCGGGCACGAAGTTCGGGTTCTCCAGCAGCTTGAACTTGTCGATCGTGATGACCCACGCGGCGAGGAGACCGGCCGCGCCCGTGATCACCAGCAGCAGGGCGAGGGCCCGGCTGCCGCCCACGGCGTGCCCGCGCGCACCGCCGCCCGCGACGCCGTCCCGCGGCCCTGCGGCGGCCGTCATCAGCCGCGCAGGCTGCGCGCGGGCAGCAGCACGTGCGCGGCGCTGAGCAGGGTGTCCTCGTCGCCAGCGAAGGCCGTCAGGTCCTCCGGCGCGACGGGCTTGCCGGGCTGGGCGACGGGCCACGCGCGGGTGGCGAACAGGAAGTAGGCGTAGCCGCGTTCGCCCACCGCCGCGAGCCACTCCGGCGGGGCGACGCACTGAGCGTTGAGGTGCGGCATCCTGACGACGGCCTGGCCGCCCTCGACGAGCAGGGTGAGCGGCAGGCTCGGGTGCTTGGACCCGTCGATGAGGGTCTCACCGACCGGGATCCCGTTGTCGGTCAGCAGCTGCCGGATGGCGGAGGCGGACCCTTCCGGGCCGGCCTCGCCGTCGCCCAGCGAGTAGGCGAGGAGATAGGGCATGTCGCCGTCGGGGGCTTCGCCGCTGAATGCCATGACGGCGAGGGTGCCGAGATCGACGGCCCGAAGAGGGCTCATTTGGCTTGAGGTTGAGGTCACCGCGGAACCTTATCGACGCATCCGTTCGGGCCCCTTCCCGATCTCACCCGCCCGGGCGATGACCGGCGGCGCGACCACACGAACGAGGGATGCGACTCGAACAGCGCGAAGGACCGATTCCACGGCTGCGGAATCGGTCCTTTCGGCGCATCGGCCGTACGACGTCAGCCGTTGACGCAGGTGTTGCCGAACGCCGGGTTCAGCAGGCCGACGACGTCGACCGTGTTGCCGCAGACGTTGACCGGAACGTGCACGGGAACCTGAATGACGTTTCCGGAGGCGACGCCCGGGGACTTGACCGCCGCACCCTCGGCACCGGCGTCGGCAGCAGCGCTGCCCGCGGCGGCACCGGCGGCCATTCCGGCGGTGGCGAAAATCAGCGCGGCCTTCTTGGCAGAGTTCATCGTCAGCCCTTTCTTCGGAGATTTGCCCACGAGCCTAAGGAAATGCCCGCGGACGTCGCGGAAAGACACGCGACGAATTCGACCGACTAGCTCTGAAGGGGAAGTCCGCCGAGCAGCTGCGAGGGGCCGCCGGCCGTGTTGAGCGCCTTCGTCGTGCCGCTCACGGTGCTGAGCAGGGAGTTCTTGTTCTCGGTGTCGAGCGCGTTCGACTGGTGCTGCAGGGGCATGACGTCCTGCACGCTGAGCGAACGCTGGCTGGTGATGGTCTCCAGGGCGCCGTTGAGGCTGGAGGGCGTGAGGTCGGAGGCTCCGGCGGCGAACGCGGGTGCGGCGGCACCGGCGACGACCAGGGACCCGGCGACTACAGCGGCGGCCTTGAGGGACTTCATCGTGTTCCTTTCTTCGGCGACTCATGTCACCAGCGGGAATTCCTCTTCGGCATTGCTAACGAGCCCCGAACCCGACGGAAACCCCGCGTGCAGAAAATTACTGCACCCCACCCGAATGACCGGCGTGTCGCATTCTCATATAAGAGGCGGGCGGACGGCGTGCGGGCACACGAAGCCGGCCGCCGTGTCGACCCGGTGAGGGTCGGCACGGCGGCCGGTGGGCGCGACGCCCGGTTCGCGGGCCGGACCGTCAGGAAACCGGCAGCGAACCCGTCGGGAGGGCGCTGGTCGGCAGCGCCGGAAGGGCCGGGAGGCCCGGCAGGTTCGGCGCCGGCAGGCCGCCGCCGAGAACGGTGGCGACGACGAAGTTGACGAGGCCGGTCACCACGGCAGTGGCCGCGGGGACGACGGAGGCGGCGTCACCCGACGTGACCGCCTTGACCAGCGAGTCGACGGCCGTCTGCAGGGCCGTCAGCGCGTCGGCCTTGACGTCCGCCGCGGCGGCCAGCGCCCGCGGGCGCTCGGCGCTCTTGGCCAGCGGGGGCACGGCCGGCAGCGCGACGGGCGGCGCGGCCGGGACGGCGGGGACGGCGGCCGGCGGCGCGACCGGAGCCGCGGCGGTGACCTTGGCGATGGCGTCCTTCGCGGCCTGGCCGAGCTTCGTCGCCTGATCGGCGGGAAGCTGGCCGTTGTCCGCCTTGAGCGCGGCGTCGACCAGGGCGGTGACCGGGGCCAGGACGCCGCCTATGTCGCCCAGGGTCTTGGTCTGCGCCAGAAGCGCGTCCGCGCCGGGTACGGGCGCCGCCGCATGGCTGTGGCCACGCGGCAGGACGCTGTCGGCGGCCATCGAGGCCGGTGCGGCGATCCCGATCAGAAGCGTGGCACAGAGTGCGGAGGTCGCGATGCGCCGTGCGGGCAGAGCACGCATGGATGTTCCCTTCGGTGGTGCGTCGGATCTTGACTCCACCGTGAAAGCAGCCATCGCTCTCTGCAACTGTTCGAATGCCCTGAGTAACTCATCGACCCCCCTAACACCGCCATCGCCGCAGGTGAGGAGCCATGCCGAGCCGCGCTGCGGGTCTCCCCCGTTCGGGGCAACGCGAACCGGCCGCCCTCCCGTCGGGGAGGGCGGCCGGCAGAAGGATCCGCGCGGACGTCAGCCGTTGACGCAGGTGTTGCCGAACGCGGGGTTCAGCAGGCCGATGACGTTCACGGTGTTGCCGCAGACGTTGACCGGGACGTGGACGGGAACCTGCAGGACGTTGCCCGACAGGACGCCCGGGGAGTGGGCGGCCGCGCCGTGCGCGTCGCTGTCGGCGGCGGCGATGCCGGCGGTGCCGGCCACGGCGGCGGCGGCAACGGAGGTCAGGGCCAGGCCCTTAGCGATACGCGACATGGAGAAATGCTCCTTGGAAGTCGACACAACATCCGGGCGGGTTGCCCGGCTCTGCATTCAACGCGCGGCGCGCACGCGGGTTGTGCCTCCAAAGGGGTGATCTCACAAACGGCCGGGCTTCACGAATCCGACACACATCCCAGGTTTCACCCATAAATACGGACAAGAGCTAGAGTCGGCCACCTCCCGAGGGCGCCTGCGACCAGACGCCGACTGGCGCCGGAAGAAAGACGGGGAGCCGGCGCGCACCGATCCCGCAGATGTCCGTCCCTCCGCTGGTCCAGAACCTTTTCCCCGAAAGGGCACCGCCGGTCATGCCTATTTCCCCGGGTCTGCTGCTGCGCCGTGCGATGGTGGGCTGCTCCGCCCTCGCCACCCTGTGGGCGCCGGCCGCCGCCGCGACCGCCGCCGGACCCGCCGCGGAGGCGGAGAACCTGGCCTTCACACAGCGGTACCACGCGCTCCAGCACGGCGGGATCGTACGGGCCGCCAACTCCTCGATCAGCTGCCGCGGTTCCGCGAAGGCCAAGCGCCCCAAGGCTCCCGTGAAGGCCGCCGGCACCAGGGGCCGGTCGACGACAGCTCCCGCCCCCCGCTCCGCGGCGGACGCGTGCTCCACCGCCCGCGCGGGCGGCCGGTCCTCCAACGGCGACTTCGACATGGTCTACATCGACGTCGACAAGGACCCGAACACCTACAACTCCAGCCGCTCCGAGGTCCGTCTGCCCAAGGGGGCGCACGTCACGTACGCGCGCCTGTACTGGGGCGGCAACCTCCGTGTCGGCGAGCAGAAGCCGCCGAAGGACAACGGCCGGGTGCTGATCGCCGAGCCCGGCGGCCAGTACAAGGAACTGCTCGCGGACAGCGTGGTCGGGCACCGGGTGGCGCACGGGGCGGACGCGTTCCAGGCCTCGGCGGACATCACCCGGCTGGTGAGGGCGAGCGGCGCGGGACTGTGGACCGTGGCCCAGGTCAACGTCGCCAAGGGCAGGACGGCCGCCGGTGCGTGGGGCGGCTGGACGCTGGTGGTGGCGTACGAGAAGAAGACGGAGCCCCTCAGACACCTGTCCGTGTGGGACGGCTTCGGGACGCTGGGCCCGGACGACGAGGAGCGGTCCGTGCCGCTGGGCCGGATGTCGCTCCCGGGGACCATCAGGGGCCGGGTGGGCCTGGTCGCGTACAACGGCGACCGCGGCAGTACGGGTGACTCGCTCGCCCTTTCGACCGGCCCTGGCGCGGCCACGGTGCTGAGCGACGCAGCCAACCCCCGTGACGATGTGCTCAATTCGACCATCAGCGAGCCCGGACCTGCGGTGACGAAGCGGGTTCCCGCGTACTCGAACACGCTCGGTTACGACTCGGATGTTCTCGAATTCGGCAAGGGGATCCGTTCCGGGGGTGACCAGTTGGCCTTCCGGATCGTTTCGCACCGGGACGCGGCCTGGGTCGGGGCACTGTTCGCCGCCGTCGACGCGAAGCAGTGACGCGCGCCCCGGCGCGCCGCCCGTGAGCAAGGAACCGCGCATGTATCTGTCAACCGACCCTCCGCCGCGTGTCCTTCATGTCACGCAGCCGGTCGACGGCGGCGTCGCCCGGGTGGTCGCCGACCTCGTCCGGGCGCAACTGGCCGCCGGAACCCGGGTGACCGTCGCCTGCCCTGACGGCAACGCCTTCGCCCGGGAGGTGCGGGAGCTCGGCGCCGACGTACGGCCTTGGCAGGCCACGCGCGCGCCGGGGCGGCTGCTGCCGCAGGAGGTGCGCCGGCTCGGCCGGGTGCTGGCGCGGGTGCGGCCCGACGTGGTGCACGCGCACAGCGCGAAAGCGGGTCTCGCGGCCCGGCTCGCCCTGCGTGGACGCGTACCGACCGTGTTCCAGCCACACGCCTGGTCGTTCGAGGCGGTCGACGGCACCGCAGCCGCGCTGGCGCTCCGGTGGGAACGGTGGGGGGCGCGTTGGGCGTCCCGGGTGGTGTGCGTGAGCGACGCGGAGCGTACGACGGGCGTACACGCCGGAGTACGCGCCCAGTGGCGGGTGATCCCCAACGGGGTCGACCCGGAGCGCTTCCGCCCCGCGCCCACGGACGCCGTACGCGCCGGGCTCCCCCAGCTCGCCGGGGTCGACCCGGCTGCCCCCCTGGTGGTGTGCGTCGGGCGGCTGTGCCGGCAGAAGGGGCAGGACGTCCTGCTGGAGGCGTGGGACGCGGTGCAGCGCCGGGTCCCCGAGGCCCGGCTGGTGCTCGTCGGGGACGGCCCGGACGCCGCCCGACTGCGGGCCGGGGCACCGCGTGACGTGCTGTTCGCCGGGGCCACCGACGATGCCGTGCCCTGGTACCAGGCCGCCGACCTCGTGGTGCTGCCGTCCCGGTGGGAGGGCATGGCGCTGGCCCCGCTGGAGGCCATGGCCTGCGGCCGTCCGGTCGTGATGACGGACGTGGACGGCGCACGGGAAAGCCTTCCGGCCGCCCACGACCCCCGCTGCCTGGTCCCCGCGCGGGAGCCGGAGCCGCTCGCCGAGTCGATCGGCGCACTGCTGGCCGAACCGGAGCTGCGCGAGTCGCTCGGTCACCAAGGGCGCCGTCATGTACTGACCACGCACGACGTGCGCCTCACGGCCGACGCGGTCGCGGGGGTGTACCGCGAACTGCTGGCCGGCGTACCGGCGCAGCACGCCGGGAGCGCCACGTGCGGGGACCACACCGAGTGCAGGGAGTCCATCCACTCGTGACTGCGGAAAGCACCGTTCCCTCCCCCGGCGGACAGCCCTGGGAGTACGGATTCTCGCCCGTCTCGGTCATCCCTCCACGCGAGGCCGACGGCGGCTTCAGATTTCCGGCCGGCCGGCGGACGGCGGCCCGGCGTGCCGCCTGGGCGCCGCTGGTCGCCGTGGACGCCGTCGCGGCCCTGGCGACCGGGCAGGCGCTCACGGAGAGCCGGCACCCGCTCTTCGTCGTCGCTCTGCTGGTCGGTGTGGTCGCTCTGAACACGCGGGCGTCGCTGTACCGTCCGGCGCCCGTACCGGTCCTCCTCGACGAACTGCCCACCCTGTGCGCGCGGATCGCGGTCACCTGGTGCACGCTCGCCGCGCTGGTCGCCGCGTTCGTCCCGGACGCCGCGCTGTCCGCGCGGACGCTCGCCCTGGGCTGCGCGGCGCAGTCGGCGATCAGCTGTGCGGGCCGCGGCACGGTGCACTGGCGCCGCCGCCGGGCCCTCGTCCTGCACCCGGGCGCGGCCCTGGTCGTCGGCCCCGCCGCGACGGCGCAGCGCGTGGCGGCGGCCTTCCTGCGCCACCCGAACTGCGGGGTCCGGCCGGTCGGTGTCGTCGCCGACCAGCCGGCCGGCGTCGAGGGCCTGCCGGTCCTGACGACCGGTGAGGAGGTGCAGCGGGCCCTCATCCAGAACGGCGTGCGGTCCGTGCTCGTGGTCGAGCCGGCCGCCGAACGCGCCCCGATGCTGCGGGCCTTGGCGGAGGCGGGCTGTGAGCTGTGGGAGGTCGACGCGGACTCCCCGTCGTACGAGCGGGACGGGCGGCACACGCTGGCCGGCTTCGCCTGCCGCCGGCTCTCCATGACGCTGCGGCGCTCCAGTGTCGGCAAGCGCCTGCTGGACGTCGCCGTCTCCGGGACGCTGCTGCTGCTGGTCAGTCCGCTGCTGCTGCTGTGCGCGGTGGTTCTGCGGCTGAGCGACGGGCCGGGTGTGGTGTTCCGGCAGGAGCGCATCGGCAAGGACGGCCGGCCTTTCACCCTGCTGAAGTTCCGCACCCACCGCCCGGTCGACGCGCACGAGGCGGCGACCCGCTGGAGCGTGGCCAACGAGCTGAAGATGAGCCCGTTCTGCCACTTCCTGCGGCGCACCTCGCTCGACGAGCTGCTCCAGCTGTGGAACGTCTTCTGGGGCGACATGAGCCTGGTCGGGCCGCGCCCCGAACGCCCGTACTTCGTAGCAAAGTTCAGCCAGACCTACCCCGGTTACGCGGCACGGCACCGGATGCGGACCGGCATCACCGGGCTCGCCCAGGTGCACGGGCTGCGCGGCGACACCTCGATCGAGGACCGCTGCCGCTTCGACAACGCCTACATCGACAACTGGTCGCTGTGGCAGGACGTCTGCATCCTGCTGCGTACGGCCGCCGCGCTCGTCCGTCCGACGGGGAGCTGAGTCGATGAGCGACGCCCTGCCCGTCACCCCCCTGGACAGCGTGATCTCGGTCCTTCGGCGGGCGCTGCCGGTGCTGCCGGTCGTCGTCGTGATCGCCCTGCTCGGCCTGCCGGTCGCACCCGGCGGCGAGGGCGGGGCGAACATCGCGGACGCCATGTCCGGTGTGGTCGTGGTGAGTTGCGCGATCCGTCTCGTACGGGCCCGGCGGCGGCCGCTGTCCGCGACCGCCGCGCTGGTCCTCGGGCTCCCCGTGGTCGGCATCGCGGTCGCGGCGGCCGGGGCGGCGGACCCGGGGGCCGGGATCACCGGCCTCGCCCGCTACCTCCAGGTCTTCGTGCTGGTCCCCGCCGCCGTGCTCCTCTCGGTGCGCGACCGGCGCGACTTCCGGCTGCTGGCCTGGTCGTTCGTCGGCCTGGCGCTGTGGCAGGGAGCGGTCGGCGTGCAGCAGTACGTCACCGGGACCGGAGCCTCGTACCAGGGCGAGGACGTGCGTGCGGTCGGCACGTTCGGGCCGACGGACGTGATGGGGATGGCGACGGTCGTCGCGTTCGGGCTGGTGTGCGCGGTGGCGCTGGCCCTCGGGACGAGTGCGGCCCGCCAGCGCGCGGTCGCCACGGCGTGCGCGCTGGTCCTGCTGCTGCCGCTCGCCCTGTCGTTCAGCCGGGGTGCCTGGATCGCCACGACCGTGGCCTGCGGAGCGCAGCTGGTCCTCGCGGGTCTGCGGCGCGCGGCGAAGGTGGGCGCGGTGGTTCTCGCCACCGGGGTGATCCTGGTGGGCGGCCTCGGGGTCGGCACCGCGATGCTCCAGGAGCGCATCGCGAGCATCACGCAGGTCACCGACGCGCCGGACCAGTCGGTCGTCGACCGGTACACGATGTGGGCCGCCGCCACCGACATGTGGAGCGAACACCCGCTCACGGGCGTCGGGTTGAAGGGCTTCCCCGACAACCGTGACGGCCACGCCTCGCTCGCGCTCTCCGCGGGCAGCGACATCGCGGGCGCGGGCGCCGCCTTCCACAAGCAGGCGCTGCTCTCGCCGCACAACATGTACCTCCTCGTCCTGAGCGAGCAGGGCCTCATCGGGCTGCTCGCGCTCGGAGGCAGTTGGCTCGCGCTCCTCGTGTGCGCGCTGCGCGGGCTCGTCCGGGTACGCCGCACGCCCTCGGGGAACCCGTCCGCCGGGACCCGGATCCCGGCGGGCACGGACTGCGCGCTCGTCGCGTGCGGTCTGCTCATCTGGCAGTTGACCGACTTCGTGTACGCCGACATCGGCGGCCCCTCCACGGTGCTGACCGCCGTCGTGTTCGGCCTCATCGGCTGGTGGGCGCTGGTCGACCCGGCGACCCCGGCCGGCCCGGAGGCCACGGTCGCGGCCCCCTCCGTACCCGAGGAGGCCACGGCGCGATGACGGTCACGCCGCCCAGGGCGGGGGAAGACGCGGACACGGACGCGAACGAGGGCGCGAACACGGGGGCAGCACAGGACACGAGCAGCGGCGGGAGTGCCCCGCCGGTCACGGTCGTCGAACCGGGCAACGAACCGACCACCGCGAGCGGGGCGGCCTACCCGGCCGCGACCCGGACGGCGACCGGCACGGCAGCGGAGTTCCGAGCAGCAACGGAGGCGGACGCGTCCGAAGGCCCCGGCTCAGCAGCGGAGTTCGGGACTGCCGCGCGCCTCGGCACAGGGCCGGAGTTCGGATCATCGGCGGAGCCCGCGGCGACCGCGGCGGGCCCATGCCTCGGCGCAGCCGCGGAGTTCGGGTCCGCCTCGCGTCGGGGCGGGGAGTCCGAGGCCGCGGCGGGAGGCGGCGCGGTGCCGGGCGGTGTCCCGGGCGGCCCCAGCGGCCGGACGTCGGCGGGCAGCGGAAGCGGACACGGCTTCGGCAGCGGCAGCCGCGGCGGCGGCATCGGGGCCACGGCCGGCACGGCGGGACGGTCCGGGAGCGGCACCCCGGCGGACGACCCGTTCGGTCAGGGCGGCCGGCCCGCGCCGGACACCGCCCCCGCTCCGGAACCCCTCCCGCTCCCCAACGCCCGCACCGCTCCCCCCGCCTTAACGGGACCCGGCGACCCCGCCGACCCCCCGAGCGCCCGGAACAAGGAGGCCCGGTCCGAAGCGGCCGCCTCCAACCGGTTCCTCGCGAAGGCCGCGCTCGTCACCGTCGCGCTCTCGATCGCCGGAGCCGTCCTCGGCCTCGGCCGGGACCAGGCGCTCGCCCACCTGTTCGGAGCCGGGTCGGACACGGACGCGTTCCTGGTCGCGTGGACGGTCCCGGAGTTCGCGGCGACGCTGCTGATCGAGGACGGACTGGCCTTCGTACTGGTCCCGTTGTTCAGCGTGGCCGTCGCCCGGCGGGCGCGGGGGGACGCGGGAGATCCCGTACGGGCCCTGGTCGCCGCCACGCTGCCACGGCTGACGCTCGCCTTCGCGGCGGTCGGCGCGCTGCTGATCGCCGGAGCCCCCTACCTCGTCGAGGCGCTCGCGCCCGGCCTGCCCGACCCCCGGCTCGCGGTGGACTGCACCCGGCTGACCGCGACCTGCGTGTTCTCCTTCGGACTCGCCGGATACTGCAGCGCTGCCCTGCGGGCGCACCGCCGGTTCGTCGCTCCGGCGGCGATCTACGTGGCGTACAACGCCGGGATCATCGCGGCGATGTTCGTGCTCGGCAGCCGCTGGGGGGTGCGGTCCGCGGCCCTCGGGGTCGCGGTCGGCGGCGCCCTGATGGTGGTGGCGCAACTCCCCTCGGTGGGGCGGCAGTGGCGGCGCAAGGAGTCGGCGGGCGAACTCCTGGAGAGCGAGCCGGCCCGCCCGATGGACCTGACGCTCGTCAGCACGGTGCTGCTCTTCGCGCTCTGCCGGCAGTCCCAGGTCCTCGTCGAACGCTTCCTCGCCTCCTCGCTGCCCGCCGGGGCCATCTCGCATCTGAACTACGCGCAGAAGGTGGCGCAGATGCCCATGGTCCTCTCGCTGATGCTGTGCACGGTCACCTTCCCGGTGGTCGCGCAGGCGATCGCCGAGGGGGACACGGAGCGGGCCCGCGACCGGGTGGAGCGCGATCTGGCGCTCGTGTCCTGCACGGTGCTGCTGGGCGCGGCGGCGGTCGCCGCGTGCGCCCCGCAGATCATCCAGCTCCTCTTCCAGCGGGGCGCGTTCACCGCCGCGGACACGGCCGCCACGGCGTCGGTCATGCGCGTGTACGCGCTCGGGCTGCTCGGCCACACCCTGGTCGGCGCGCTCGTGCGGTCGTACTTCTCCTCGGGGCGGCCCACCTGGTACCCGCTGTTCGCGATGACCGCCGGGATCATCGCGACCTCCTGGATCGGCGTCCTGGCCGTCGGCCCGTGGGGGGTGTGCGGCATCGCCGCCGCCAACGCCACCGGCATCACCCTCAGCGCCGTGCTCCTGCTGTACGGCACCGGGCCGCGCAGTGTGCCGATCCGCACCCGCCGGGTGCTGACCGAGATCGGCAAACCGCTGCGGGCCGCGCTGGTCGCCGCGGTGGCCGGGGGTCTGTGCGCGAGCCGCCCGGACTCCCCGCTGCTCGGCCTCGTCCTCGGCGGCACGGTCGTGACCGTCGTCTTCGCCCTGCTGGCCTGGATCCTCCGGGTCGAGGGGTTCGCACCCGCACTCCGTTCCGTCACACGAAGGGTTCCGCATGCCCGTTTCCGCTGACAGCAGCAGACGTACCGGCACGAGCTCCCTCGACGCACCGCCCTGGGTGGCGATGTACCACTCCGTCGGGGACTGCTCCGACGACCCGTACCGCATCACGGTCTCCCCGGACCGCCTCGACCAGCAGCTGAGCTGGCTGCGCCGCCGCGGGCTGCGCGGGGTGGGGATGACGGACCTGCTCGCCGCCCGCGCCCGCGGTGAGGCCCGTGACCTGGTGGGCCTCACCTTCGACGACGGGTACGCGGACTTCGTCGACGCGGCGCTCCCCCTGCTGCACCGGTACGGCTTCGGCGCCACGCTCTTCGTGCTGCCCGGGCGGCTCGGCGGCGAGAACGCCTGGGATCCGCTGGGCCCCCGCAAGCCGTTGCTGTCGAAGCAGGGCATCCGGCTGGCGGCCGCCTCCGAGGGCGTCGAGGTCGGCTCCCACGGCCTGACCCACGTCGACCTGACGAAGGCCGACGACACGGTGCTGCACGCCGAGGTCGCGGAGAGCAGAGCGGTGCTCTCCGAGTTGATCGGTGCTCCGGTCGAGGGCTTCTGCTACCCCTACGGGACCATCGACGAGCGGGTGATCCACGCCGTCCGCGACGCCGGGTACGGCTACGGGTGCGCCATCGACCCCGGCCCGCTGACCGGCCCGCACGCCCTCCCCCGCGTCCACGTCGGCGAGAACGACACCCCCGTACGCATGCTCCTGAAGCACAAGCTGCACCGTCTGCGCCGGCGCCCTGTCGAGGGGGTCTGATGAAGGCGCTGCACATCATCACCGGTCTCGGGGTCGGCGGCGCCGAGCAGCAACTGCGGCTGCTGCTCCGACACCTGCCCGTCGAGTGCGACGTCGTGACGCTCACCAACCCGGGTGCCGTCGCCACCGGCCTCACCGACGACGGTGTGCGCGTGATCGACCTCGGCATGACCGGCAACCGTGACCTCGGGGCGCTCCCCCGGCTGGTGAAGGTGATCCGCGCGGGCCGCTACGACCTCGTGCACACCCACCTCTACCGGGCCTGCGTCTACGGCAGGCTCGCCGCGCGGCTGGCCGGGGTGAAGGCCGTCGTGGCCACCGAACACTCCCTCGGCGACTCCCAGATGGAGGGGCGCCGGCTCAGCTCCGGCGTCCGCGCCCTCTATCTGGCCAGTGAGCGGCTCGGCCGCTCCACCGTCGCCGTGTCCCCCACGGTCGCCGACCGGCTGCGCCGCTGGGGCGTGCCCGGGCCGCGCATCGAGGTCGTGCCGAACGGCGTCGACGTCGCCCGTTTCCGCTTCGACCCGGTGCTGCGCGAACGCACCCGCCGCCGGCTCGGGCTGCCGGAGGGCGCGTTCGTCGTCGGCGGGGTCGGGCGCCTCGCGGCGGGCAAGCGGTTCGACGTGCTGATCCGTGCGCTGGCCGAACTGCCCGGCGACTGCTGGCTGCTGCTCGTCGGCGGCGGCACGGAGGAGAGCGTGCTGCGGCGCGCCGCGCACGACGCCGGGGTGGCGGACCGGGTGCTGTTCACCGGCGAGCGCCCCACCGGCGGCTCCCCCGGCGCCGACCTGCCGTCGCTGATAGGAGCCATGGACGTCCTCGCCTCGCCCAGTCCCGAGGAGGCGTTCGGGCTGGCCGTGGTGGAGGCGATGGCGGCCGGACTGCCGGTGCTGTACGTCTCCTGCCCGGCCGTCGAGGACCTGCCGCCCGAAGCGGCCCGCGGCGCCGTGCGGGTCGGGGGCGGCACGGACTCGTTCGTCCGCGCCCTGGCCCGCGTCCGTACGGAGGGCCCGGCCCCCCGCGCGGCCGCGGACGCCGCCCACCACTACTGCATCACCCGCAGCGCCGCACGGCTCATGGACGTGTACGCGGCCGCTGTCTCGCGCACCTGAACTGGAGTGAGTTCCTCATGTCCGAAAACCTCACCAGGGGCCACCGTTCCGCGGGAACGGGCCTCGCCCGGGCGAAATCCATGCCGCCGTGGTCGCTGCTCGCCGCCGGAGCCGTGCTCGGTGGCCTGCTCGGCGGCGCGTACGGCGTGGTGAAGACCCCGACCTACACGGCGACGAGTTACGTCATCGCCGTGCCGACCGACAAGGGCGACCCGTCGGCCGCGCTCGGCTTCGCCCAGGCGTACGGCCGGGTCGCGACCCAGCTCGCGGTCCTCGGCGACGCGCAGGTGTGGGCCGGTGTCCCCGTCAGGACGCTGCAGGCGGACGTGCGGACGGCGACCTCGCCGGACGCCCCGATGGTCGCCGTCTCGGCGACCTCCTCGCGCCCCGACCGCGCCGCCGACATGGCCAACGCGGTCACACGCTCGCTGACCCAGCACGCCAACGACAGCCAGAAGGACACGCACGTCCAGCTCCTGTCGTTCTCCCGCGCGGTGAAGCCGGCCTCGGCGTCCTCCGCGTCGGCGACGGTGACCGGGCTGGTCGGCGCGAGCGCGGGCGGCCTGCTCGGCGGTCTCGTGCTGCTGGTCCGCCCCCGCAGGTCCGCCGACGCGGCCCGGCCGGCCTCCGTGCCGAGCCCCGCCACCGCCGCCGACGTGCACGGAGCGCTGTGACCGAGACGCTCCGGACCGAGGTACGGAGGACCGCGCGAGCGGAACTCATCACCGACGAGCGGGAGTTCGCGGAACTGGGGCCCGCCTGGGATCGCCTGTACCGCCGGTGCGGCGCCGTCACCGCGTTCCAGAGCCACGCCTGGCTGCACTCGTGGTGGCTGTCGTACGGGACACCGGGCCGGCTGCGTCTGGTGGTCGTCCGCGAGGACGGTGAGCTGCGGGCGGCCGCACCCCTGATGCTGGTCCGCCGCCCGCTGCCCGCCCTCGTGCCGCTCGGCGGGGCCATCTCCGACTACGCGGACGTGCTCCTCGACGACGAGCAGGCCGACCGGTGGGCGGCGACACTCACCGACGGTCTGTCGGCCGCCGCCCGCACCGCGCTCATCGACTTCCGCGAGGTCCGTCCCGGCGGGGCGGTGGAGCGGATCTACGAGCGCTGGCGCGGTCCGCGCCGCCGGGTGGGCGACTCGCTGTGCCTGGAGCTGCCCGCCGCCTCGATGGAGGAGCTGGTGGGCCGGCTGCCCTCGGCCAAGGCCCAGCGCGTCCGGGCGAAGCTGCGCAAGCTCACCGCGCTGGGGGTCGAGCAGCGGGTCGTCGGCCTCGCCGAGGTCGACGCGGCGCTGCGCCGGCTGCTCGAGCTGCACCGGTTGCAGTGGCAGGGCAGGAAGGTGACGACCGAGCACCTCCAGGAGCGGTTCGCCGAGCATCTGGTCCGCTCGGTGGTCCCGATGGTGCGTTCCGGGGACGCGGTGGTCACCGAGTTCCGCCTCGACGGCATGGTGGTCGCCGTGGACCTGACGCTGTTGTCGCCGCGCCTGGCGGGCGGCTATCTGTACGGCGCCCATCCACGGCTGCGCGAACGCAAGGCGGACGTCGCGGTGATGCTGTTGAACGCGTGCTCCCGGCACACCGAGACGGGAGTCCGCGGGACCCTGAGCCTGTTGCGCGGCGACGAACCGTACAAACGCCACTGGCGTCCGGAGCCGGTCGTCAACCAGCGGCTGCTCCTCGCCCGCGGGTTCACCGCACCGCTGATGTCGGCGGTCGTCTGCGACGTCGCCGCGCGCCGGCGGGGCAAGGAGCTGCTGCGCAGTTGGAGGGAACGCGGTGGCGGCAGGCCCTGAACGACCCGCCGCCACCCGGGGTTCACCGGTTGCGCGACCACCAGTCGAAGCGCAGGCACAGCTTCCCGCCCATCCAGTACTCCACCCAGTCGCCCAGGTCGAGCGGCGAACAGTTCGGCGGGGGAAGGGGAACGGGCGTGACCGGCTTGGTCGGCTCGGGCTTCGGCGTGGGCTTCGGTGTCGGCGTGGGCGTCGGCTCCGGCGACGGCGGGGCCGTCGGGTCGGTCCGTCCGGACAGCGCGGCACGGTAGGCCTGGGACGCCTTCGGGTTGTCCTCGCACTGCCACACGCCGTGCGGACAGTAGTCGGTGAGGGTGTTGTACAGCGGCTTGTGCTCGTCGATCCACCCGAGCATGCGCTTCATGTACTCCGCGTTGTCGCCGTTGCGGAACAGCCCCCATTCGGGATAGGAAATGGGCTTGCCGTGGGCCTTCGCGAAGTCGACCTGCTCCTGAAGCCCGTACGGCTCCTTCACCTGCTCGTCGAATGAGAGCCCCGACGGCTGGTCGTACGAATCCATGCCGATGATGTCGACCGTGTCGTCCCCGGGATAGCACTGTGTCCAGGGAATGCCGTCCCGGCCGCGGTTCGGGGCGAAGTCGAACTTGAATTTCTGCCCCGGCACCGCGCGCATGGTGGTGACGATTCTGTTCCAGTACTTCTTCCAGGCCTCCGGGTCGGGACCGCAGCGATGGGTGTACGTGATGCCGTTCATCTCCCAGCCGAGCACGATGACGGTGTCCGGCACCTTCAGCTCGACGAGACGCTCGGCGAGCGCGCGGAAGTGGCTGTCGAACGCTCCGGAGGAGGCCTCGGCGAGCAGGCTCCTGACCTCGCTGTCGGAGACCCGGTCCTCGTTGCGCTCCATCATCGGGACGTTGAGGACGAGCATCCGGTCGGCCTGCTCGCGACGCCAGTCCGCCCAGGCGTCCAGGAAGCCGGGCGCGCCCTCGATGTTGCTCCAGCGGTCACCGGGCAGATACGTGTGCCCGACGCGCAGTTCGGTGCCGCCCAACCACTCGCTGAGCTGGGCGATGCGGGCGATACCCCTGGCGCCGTAGTCCAGGTAGGCGCCGAAGGCGGGCTGCGCGGCGTCCGGTTGGACGGTGGGCGTGGGCGTCGCGCCGGTCGCCGCGGGCTTGCCGGACGCGGCGGGCGCGCTGATCGGCGGGCTGGGAACCGGAAGCGGGGTCTGGGCCCCGCCGGTGGTCGAGGAGGCCGCGGGCGGTGCCACCACCGTGGGCGTCGGAGCCGGCGGATCGCCGACCCGACCCACCCCGGCGCCCACGGCGTATCCCGGACCCGACGCGAGCGCGACCGACGTGACGATGCCGGCCGCGACGAACGCCAGCCTTCTGTTCCGGGGCCGATGCTGCTGTGGGGCCATGCCTGCTCCTTTCTCCCTCTTGTTTCTCGGATTTACATCTCCGATTACTGACACTCAGTCATACGAATACCCATTCCGCCAACCGAGGCCCCTGCCTCCGCACCTGATGATCACCCGCACGGGTGACCCACTCGTGCGCGCGTCCACCACGGAACGTCCGGTCCCGTTCCCGAAATCACCCCCCGAAGCGTTCCCCACCCCTACAACGACCCTGTCGCCGATCCGAAGGAAAAGCCTGTGCAGATTCTCGACACCCGGGTCCCCGCCGTTCTGCTGCGCATCGACCGGAATCCCTTTCACCACGGAACTCTGGGGGCCGTGCGCTCACTCGGCAGAGCCGGTGTGGAGGTTCATGTCGTCGCGGACTCCGAGGGAAGTCCCGTCCGCAGATCGCGTTTTGTGTGCGAGATGCATCCCCCGCCGCCGCCGGGTTCGTCCACCGCGGACATCGCCGCGGTGTTGCGCCGAGTGGCCGCCCGGGTGTCCCGGCCGGCCGTACTGGTCCCGATGGATGACGCGAGCGCGCTGGCGGTGGGCCGCATGGGCGAGGACCTCGCCGACGGGTATCTGCTGCCGCAGCAGCCCGGCGCCCTCGCCGAACGCGTCGCCGACAAGGCCGAACTGGCCGCCGTCTGCGCGAGCGTGGGAGTTCCGCACCCGGTGACCCTGATCCCGGAGAGCCCGGCGCAGGCCGCCGCCGCGGCCTGGCAGCTGGGGCTGCCGGTGATGGCCAAGTGGAGCCGCCCGTGGCTGATCCCGGCCGGGACCGGACTGCGCAGCACCGTCGTGGTGCGCTCGGCGCGGGAGGCGCAGGACCTCTATCTGCGCAGCGCGGAGGCGGGCAGCCCGCTGCTGCTGCAGGCCTTCCTGCCGCCGGGGCCCGATCGCGACTGGTTCTTCCACGGATACGTCGGCCGGTCCGGAGCGACGCACGGCGGCGGCGCCGGCCGCAAGCACCTGTCCTGGCCGCGTGGCGCGGGCCTCACGGCGGTCGGCCGCTGGACGCCCAACCCCGAGCTGGAGACGCTGGTCGAACGGCTCACCGGCGCCCTCGGCTACCGGGGCATCTTCGACCTCGACTTCCGCAGGGACGGCACGACGGGCCGCTACCACCTGCTCGACTTCAACCCCCGTCCCGGCGCCCAGTTCCGGCTCTTCGAGGACGGCGGCGGCCTGGACGTCGTCCGCGCCCTGCACCTGGATCTGACCCACCGTCCACTGCCCGATCCGGTTCCTCTTCCGGGCCGCGCGTTCGTCGTGGAGAACTACGCTCCGCTCGGCGCCCTGCGTCCTCGCCCGGCGGGGCGCGAACTCGCCTGGCACGCGCCGGACGACCCCGCGCCGGGCCGGGCGATGTGGAGCCTGTGGACCCGGCACGTGCCGCGGCGTCTGACCCAGCGCGCCGGCCGTCTGCTGTGCGGACCGGCCGCTTCGCGGGAATCCGACGACGTCACGACGGGTCGCACGGCGGAGCGGGAGCGGGCGGCGGTGACCGAGGCGCTCGAAGAGCTCGCGGTCCCCGTGGAGGGACCGGACGCCCCCGGCCCGGACCCGACCGTCGTCCGCCCGCGCGGCGAAGCGGTCACCCGCCCCGAGGCCAGGACCGTCCCGGTCCCCGCTCCCCCGCCCGCCCCGTCGGCCGACACTCCGGCCGGTCCCCTTGCCGACTCCCTTGCCGACGACGAGAAAGCGAGCAGCCGCTGATGTACGACCTCCTGGTGGTGGGAGCCGGACCCTACGGCCTGTCCATCGCGTCCCACGCCGCGGCCGCCGGGCTGAGCCTGCGGGTCCTCGGCCGCCCCATGGCCTCCTGGCGGGACCACATGCCCGGCGGCATGTTCCTGAAGTCGGAGCCGTGGGCGTCGAACCTCTCCGACCCGGAGGGCCGCTGGCGTCTGGAGACGTACTGCGCCGGCCGGGGGGTGCCAGCCCGGCACGGCGAACCGATCCCGGTCGGCATGTTCGCCTCGTACGGCCTGTGGTTCGCCCGCAACGCCGTGCCGCACGTCGACGAGCGCATGGTCGTCCGTGTGCGGGCCTGCCCCGGCGGGTTCGAGGCGCTGATCGACGACGGCGAGGTGCTGCGCGCCCGGACGGTCGCCCTGGCCGTCGGTGTGATGCCCTTCGTCGAGGTGCCGTCCGTGCTGCGCGACCTCGGCCCCGAGCAGGTGTCGCACAGCAGCCACCACGGCGACCTCTCCCGCTTCCGGGACCGCGACGTCACCGTGATCGGAGGCGGCCAGGCGGCACTGGAGACGGCGGCACTGCTCGCCGAACAGGGCACCCGGGTCAGGCTGCTGGCCCGCGCGGGCCGGCTGCGCTGGAACGACGTGCCGCCCGACCGGGACCGGCCGTGGTGGCGGGCGGCCCGTGCCCCGCACAGCGGTCTCGGCTGCGGCTGGCGCAACTGGTTCTACGCCGAGCGCCCCGGTCTCTTCCGCCGGCTCCCGGAACCCACCCGGACGCGGATCGCGGCCACCGCGCTGGGGCCCGCGGGGGCCTGGTGGGTGCGCGACCGCGTCGAGCCCGTCGTCGAGCTGATGCTGGGTCACGAGGTCACGTCGGCCTACGCGTCGGGGATCGGGCTGCGCGTCGAGACGGTGGACGCGGACGGTACGCCGACCTGTCTGGAGACCGACCACGTCATCGCGGCCACCGGCTTCCGGGGCCGGCGCGACCGTCTCGGCCTGCTCGCCGGCGAACTCCGGGCGGGCGTGGCGGCCCTGCCCGACGGTTCCCCCGCCATCGGCAGGGACTTCGAGTCCTCGGTGCCGGGCCTGTTCATGGCCGGTCTGGTCACCGCGTCCGCGTTCGGGCCCGCCATGCGTTTCGTGCAGGGCGCCGGCTTCACCGCGGACACCCTCGTGCGGGGCGTACGGCGAAGGCTGCGCACGGGGCCGAGCGGCGCGCGGGTTCCCGCGCCCGCGTCACGCCTGCCGAGGGGATCCGACGAGGGGCTCGGCGCGCGGAGCTGACCGGCGGGCCCGGGGTCCGGGGGCACGACGGTTCGGGGGTCGGACGCGGTGACGCGTCCGGCCCCCGGTGGCGTCAGGGACGCGACGCGACGCGGCTCCGCCGGTACATCACCGTGCCGCCGGCGAGCAGAAACAGGCTGACGGCCGCGGTCGCCGGGAGACCCGCCCCGCCGGTCTCCGCCAACGCGGCGGGGTGCGTGGACCGGTGGTGCTCCGGGGCGGGCGGCGCGGGCGGCTGCTCGTGGACCGTGGGCGGCGGGGTGTACGAGACGGGCGTGAACGGCGTCTCGGTGGGCGGGTGTTCGTGCGTCGGCGGGGGCGTGAACGGCGGGGTGCAGTTCTCGTCCGGGGTGGACCCGTAGCCCCCGGGGGTGTGCTGGTGGCCGCACTCGTTGCCGAACACCGGGTTCCCGATGCCGATCACGTCGACGGTGTCGCCGCACAGCTCGACCGGGGCGTCCACCGGGGCACCGGCGTGGTTGCCGGAGAGCACACCCGGCGAGCCCTGGGCCCCGCCGTGCGCGGAGGAACCACCGTGACCGCCGTGCTGACCGTGACCGTGTCCGCCGTAGCCGGAATCCCCGTAGCCCGAGTCCCCGTACCCGGAGTCGCCGTATCCGGAGCCTCCATGGCCGGAGTCGCCGTAACCCGAGTGACCCTGCCCCGAGTCGCCGTACCCGGAGTGGCCGTGGCCCGAATCCCCGTAGCCCGCATCCCCGTGGCCGGAGTTCCCGTGGCCGGAGTTCCCGGGGCCGCCGCCGTACGCTCCGCCGCCGTGGCGGCCGCCCTGGTGGCCGGAGCCGCCGTGGCCGGAGCCGGTGTCCTGCTGGGCTGGGATGCGCGGCGCGGCGTGCCTGCCGTGCGAACCCGACGGGTTGGCACAGGAGTTGCCGAAGGCCGGGTTGAGCGCCGCGACCACGTCGACCGTGTTGCCGCAGGCGTTCAGCGGCACGTTCACCGGCACCTGGACGTTGTTGCCCGACGCGACGCCCGGGGAGCCCGAGGCGGCCGACACCGCGCCGGAGTCCGCGAAGGCCGGGCTGGCGTACAGGGACATGATGCTCGTCGCGGCCGCCGCCACGACCACTCCCCTACTCAGGTTCTGTCGCACTCTTGTTGTCTTCCTGCTGGTAGAAGTGAGGAAGCCGGCCTCGGCCCGCACTGCGGTCCAAGGCCGGCCGTGGCACAGCCGGGGGCGGCTGAGGTGCCGGGAGACGTCAGTCGTTGACGCAGGTGTTGCCGAACGCCGGGTTCAGCAGAGCGATCACGTTGATCGAGTTGCCGCACACGTTGACGGGGATGTGGACGGGAACCTGGATCACGTTGCCCGAGAGGACACCGGGAGAGTGGACGGCGGCACCCTCGGCACCCGCGTCCGCGAAGGCCGGGGCAGCCATGCCCAGGGCCATGATCGCGCCGGCGACGACAGCAGCGCTCTTCTTGTGCTTCACGTGCTTTCCCTTCTCTGCGGTCATGCCCCTTTGTCGGCCGAAACCGAGCGAGCACAACTTGAACGGCTCGCACCATGACCTGCAGGCTGTAAACGAGGGACGGACGACCGAAGAAACTGCGCAGTGCGCGCCGCTTGTTAATTCACTCGAATCGCCCTGACGGGAAGGAGGCACAAGCGGCCACAGCAGGAGAAACGCTTCTGTCGGGAGCGCGGCGAAGAAGAAGCGTTTCGCTGGAAAAGGAGAGAAACGTTTCCCAGGGGGTGTTCACGCACGGGGTGTTTCGGCAGGAAAAGACGTCACCGTACGGGGGGTACGCGAAACCGGGCCCGGGTCGCGCGCGTCGGACGGAGCGCGCGACCCGGGCCCGGCCGGGGGTCAGCTGCCGAGGGAGCCGTTGCCCGACAGGACCGGGATGTTGTCCGCGATGTGCGACAGCGGCTCGTCACCCTTGGCCTGGGTGGAGTTCTCGGCGCACTGCTGGTTCTGCGGAGCGGAGAGGACCGGCACGTCCTGAAGAGCGGTGACCGGGACCAGGACGCCGACGAGCGAACCCGCGTTGACCTTGACCGGCACACCGAGGCAGAGCTTGTTCAGCGAGCCCTGCACGAGCGAGGCCTGCGGGCTCAGGTCGCCCTTGGCGACGGAGTTGCCGTACGACTGCTCGGCACCGTTCCCGTTGGTGGTGGTGACGCCGTCGTCGTTGCCGATGGCCAGCGCCTGCGGGGCGGCCGCCGCCGAGACACCGACGACGGAAGCCGCGACAGCAGCCACGGCCATTGCCTTCTTGAGCATTTCTCCGGGTTCCTTTCCTACCTGTGACACATATTCCTGCTCCCACATCAACCGGAGCCCGCCGGATTGGTTCCGCGACATCACCCGATCGGACCGTTCATCCCGTCCGAATTCACGGAACCTCTGGCCCGAGCACGTGACGTTCACGCCGCGCACATGGGCCATTGGGGTGAATCGCAGCAACTATGCGGGCCGGGTCCAGTTGTCCAGGTCGCTCCGGTGGACGGGGTTACTCCAGAAGGGATCAGCAAGTGATCAAGAAGGTTATGGCTGCTGCGGCGATCGCCGCTTCCGTCGTCGGAGCCACGGCTGCCGCCGCGCCGCAGGCGCTGGCCATCGGCAACGACGGTGGTGTCACCACCACCCAGGGCAACGGCGCCGCGCAGATCTACGGCAACCAGGCCACGTACGGCAACATGAGCCCGCAGATGGCGCTCATCCAGGGCTCCCTGAACAAGCCCTGCATCGGCCTGCCCGCCAAGGCCAACCTCGCCTCGCTCGTCGGCCTCGTGCCGGTCACCGTCGCCCAGGACGTGCCGATCCTGTCGGCCCCGCAGAACCAGCAGTGCACCGAGAACTCCACCCAGGCCAAGGGCGACGAGCCGCTGTCGCACATCCTGGACAACATCCCGGTCCTGTCGGGCAACGGCTCCCTCGGCAGCTGACCCTTCGCCGCGTACAGCGGGCCGTCCGCATCTCCGGCGGCCCGCTGCCGCTGTCACCTCCACGACGACAGCGGCGGCGACGTCCCGGCCCCGGAAACTTCCGGTGGGCCATTCGGGGCACACCCCGCAACCGCACCATCCGCAGCACTGTTGATCATGACGCGGCTCCGCTCGGAGTCCGCTCTCCGAAAGGGCAAAACCACCATGAAGAAGCTCTGGGCGACCGCGGCCATTGCCGCTTCCATCGCCGGTGTCTCGGCTGCCGCCGCGCCCCAGGCGCTCGCCATCGGCAACGATGACGGTGTCACCACCACGAACGGCAACGGCTCCGTCCAGAAGTACGGCAACCAGGCCACGCACGGCGACATGAGCCCCCAGCTCTCGCTCGTGCAGGGCTCCCTGAACAAGCCCTGTGTCGGCCTGCCCGTCAAGGCCAACCTGGCCTCGCTCGTCGGCCTGGTCCCGGTCACCGTCCTCCAGGACGTGCCGATCCTCTCGGCGCCGCAGAACCAGCAGTGCACCGAGAACTCCACCCAGGCCAAGGGCGACGAGCCGCTGTCGCACATCCTGGACAACATCCCGGTCCTGTCGGGCAACGGCTCGGCCGGCAGCTGATCACCCTCAGCTCCGCGGACAGCGGGTCGCTCTTCGGAGCGGCCCGCTGTTCCCGTGTCCGGGGACGGTTGGGCCGGTCTGCCCGTCAGTTCCCGTACAGCGCCTCGATGTCGGCCGCGTGCACCGTCGTCACCGCGTGCCGCTTCACCTTCAGGGACGGCGTGAGCAGGCCGTTGTCCTCGGTGAACTCCCCTTCCACCAGGACGAACGCGCGGATGGACTCGGCCCGGGAGACGGCCGCGTTGGCGTGGTCCACCGCCTTCTGCACATCGGCGCGCATCCGGGGATCGCTCACGAGGTCCGAGAGCGGGGTGTCCGCCGGGAGTCCGCGGACGGCGAGCCAGTGCGCCACCGCCTCCGGGTCGAGGGTGATGAGGGCCGCGACGAACGGGCGGTTGTCGCCGACGACGAGACACTGGCCGACGGGGGCGCGGCTGCGCAGCCGGTCCTCCAGCACGGCCGGAGAGACGTTCTTGCCGCCCGTGGTGATGAGGATGTCCTTCTTGCGGCCGGTGATGGTCAGGTACCCGTCCTGGTCCAGGGCGCCGAGGTCGCCGGTGGCGAACCAGTCGTCGGTCAGGGCGGCGTCGGTGGCCGCCGGGTTGTTCCAGTAGGCGCCGAAGACGACTCCGCCCCTGATGAGCACCTCGCCGTCGTCGGCGATCCGCACGGCGGTGCCCGGGATCGGCAGGCCGACCGTGCCGGGGCGCGGGCCGAGCGGTGGGACGACGGTGGCGGCGGCGGTCGTCTCGGTGAGGCCGTAGCCCTCGTAGACGAGGATTCCGGCGGCGTAGAAGAACAGGTTGAGGTCGCGGTCGAGCGGGGAGCCGCCGCTGATGGCGTAGTGCGCGCGTCCACCGATCTCGTTGCGGATGCGGCGGTAGACCAGCAGGTCGTAGAGCGCCCAGGCGGCGTACAGGCCGATGCCGGGGCCCTTGCCGGTGCCGAGGAACTTGTTCAGGTACGCCTCCCCGAAGCGCACGGCGACGCGGTCGGCGCGGTCGAAGGAGGCGGCGCGGCCCATCTTCTCGGCGGTGGCGCGGCCGGTGGCGTGGATCTTCTCGAAGAGGTACGGCACGCCGACCAGGAAGGTGGGCCGGAACTCCTTGAGCGCGGGGCGGAGTTCGTCGGGCTTGATGCTCGGGCAGTGGCCCAGCTCGATGCGGGCCATCAGGCAGGCGATCTGCAGGGTGCGGCCCATGATGTGGGCGAGCGGAAGGAAGAGGAGGGTGGAGGCCGTCTGGCCGGTGACCTCCTTGAAGAGGGGGTGCAGCAGCTCGACGGTGTTGGCGGCCTCGGCGTGCAGGTTGGCGTGGGTGAGGACGCAGCCCTTGGGTCTGCCGGTGGTCCCGGAGGTGTAGCAGACCGTCGCGACCGTGTCGGGGGTGAGCGCGGCGCGGCGTTTGACGACCTCCTCGTCGGTGATGTCCCGCCCCAGGGAGGCGAGTTCACCGAGGGCTCCGGCGTCGAGCCCCCAGACGCGCGGAGGTTCGGGGTGGCGGGCGGTACCGGTGGTCACGGTGTCCGCGTTGCCGGGGGTCTCGACGATCACGAAGCGGGCGCCGGAGTCCCGGACGATCCACTCCACCTGCTCGGCGGAGGAGGTCGCGTAGACGGGAACGACCTGGCCGCCGGCCGCCCAGATCGCGAAGTCGAGGACCGTCCACTCGTAGCGGGTACGGGACATCACGGCGACCCGGCCGCCCGGTTGGAGGCCGGCCGCGATCAACCCCTTTGCCGTGTCGGTGACTTCACGGGCGAAGGCGGCGGCGGTCACCGAGGTCCACGCGCCGTCGGCCGGCCGGCGCAGCACGATCGCGCCGGGGGCCTCGGCCGCGTTGGTGAACGGCAGGTCGGCCGTGCTCCCGGTGGTGGGAGCCGGTGCCAGACGGGCGGTACGTGCCTCGCGGACCGTACCGCTCTCGTCCCGGACCAGCTCCAGCTGACCGCGGCTCGGCAGGCCCGCACGCCGCTTCGCCCGCTTCAGATCCTTGCGTACGCCCATCACGGCTCCCGGTCGCAGGGTCCTTACTCCCGGGTCAACTTACTCGCGCGTAACAGAAATTCAATGGGTCGCGCACGATCAGTTCCCGCGGGAGGGGTCCCGGGTGGGGACTACCCGACGCAGTCCGCGTCGCAGACGTTCAGGTCGTCGGCCTGGCCGATCGCGGTGGCGAGTGCCTCGACGTCCTTGTCGCCGGTGGCACGCGCCAGATCGCGGGTGCGGGAGGCGAGTTCGCCGAGCGGGCGCCCGCCGGGCAGGGCGCTCCAGCGCGCGTCGCCCGAGCGGAGGGCGTCGGCGAAGTAGGCGGCCACGGCGGTGATCTGGAAGGCGGGCGGGGCGGCCCAGACGTCGTCGCGCAGCGAACCGGTCCCCAGCCGGCCGGAGTTCTCGTGCGGGGTGCGGCTGTCGGGGTCGAGCCAGCGGACGGTCGCGGTGGCGAGCCGGCCGGAGGCGCCGGGGCGGGTGCGGACGGCGTAGAGCGCGGTGACGGTGTGGCCGGGGCCGACCTCGCCGCCGTCCACCCGGTCGTCGCGGAAGTCGTCGTCGGCGACCTTGCGGTTGTCGTAGCCGATCAGCCGGAACCGCTCGACCGTCTCGGGGTCGAAGGCGACCTGCGCCTTGGCGTCGCGGGCCGTGAGGTCGATGTTCTGCGGGAGTTGGTCGCAGAAGACGGTGTACGCGTCGTCGCGGCTGGAGACGTACGTCGTGTGGCCGTCGCCCTTGTCGGCGAGGCGTTCCATGAGGGCGTCGCCGTACTCGCTGCCGACCCCGACGCCGAAGAGCGTGATGCCGTGCTCGCGGCGGGCGGAGGAGATCCGTTCGAGGATGCTGTCGGCGTCGGTGTCGCCGGTGTTGGCGAGGGCGTCGGAGACGAGGACGACGCGGTTGGTGGCACCCTTGCGCAGGCCTTCGACGGCGGTCGCGTAGCCGGTCCGCACGCCCGCCCCGAGGTTGGTCGAGTCGGTCGGTTCCAGGCGGTCGATCGCCTTGTGGACGCGGTCGCGGTGGTCGCCGATCCGGGTCATCGGCAGGACGGTCTCGGCCTCGTCGCTGAAGGTGACCAGCGCGACCGAGTCGTCGTCGCGCAGCCGGTCGGTCATCACGTCGAGGGAGGCACGGGCCAGGTCGAGGCGCCCGGGTTCGGACATGGAGCCCGAGATGTCGATGACGAAGGTGAGGGCGGCGGGCGGGCGGCGGCTCTCGGTCTCGGCGGCCCGGGTGGCGAGGCCGACCCGGACGAGGGACCAGCGCGCGTCGTCGGTGCGGGCGCCGTCGACGGTGACGGAGAAGCCGTCGCCCTCGGGGCGTTCGTAGTCCTGGCGGAAGCTGTTGACGAACTCCTCGGGGCGGACGGTGGACGGGTCCGGGGCGCGGCCGCTCGCGAGGGAGCGGCGGGCGTAGCCGTACGACGCGGTGTCGACGTCGAGGGCGAAGGTGGAGAGGTAGTCGGCCGACGGGGTGGCGTCGGGGGCGTCCGACTGCTCGCCCTCCTGGTCGCGTTCCGCGCTGCCGCCGGTCGGCTGACCCGGGAGCGGGAGGTTGTGGCGTGACTTGCTCCCGTCGGAGGAGTTGTCGCCGCTGCCCGCGCCGCATCCGGTGAGCAGGACCGCGCCGGCCGCGGCGAGGGCGAGCAGCGGGAGGCCCAGGCGTCGGCCCGCCGCCCGGGCACCGCTCGTCCTGGTTTTTCCGCCGGACGCTGTGCGTATGTGGTTCTTCCCCATCCGTGCCCCCTCGGTCGTACGGCCCTTGTGTGGCCCGACGTGTGTGACTGTGACGGCCGAGGGGGCCCGGACGAGCGCTCAGGAGCGTTGCGGAAGAGTCTCGAACCGGCCACGGCGGCGGGGCTTCGAGACCGGTGGGTGATCTTCCGGAGACCTGGGGGTGTCGTCGGGTGCCGCCGGGTTCGGCCGGCGGCACCCGACGACGCGGCTACGACACGATGTCCTTGTGCCGGAAGCCGCGGAAGGCCAGGGCGAACAGGACGAGGGCGTACGTCACCGAGATCGCCGTGCCCTGGATCATGCCGCCCCATTCCGGGGTGGGCTGGACGGCGTCGGCCCAGGCGAACTGCCAGTGGGCGGGCAGGAAGTCGCGCCAGTGGCCGAGGGCGGTGACCGCGTCCAGGACGTTGCCCACGATGGTCAGGCCGACCGCGCCGCCGACCGCGCCGAGCGGGGCGTCCGTCTTCGTCGACAGCCAGAACGCGAGCGCCGCGGTGACCAGTTGGGACACGAAGACGTACGCGATGACGACGAGCAGGCGCTGGGTGGCGGTGCCCGCGGAGAGCGCGCCGCCGGTCGGGATCTCCAGCGGGCCCCAGCCGTACGCGGCGGTGCCGACGACGAGCGCGACGACCGGCAGCAGGACCATCGCGGCGAGGCTGAGGCCGAGCGCCACGGTGAGCTTGGACCACAGCAGCCGCGTTCGCGGCACGGGCGCCGCCAGCAGATAGCGCAGGGAGGACCAGCTGGCCTCCGAGGCGATGGTGTCGCCGCAGAACAGGGCGACCGGGATCACCAGGAGGAATCCCGCGGAGACGAACAGGTTCACCGCGGCGAAGTTGGCGCCCGACGCGGTGGCCGTGTCCATCAGGGTGACCTGGCCGTTCCGGCCGCCGGGTTCGCCGCCGATCGCGAACGCCGCGACGAGGACGAAGGGCAGGAGCGCGAGGATCGCGCCCATCACCAGGGTGCGGCGGCGCTTCAGCTGGCGGAGGAGCTCCACGCGCAGCGGCAGGGTGCGGCGCGCCCGGTACCCGTCCGCCGTCTCGGTCCGCTCGACGAGCGTGCTCATGCGGAGCCTCCGATCAGGGTGAGGAACGCGTCTTCCAGCCGGCGGTGGGGTCCCACCGACGCCACCGGCACGTCGAGGCGCACGAGTTCGGCGACGAGCCGCTGCGCGCTGCCGTCGGCGCCGAGGCGGACGAGCAGTCCGTCCTCGGTGGCGAGGGCCGACACGACGCCCGGGAGGGCGCCGACCTTCTCGACGACGGGTGCGTCGACGGGTGCTCCGGTGCCGACGAGCAGGGTGTCGCCGGAGCCGATGATCTCGGCGACGGGGCCCGCCTGGACGAGCCGGCCGCGGTCCATGACCACCAGGTGGGTGCAGGACTGCTCGACCTCGGCGAGGAGATGGCTGGAGACGATGACGGTACGGCCCGCGGCGGCGTACCGGATCATCACCCCGCGCATCTCGCGGATCTGCGGCGGGTCCAGGCCGTTGGTCGGTTCGTCGAGGATCAGCAGGTCCGGGAGGCCGAGCATGGCCTGCGCGATGGCGAGGCGCTGGCGCATGCCCTGGGAGTAGGTGCGCACGGCGCGGGCCAGCGCGTCGCCGAGATCGGCGATCTCCAGGGCCTCTTCGAGGTGGGCGTCCTCGGGAGGCCGGCCGGTGGCCTGCCAGTACAGCTCCAGGTTCTCCCGGCCGGAGAGGTGCGGGAGGAAGCCGGCGCCCTCGACGAACGCGCCGACCCGGGAGAGGACGGGAGCGCCGGGGCGGATGGCGTGCCCGAAGACGCGGATCTCGCCGTCGTCGGGCTTGATGAGGCCCATCAGCATGCGCAGGGTGGTCGTCTTGCCCGCGCCGTTCGGCCCGAGCAGGCCGAGGACCTGGCCCCTCTCCACCCGGAACGACAGGTCGCGCACGGCGTACCGGTCGGCCGACTTCGCGTAGCGCTTGGTCAGGTCGGTGATCTGGAGCGGGACCTCGGCGAGCGCGGGGTCGGGCGCCGGGGCGGTCGTGCGGCGGCGGCCGGTGACCAGCAGGGCCAGTGCGACGAGCGCGCCGGCGACCGGCAGCCACCACACCCAGGAGGGGAGCGGCGCGGCGGCGGTCGTCACGCCGGGTGCCGTGGGCACCTGGAGGCCGCTCTTCACCGAGACGGTGTACGTGGCCGGGGCGACCGGAGAGGCGTAGCCCAGGTCGGTCGAGGCGAGGACCAGGCGGAGCCGGTGGCCCTTCTGCACCTCGTGGTCGACGGCGGGCAGGGTGAGGCGGACGTCCTTGCCGGACTTCGCGCCCTCCACCCGCACGGGGGTGACGAGTTGGGAGGGCAGCACCTGGCGCTTGCCGCCGGGGCCGACGTCGTACACCTTGCCGAAGAGGACGGCGTCGTCGCTGCTCGACTTCACGTGCACCGTGACCGTGGGCGAGCCGGTGACGCGCAGGTCGTCACGGAAGGGCGCGGACTGGAAGTGGGCGTACTGGCCGGGGAAGTCGATGCCGATGCCGACGCCGAGGGAGGAGAGCTGGGTGAGGCCTCCCGAGTCGCCGAGACCCGGCAGGGCGGAGATGGCGGGCGGGCTGGCGCCGGCCGGGTTCTGGAAGGTCTGTTCCCGGCCGGTCAGCGCGACGGTGTGTCGGCCGCTCTCCAGTCCGGGGTAGCGGTCGGCGCTCGCGCCGCGCAGCAGGGCGGCGCCGTCGGTGGAGTCGATGCCTCCGGTGCGGGTGACGCGGAAGGCGGGGCCGGTGTCGGCGCCCTTGTCGTCCTTCAGGTAGCGGTCGAACCAGGAGGCGGCGCGGGAGCTGACGCGGTCCGCCTCCATGTCGCCGCCGTCGTGTCCGCCGGAGATCCAGTCGACCTTCACGGGTGCGCGGTTGGCGCGGAGCGCCTTCTCCATCGCGTCGGCCTGGCCGAGCGGGAAGAGGGAGTCCGTCTGGCCCTGCGCGATGAGGGTGGGCACCTTGATGCGGGAGGCGACGGCCTCGGGGCTGCGCTCCTGGAGGAGCTTCTCCGCCGCGGCGTCGGGCTTCCCGGACTCCGCGACCCGGTTGTACATCGCGCACAGCTCGGCCTCGAACCGCCGGCAGCCGCCGCCGGAGTTGATGAAGAGGCCGGCCCAGACCTTCTTGAACACGCCGTTCGGGAAGAGGGCGTCGGCGAGGTTCCAGTACGTGATGGACGGGGCGATGGCGTCGACGCGCGGGTCGTGCGCGGCGGTCAGCAGCGAGACGGCGCCGCCGTAGGACGCGCCGGCCATGCCCACGCGCGGGTCGCCGGTCTTGTCGAGCCGGACCTCGGGGCGCTTCGCCAGCCAGTCGATGAGCCGGGAGGCGTCGGCGACCTCGCCCCGCGCGTCGTTCAGTCCGATCTTCCCGTTGGACCGGCCGAAGCCGCGGGCCGACCAGGTCAGTACCGCGTACCCGTCGCGGGCGAGCTTCTCGGCCTCGCCGCGGACGTCCGCCTTGCTGCCGCCGAAGCCGTGCGCGAGAAGGACGGCGGGGCGGCGCTGTGTGGACGGGCCGGTGGTGAAGTACGAGGTGTCGATCCGCACTCCGCCGCCCATGGACATCATCCGGTCGCTGCGGTGCACGCCCTGCGGGTCGTCGGAGGCGACGGCCGTCCACGTGCCCGCGCCCGCGAGCACGACGAGCGCCGCGGCGGCGGCCGCCCACCTCCAGCGGGCTCGCGCGTCCGTCCGGGCGGGCAGGCGTCCCCGGCGCGGCAGCCGCGGCCGGGGCAGTCGAAGATCCATGCCTCAACGGTACGGGTGCCCACGGACATCCGGGGCAGCCGCCCGGCTGAACCGGGGCCCCTCCCACGGGAGTACGGTACGGCCCCCGCGTACCGCGTCCGTGGTACGAACGGGCCATGGAGATGCGCCGCGCCACCACCGTCGGGGAACTGACCGCCGCCGAGTACCTCTTCGACAACCCCGTGCGTCCCGAGTGGGCGCGGCGGTTCCTGGAGACCCAGGGGCACCACCTGTTCCTCGCCTACGAGGACGGGGAGCCCGTCGGCTTCGTCAGCGGCGTCGAGACCGTCCACCCGGACAAGGGCACCGAGATGTTCCTGTACGAACTGGCGGTGGCGGAGCCGTTCCGGCGGCGCGGGATCGGGCGGGCGCTGGTCCGTGAACTCGCTTCCCTGGCACGGGAACGCGACTGTTACGGGATGTGGGTGGGGGTGGACACCGGGAACGACGTCGCCCTCGCCGTGTACCGCGGTGCGGACGGCAAGGACGACGGGACGTGCACGGTGGTGACGTGGGACTTCGGCTGAGGCCGCCGTCCGTCCCGCGGGGCCGGGCGGCCCGGGGCGCCGGTCAGACCTGCTCGTCCTCCGGGATCGACACCAGCCAACGGGTGTCGCGGCGCGGGCGCAGGTAGAAGGCCCAGTACAGGGTGGCGACCGCCGTGATGCCGCCGGTCCACAGCAGGTAGACCGTCTCCTGCTGGGTCAGGATGTAGGCGAGGACCGCGATCAGCAGGACCGGGACGACGGGCCACAGCGGCATCCGCCAGGCGGGCGTGTGGCGGTGGTGGCCGCGCCGGGCGAGCAGCGCGGCGACCGCGACGAGCAGGTACATCGCCGTCACGGAGACACCCGTCACGCCGTACAGCGTGTCCAGGTTGACGGAGCAGAGGGCCGCGCCGGGGACGCCGACCAGGAGGGTGGCGACCCAGGGGGAGCCGAAGCGGCCGAGCCGGGACAGTCCCTTGTTGACCGGTCCGGGCCACGCCTTGTCACGGGCCGAGGCGAACAGCACGCGGGAGTTCTGGATGACCATGACGATGCCCGCGTTGATGATCGCGAGGGCCACGCAGAGGCTGACGAAGGTGCCGACGGCGGAGTTGGACCAGGCCGTGACCATGGTGCTGATGTCGCCGCCGGTGAGGGCGGACAGGTCGGGGGCGCCCATGGTGATGGCGACGACCGGGACCAGGATGATGACGGTGGAGATGGCGAGGGTGGCGAGGACCGTGCGGGCGACGTTGCGGCGCGGGTTCTCCAGTTCCTCGGAGAGGTAGACCGCGGTCGAGAAGCCCTGGGTGATGAAGAGGGCGATGGCGAGTCCGGAGACGACGAGCATGGCCGTCACGGTGTCCGTGTGGCCGCCGGAGCCGGAGACCTGCATGGAGACGAGACTGCCTGCGCCGCGCTCGCTGTGCGAGAAGCCGAGGACGGCGACGACGCCCGCGGCGATGACTTCGAGGACCAGGAAGATGCCGGTGATCCAGGCGTTGGCGCGCAGGTCGAGCAGGCCCGCGAGGGTGGCCAGGAGCATCACCCCGGCGCCGGCGATCGAGGGGTTCAGATGCACGAGGGGCGCGAGGTAGTCCGCGGTGCCCATGGCGATCACCGGCGGCACGATCATGACGACCAGCAGGGAGAGCACGAAGACCAGCCAGCCCGCGAGGCGTCCGGCCAGCGTGGAGACCATGGCGTACTCGCCGCCGGCGCTGGGGATGAGGGTGCCCAGCTCCGAGTAGCAGAACGCCACGGCGATACAGAGCAGGGAGCCGATCGCGATGGTGAGCGCGGTGGCCGTGCCGAGGGACGAGAAGAGGTCGGGGACCACGACGAACAGCGTCGACGCGGGTGTCACGCACGAGAGCGTCAGCAGGGTCCCGCCGACGATGCCGATGGAGCGCTTGAGCTTCTGGGGGTTCCCGGTCGCCGTGAGGGCGGCGGTCTCGACAGGGCGGAGCGTGTCGGTCATGAAGGCGGTTCCGATCGACTCGTGCGTCAGGTGGTTCGGGCGGGAGCGTTATCGCCTCCGGCGGCTCGTGTCGTACGTCTCGTCGTCCGCTCCCGCGTTGATGGAACCTTGACGGAAACCGTTGCGTCAATGGCCGTTTACCTGCGGAATCCGCAGCCACAAAGCGACGAGGGTCACAACGCTTTCTGAGGCACGGACGGCTGAGCACATCAATCAACAAGCCTCTGTGAAATGTGACCATGCTTTCGAAGGCATCAGCCGCAGATACCCTGCGCCACCCGGTTCCTCCCCCCTCCACGGGAATCGTTGCGGGCGTGTCAAAAAAAGATGAAGCCGTCCGCTATGCGGACGGCTTCATCGGGTGGTTCCGTGGGGCTCAGTGGTTGCGCGGGAAGCCCAGGTCGACGCCTGTCGGAGCCTCGGAGGGGTCCGGCCAGCGGGTGGTGACGACCTTGCCGCGGGTGTAGAAGTGCGTGCCGTCGTTGCCGTAGATGTGGTGGTCCCCGAAGAGGGAGTCCTTCCAGCCACCGAAGGAGTGGTAGCCGACCGGCACCGGGATCGGCACGTTCACGCCGACCATGCCCGCCTCGACCTCCAGCTGGAACCGGCGGGCGGCGCCGCCGTCCCGGGTGAAGATCGCGGTGCCGTTGCCGAAGGGGGACGCGTTGATCAGCGCCACACCCTCCTCGTAGGTGTCCACGCGCAGCACGCACAGCACCGGGCCGAAGATCTCGTCCTTGTACGCGTCCGCCGTCACCGGCACCCGGTCCAGGAGCGAGAGGCCGATCCAGTGGCCGTCCTCGTGGCCCTCGACCGTGTAGCCCGTGCCGTCGAGGACGACCTCGGAGCCCTGGGCGGCGGCGCCCGTCACGTACGAGGCGACCTTGTCGCGGTGGGCGGCGGTGATCAGCGGGCCCATCTCGGACGCCGGGTCGTTGCCGGGACCGATCTTGATCTTCTCGGCGCGCTCGCGGATCTTGGCCACCAGCTCGTCGCCGATGGAGCCGACCGCCACGACCGCGGAGATCGCCATGCAGCGCTCGCCGGCCGAGCCGTAGGCGGCGGAGACGGCGGCGTCGGCGGCCGCGTCCAGGTCGGCGTCCGGCAGGACCAGCATGTGGTTCTTGGCGCCGCCGAGCGCCTGTACGCGCTTGTGGTTGGCGGCGGCGGTGGTGTGGATGTGCCGGGCGATCGGCGTCGAGCCCACGAAGGACACGGCCGCGACGTCCGGGTGCTCCAGGAGGCGGTCGACGGCGGTCTTGTCACCGTGCACGACGTTGAAGACGCCCTCGGGCAGACCGGCCTCGGCGAGCAGCTCGGCGATCTTCATCGCGGCCGACGGGTCCTTCTCGGAGGGCTTGAGGACGAAGGTGTTGCCGCACGCGATGGCGATCGGGAACATCCACATCGGCACCATGGCCGGGAAGTTGAACGGGGTGATGCCCACGACGACGCCGAGCGACTGGCGGATCGAGGACACGTCGACCCGGGAGGCCACCTCGGTCGACAGCTCGCCCTTCAGCTGCACGGTGATCCCGCACGCCAGGTCGACGATCTCCAGGCCGCGCGCGACCTCGCCGAGCGCGTCCGAGTGGACCTTGCCGTGCTCTGCGGTGATCAGCGCGGCGATGTCGTCGCGGTGGGCGTCGAGCAGCGCGCGGAACTTGAAGAGGATCGTGGTCCGCTTGGCCAGCGACGAGGTGCCCCAGGTCGCGTAGGCCTCCTTGGCCGCGGCGACCGCGGCGTCGACCTCGTCGACGCTCGCGAACGCGACCCGCGTGGTCACGGCCCCGGTCGCCGGGTCCGTGACCGGCCCGTACGTACCCGAGACACCTTCGACTGGCTTGCCACCGATCCAGTGGTCGACGGTCTTCGTCATGGCCAAAAACTCCTTCACAGATGGCGGCGTCGGGCGGCGACGTGCCGGTCGTACTCCTCGCGGGCCGCCACCGCCGACGATCGGGTCGCGGTCTCGGCCACGGGTACATCCCACCAGGCCTGGGCCGGGGGCGCGCCCGACACTGTGTCTGCCGTTTCGGTCTCCACGTAGACACAAGTGGGAGTGTCCGCGGCGCGCGCCTCGGCGAGGGCGGTCCGCAGGTCACGCACGGTCTTCGCGCGCAGAACCCGCATGCCCAGGCTGGCCGCGTTGGCCGCGAGATCGACCGGCAGCGGCGCCCCCGTGAACGTACGGTCCCCCGCGCGGTAGCGGTAGGCGGTGCCGTACCTCTCGGCGCCCACCGAGGCGGAGAGCCCGCCGATGGACGCGTACCCGTGGTTCTGCAGGACGACGACCTTGATCGCGACTCCCTCCTGGACGGCGGTGACGATCTCGGTCGGATTCATCAGATACGTGCCGTCCCCGACCAGGGCCCACACGGGCCGGTCCGGGGCCGCCATCCGGACGCCGATCGCGGCCGGGATCTCGTAGCCCATGCACGAGTACCCGTACTCGACGTGGTACTGGTCCCGCGACCGCGCCCGCCACAGCTTGTGCAGGTCGCCCGGGAGCGAACCGGCCGCGTTGATCAGGATGTCGTCCTCGGTGACCAGCTCGTCGAGGACGCCCAGGACCTGCGGCTGGGTGGGTCGGATGTCGATGTCCTCGGCCTCGTAGGCCGCGTCGACGCGGTACTCCCAGCGCTCCTTGTCGTCCGTGTACTCGGTGACGTAGGCGGGCTCGACGCGGTGCCGGTCGGGCAGCAGCGCCCCGGTGAGGGCCTCCAGACCGGCGCGCGCGTCCGCGATCAGCGGGATGCCGGCGAGCTTGTGACCGTCGTACGCGGCGATGTTGAGGTTGAGGAAGCGGACGCCGGGGGCGCCGAACAGGGTGCCCGAGGCGGTCGTGAAGTCGGTGTAGCGGGTGCCGACGCCGATCACGAGGTCGGCGGTGCGGGCCAGCTCGTCGGCGGTCGCCGTGCCGGTGTGCCCGATGCCGCCGACGTCCTGCGGATGGTCCCAGCGCAGCGAGCCCTTGCCCGCCTGCGTGGACGCCACCGGTATGCGGGTGGCGGAGGCCAGTTCGGCCAGGGACTCCTCGGCGCGGCTGTGGTGGACCCCGCCGCCCGCCACGATCAGCGGACGCCGCGCCGCCCGGACCGCGGCGACGGCGGCGGCCAGCTCGCCGGGGTCGGCGGCCGGGCGCCGCACTGTCCAGGTCCGCTCGGCGAAGAACTCCTCGGGCCAGTCGTACGCCTCCGCCTGCACGTCCTGCGGCAGCGCGAGCGTGACGGCACCGGTGTCGGCGGGGTCGGTGAGCACGCGCATCGCCTGGAGCGCCGCAGGGATCAGCGCCTCGGGGCGGGTGATCCGGTCGAAGTAGCGCGACACCGGGCGCAGACAGTCGTTGACCGACACGTCGCCCGCGAAGGGCACCTCGAGCTGCTGGAGCACCGGGTCGGCGGGCCGGGTGGCGAAGACGTCGCCGGGCAGCAGCAGGACGGGCAGGTGGTTGACCGTGGCGAGGGCGGCGCCGGTGACGAGGTTGGTGGCGCCGGGGCCGATGGAGGTCGTCACGGCGTGCGTGGAGAGCCGGTCGCTCTGCCGTGCGTAGCCGACCGCCGCGTGCACCATGGCCTGTTCGTTGCGGCCCTGGTGGTAGGGCATCACGTCCGCGTACTCGACGAGTGCCTGACCGATCCCGGCGACGTTGCCGTGTCCGAAGATGCCCCAGGTGGCGCCGATCAGCCGGTGTCGCGCCCCGTCCCGTTCGGTGTGCTGGGCGGCCAGGAACCGCACCAGCGCCTGCGCGACCGTCAGCCTCGTCGTCGAGGTCATCGGTATCCCCCTGTGCTCTCTGCGTGTCCGGGGTGGAAGCGGATCCGCCACTCCCTGTCCCGGCCCGGCCCCGCCATGACGTTCAGGTAGTACATGGCGTGGCCGGGCTGGGCGACGGACGGGCCGTGCCATCCGTCGGGGACGAGGACGGCATCGCCGGTGCGGACCTCGGCGAGGACGTCCGAACCGCCCTCACGGGAAGGGAATACGCGCTGATAGCCGAAACCGTTCGGGCCGTCGATCTCGAAGTAGTAGATCTCCTCCAGCCGGGACTCGACCCCGGGGACGTCCTCGTCGTGCTTGTGCGGCGGGTACGAGGACCAGTTGCCGCCGGGGGTGATCACCTCGACGGCGATGAGCCGGTCGCAGGCGAAGACGTCCGCGGCGGCGAAGTTGCGCACCTGTCGGGCGCAGACGCCGCTGCCGCGGTGCTCGACGGGAACCTCCGGCGCGGGGCCGTAGCGGGCGGGGAGTCGGCGCTCGCACTTCGCTCCTGCCAGGGCGAAGCGGCCTCCCACGCCGGAGGCGATATGGGCCAGGGCGTCACGGGGCACGTAGGCGAAGTCGGTGACTCCGTCGAACACGCCCTCTCTGCCCAGGAGATGGAACTCTTCCTCGTCCAAGCCGTCCTTGGCGCGGACCGTGCAGCCACCGGCGAGCGGGAGCACGATCCACTCGCTGTCGCCGGTGGTGAAGGTATGGGTACCCCCTGGCGCCAGTTCCACGATCCGCAGGGCGCTGTGCGTCCAGCCGGCCCGCGCGGGGTCGATGTCGAGCGCGTAGTGCGCGTCGGCGGCGGTGCCTCTCGGCACGTGCAGCCCGGCGCCCGGACGGCTCACGCGCTCCTCACAGAAGCCCCACGGCGGTGTCCACGGCCGCGGCGACCTCGCCGTCCGCCGGGTACAGCAGCGAACGTCCCACCACCAGCCCCTGCACGGTGGGGAGTTGAAGGGCACCACGCCACTTCTCGTAGGCACCCTCCTGGTCGTCGCCCACATCTCCGCCCAGCAGCACCGCGGGCAGCGTGGAGGCCTCCATGACCCGCGCCATGTCGTCGGGGTTCTCGGTGACGGGGACCTTGAGCCAGGTGTACGCCGAACTGCCGCCCAGGCCGGCCGCGATGGCGAGTGACTTGGTGACGGCCTCGGCGCCCAGATCGTTGCGCAGCGTGCCGTCCTCCCGGCGACGGCAGAGGAACGGTTCGACGAAGACCGGGAGTCGGCGTTCGGCCATGGCGTCGATCACCCGGGCGGCCGACTCCAGGGTCCGCAGCGATCCCGGGTCGTCGTAGTCGATGCGCAGCAGCAGCTTCCCCGCGTCGAAGCCCAGCCGTTCGATGTCCTGGGGGCGGTGTCCGGTGAACCGGTCGTCCAGTTCGAAGGCCGAGCCGGCGAGGCCGCCCCGGTTCATCGACCCGATGGCCACCTTGTCGTCGAGCGCGCCGAGCAGCAGCAGGTCGTCGAGGATGTCGGCGGTGGCGAGCACGCCGTCGACGCCGGGGCGGGAGAGCGCGAGACAGAGCCGCTCCAGCAGGTCGGCGCGGCTCGCCATGGCGCGTGCGCGGTCACCGACGGCGAGCACGCCGCGTGCCGGATGGTCGGCGGCGACGATCATCAACCGGCCGGAGTCGCCGAGCAGGGGTCTGCGCACCCGTCGTGCGGCGGCCTCCGCGACCGCCTCGGGGTGCCGGGCCCGGGTCCGCGCGAGGCGGGCGACGTCGACACGGGGGGACGACGGGCGCAGCGGGGCACAGGCCGTGGGCGGGGCGGCGGGACCGGCCGGCGGGACCGCGTCGCCGCCCGGTTCCTGGTGTGCGCCCCCGACGTGGCCCGCCCTCACCGCACCGCTCCGGCGGCGAGCGCGTCCTCGACCTCGTGCGCGGTCGGCATCGCGGAGGAGCACTCCAGACGGGAGGCGACGATGGCGCCCGCCGCGTTCGCGTGCCGCATGATCCGCTCCAGGTCCCAGCCGGCGAGCAGCCCGTGGCAGAGGGAGCCGCCGAACGCGTCGCCCGCACCGAGGCCGTTGAGGACCTCGACCGGCAGGGGCGGGACCTCGGCGGAGGTGCCGTCGCGGTGGACGGCGAGCACGCCCTTGGGGCCCTGCTTGACCACGGCGAGTTCGACGCCGGCCTCCAGGAGGGCGGCGGCAGCGGCGTGCGGGTCGCGCTCCCCCGTGGCGATCTCGACCTCGTCGACGTTCCCGACGGCGACGGTGGTGTGGCGCAGGGCCTCCTTGTAGAAGGGGCGCGCCGACGCGGGGTCCTGCCAGAACATGGGCCGCCAGTCGAGGTCGAAGACCGTCGTACCGGACCGGGCGCGGTGGGCCAGCGCCGCGAGCGTGGCGGTGCGGCTGGGCTCCGCGCACAGCCCGGTGCCGGTGACCCAGAAGACCTGGGCGTCCCGCACGGCTTCGAGATCGAGTTCGTGCGCGTCGATCTCCAGGTCGGGGGCCTTGGGCAGGCGGTAGAAGTACAGCGGGAAGTCGTTCGGCGGGAAGATCTCGCAGAAGGTGACGGGGGTCGGCAGTCCGGGGACCGGGGTGACCCAGCGGTCGTCGACGCCGAATCCGCGCAGCGCGTCGTGCAGATAGACACCGAAGGGATCATCACCCGTGCGGGTGATGACGGCCGTACGCCGTCCGAGTCGTGCGGCGGCCACCGCGACGTTCGTCGCCGAGCCGCCGAGGAACTTGCCGAAGGACGTCACCCGGGCCAGCGGCACCCCCGCCTGGAGCGGGTAGAGGTCCACTCCGATCCGCCCCATGGTGATCAGCTCGTACGCCATCCCGTTCCCTTCCCTCCGGCTGTCCCCAGGTCTAGTCCCGCGCGGGGAGCCCTGTCAACGTTTTGTCCGGACATTCGGACGACGCCCTTGACACCTCTTCGGAGCCGCCGGAAGCTGGCGCCCATGACGTCGTTGTCACCTCAGTCATCGCCGCGGTCCGAGCCCCAGCCGTCGCCGGAGTCGTCGCCTCCGTCCTCACTGTCGCGCATCCGGATCGGTTCGGCTCCCGACTCCTGGGGCGTCTGGTTCCCCGACGACCCGCAGCAGGTGCCCTGGCAGCGCTTCCTCGACGAGGTCTCCGGCTCCGGGTACGAGTGGATCGAGCTGGGCCCCTACGGCTATCTGCCCACCGATCCCGCAGTCCTCCGGGAGGAGACGGCCCGGCGCGGGCTCACCGTGTCCGCCGGCACGGTCTTCACCGGGCTGCACCGGGGACCCGAGGTCTGGGACTCGACCTGGGAGCACGTCGCGGACATCGCCGCGCTGACCCAGGCGATGGGCGCGCGGCACCTGGTCGTCATCCCGGCGTTCTGGCGCGACGACAAGACGGGCGCCGTGCTGGAGGACAGCACGCTGACGCCGGCGCAGTGGCGCAGTCTCACCACGCAGACCGAGCGGCTCGCCCACGAGGTGCGCGAGCGCTTCGGGCTGCGGATCGTCGTCCACCCGCACGCCGACACGCACATCGACAGCGAGGAGAACGTCACGCGCTTCCTCGACGCGACCGACTCGTCGCTGGTCTCCCTGTGCCTCGACACCGGTCACTACGCCTACTGCGGCGGCGACAGCGTCAAGCTCATCGAGACGTACGGGGAACGCATCGGCTACCTCCACCTCAAGCAGGTGGACCCGCTGGTGCTGGCCTCGGTGCGCGCCGAGGAGGTCCCGTTCGGGCCGGCGGTCGCGCGCGGGGTGATGTGCGAACCGCCGTCGGGCGTACCGGCCCTGGAACCCGTCCTGGCCGCCGCGCAGCAGCTCGGCGTCGATCTCTTCGCGATCGTCGAGCAGGACATGTACCCGTGCCCGCCGGACAAGCCCCTGCCGATCGCCCGGCGCACCCGTGCGTTCCTGAGGTCCTGCGGGGCCTGAGCGCCGGAGGGCCCGAGAGCCGACGCGGCCACACGGGGCCAATGCGTCACCCGTGTCACAAAAACCACCTCCGTGTCACAGATGTCGCGTGTACGCGGGTCTTGCGTCACACCCGGTCGACAGCCGCTGCCCGGCGCTCACTCGGCGTCGTTCAAGGGGCACAGGCTTTGTGATCACCAGCGCAGCGCCCCGGCTCCCCCGCCGGCCGCCCCAGGCCGCCGCCGCGGCGCGCGCAGGGAGGTGCCACGCATGACCGACCCCAGACTCTGGTCGTACAAGGAGATCGCCGCGCACATCAAGGTGCAGCCGGACACGGTGCGTTCCTACCGCAAGCACGGGCTGCTTCCTCCGCCGGACCACGTCGAGAGCGGGAAGCCCTACTGGTACGCGGACACGGTCCGCGCCTGGGTCGCCTCCCGCCCGGGCAACCGGGGACGCAGAACCGACTGACCGCCCGTGGCCCGGCACCCCGCTTCCGGTGGGGCACCGGGCCACGGCGGCTCCGGTGCCGCTTCCGCCTAGGCTTCCGGACGGGACCTAATTCGATTGCCGCACCGCCGTGCGTCCGTCGATGATCCACCGATGAGCTTCTCCGAGAAACCCGTCCTCACCGGCGAGAGGACCGTGCTGCGCCCGTTCACCGTGGACGACGTCCCGGTGATGACGGAGATCCTGCGCGACCCCGACGTCCTGCGGCTCACCGGCAGCCCCGTCGAGGAGTTCGGGGCGGAACGGCTGCGCCAGTGGTACGGCACCCGCTCCGAGCAGCCGGACCGGCTGGACCTCGGCGTGGTGGACCGCGCCACCGGTGAACTGGTCGGCGAGGTCGTCCTGTTCGAGTGGGACGAGCACAACCGCAACTGCACGTTCCGTATCCTCGTCGGTCCGCGCGGTCGCGACCGCGGGCTCGGCACCGAGGCCACCCGGCTGATCGTGGGCCACGCCTTCGAGCAACTGGACCTGCACCGCGTCTCGTTGCACGTCTTCGCCTTCAACCCCCGGGCCCGGCGCGCCTACGAGAAGGTCGGCTTCGTGGCCGAGGGGGTCGAGCGGCAGACGCTGCTGCACGACGGGGAGTGGATCGACGCCGTACGGATGTCGGTCCTGGCCCCGGAATGGGCCGCCCACCGGGGCCGTCCCGCCGTACCCGCGGCCTGACGCCGACCCGCGTCCTCACCTCCTGGGCCGCGCGGTCCGGTTCGGCGCTCAGCCCCACGGTTCGACGACCGTCACACCCGAGCCCGGCGCCGACCCCATGGCCGCCAGCGCGGCCGGGGCCGCGTCCAGGGCGATGGTGGACGTCACGAGGAGGTCGGGCCGCAGGACTCCGGCGCGGACCAGCTCCAGCATCGCGGGGTAGGCGTGGGCCGCCATGCCGTGACTGCCGAGGAGTTCGAGCTCCAGGCCGATCACCCGGGCCATCGGGACCGGGGTGACGCCGGTCGGCGAGGGCAGCAGGCCGACCTGGACATGGCGTCCGCGGCGGCGCAGTCCGTTCACCGAGGCGGCGCAGGTGGCGGGCGACCCGAGGGCGTCCAGCGACAGGTGCGCGCCGCCGCCGGTCAGCTCGCGCACCGAGTCCGCCGGGTCGGCCACGGCGGAGGCGTCCACACACTCCGCCGCCCCGAACTTCCGTGCCAGACCGAGCGCCGCCGGGGACACGTCGACGGCCACGACCCGCGCCCCGGACGCCGCCGCGATCATCACCGCCGAGAGGCCGACGCCACCGCAGCCGTGCACCGCGACCCACTCCCCCGGGCTCACCCGCCCCTGGACGGCGACCGCACGGAACGCCGTGGCGAACCGGCAGCCGAGCGCAGCGGCCGTCCCGAAGGACATCTCCTCCGGGACCGCGACCAGGTTCACGTCCGCGTGGTCCAGCGCCACGTACTCGGCGAAGGAACCCCAGTGCGTGAAGCCCGGCTGGGTCTGCCGCTCGCACACCTGCTGGTCGCCCGCCGCGCACGCCGGACAGCTCCCGCAGGCGCAGACGAAGGGGACGGTGACCCGGTCGCCGGGGCGCCAGCCGCTCACCCGGGGCCCCACCGCCTCGACGACGCCGGCGAGTTCGTGGCCCGGGACGTGCGGCAGCGCGATGTCCGGGTCGTGGCCCATCCAGCCGTGCCAGTCGCTGCGGCACAGGCCGGTGGCCCCGACCCGCACCACCACTCCGTGCTCCTCCGGCTCCGGGTCCGCGACCTCACGGACCTCGGCCGGTTCCCCGTACCGCTCGAACACCACTGCCCGCATGGGTCCCGCCCTCCGCAGGAGACGACCTTCCGCGGGGAACCCTAAGGGCTCCTCAGCGCGCCTCCACCGGATCCCGGTCGGGCTCCGGCTCTCCCGCCGGCTCGGGCGACGGCGCCGGTGCCGCCGCCGCGGGCGCCTCGCCTTCGCTCAGACCGAACCGGTCGTGGAAGCGGCGCAGCGGTCCGGGCGCCCACCAGGTGGCGCGGCCGGTGAGACGCATGACCGCCGGGACCAGCAGGCTGCGGACGACCATCGCGTCCATCAGGACGGCGAGCGCGATGCCGAGGCCGAGCATCTTGGTGTTGGCCACCCGCGAGGTGCCGATGGCGACCATCACCACCGCGAGGATGACGGCGGCGGCGGTGATCAGCCCGCCGGTCCGCTGGAGCCCGAAGCGGACGGCCTCCTGGTGGTCGCCGGTGTGGTCGTACTCCTCCTTGATGCGGGAGAGGAGGAACACGCCGTAGTCCATGGAGAGGCCGAAGGCGACGCAGAACATCAGGACCGGGAGTGTCGTCTCGATGGATCCGGAGCTGGTGAAGTCGAGCAGGCCGGAGAGGTGGCCGTCCTGGAAGACCCAGACGACAGCGCCGAACATCGCGGTCAGGCTGAGCGCGTTGAGCAGCACGGCCTGTACGGGGATCAGGATGCTGCCGGTCAGCAGGAACACCAGGAGCAGGGTGACGATCGCGATGAACGCGGCGGCCCACGGGAGCCGGTCGCCTATCGCGTCCTTGGAGTCGACGAGGACGGCGGCCGTGCCGGTCACCGAGGTCGCGAACGGGGCGTTCGTGGAGCGCAGTTCACCCACCAGCCGTTGCGCGCCCTCGTCCACCGCCTCGCCCCTGGGCAGCACCGTGAAGTAGGCCGCGTCCCCCTTCACCAGGGGCCCCTCCACCCGCTGCACCTCCGGTAGCGCGGCGATCCGCCTGCCGTACTCGGCGTACTGGGTGGCGGTGGCCGGGCCCTCGGCGAGCACCTCCAGGCCGCCGCCGGGGCTGCCCGGGAAGCCGTCGCGGATGTGCTGCTGGACGACGTGGGACTCGGCCGTCGAGGGCAGCTGGCGGTCGTCCGCCGTACCGAACTTCACGCCCAGGAAGGGCAGTCCGAGGACGATGAGACCGGCGGTGGTGGCCACGACGAAGAGCGGCGCTCTGCGCATCACAAGGGAGGCCGTCCGGCCCCAGGCGGCCCCGTCGTCGGCGGCCCGGGGCGCGCCGCGCCGGAACAGCCGCCGCAGGTCGAGGGAGTTGACCCGGTGGCCGAGGAGCACGAGGGCGGCCGGGAGCAGGATCAGGGCGGCGCCGGCGGCCAGCAGCACCACGGCGATCCCGGCGTAGGCGAAGGAGCGCAGGAAGTACTGCGGGAACAGCAGCATCGCGGCCAGCGACACCGCGACGGTGAGGGAGGAGAAGAGCACGGTGCGGCCCGCGGTGCGCAGGGTGGTGCCGACGGCGGCGCGCGGTGCGGCGCCGGTGGCCAGCTCCTCGCGGAACCGGCGGACGATGAACAGGGCGTAGTCGATGGCCAGGCCGAGGCCGAGGGCCGTCGTCAGGTTCATCGCGAAGACGGAGACGTCCGTGACCTCGGTGAGTCCGCGGAGCACGGCATTGGTGCCGAGGATCGCGAAGATGCCGACGCCGAGCGGCAGCAGGGCCGCGATCGCGCTGCCGAAGACCATCACCAGCAGCAGGAGGGTCACGGGCAGGGCGATCAGCTCGGCCCGGGTCAGGTCCTCGCGGATGGTCGTCTGCATCTCGTGCCGCACGGCGACCGGTCCGCCGATCTCGACCTCGACGGGCCCGCTCCTGCCGCGGTAGGAGGGCGCGAGGCGGTCCAGGGTGTCGGCGGCCGCCGTCTCGTCCCCGGTGATCCGGGCGGCTATCAGCGCCTCGTGACCGTCCCGGGCCTTCAGGGCGGGGGAACCGGACTGCCAGTACGACCCGACGCCGGTGACGCCCGGCTCGGCGGCCAGCCGCGCCGTGACGCGCTTCGCCTCGGCGGCGACGGAGGGGTCGTCCACCGAGGAGCCGCCCGCGTCCAGCAGGAGCAGCAGGTTGGGCTGCGAGGCGGGGAACTCCCGCTCCAGCGCCTTCGTCGCGTACGTCGACTCGGCGGTCGGGTCCTCCCAGCCTCCGCTGCCCAGCCGGTCGGCGACCCCGCTGCCGGCGACCACGGCGAGCGCGGTCAGCAGCAGGGCGACGAGCAGGGAGAGGCGGGGCCGTGCGGTCACGAACCGGGTCCAGCCGCCGAGCCGCGCGCCGGTGCCGCGACCGTCCGCGTTCCCGCCCTCGCCCCGAGCCGGGCCGGCGCCCGTGCCGGGGTCCGTGCCGGGGTCCGCTTCCTCGCCCTTCCCCTGGTCGGGGCCCGTTCCGGGCCCGTCACCCGCGCTGTTGACTTCGGACATGATGCGGTGTCCCCTTCACCGTGACCTCGATGGCCCGCTTCCGTGCAGGCAGCATGGGTCGCCCATTGCCATAGAATTGGCAAACACGAGTCATCGCTCGCGTTTTTCAAGAATGCGAGCGAGCGCTCGTGTTTGTCAATCGCGTCCCGAGAAGCTGGGGATAACCCGTGCCCGAGAATCAGCAGACCGAGGAGTCGCCGGCGCCGCAGGAGCGCGTCGAGGAGAAGCCGCGGCGCCGTCAGGCGCGCGGCGAACGGCGGATCGCCCAGCTCCTGGAGGCGGCGGCCTCGGTGTTCTGCCGGTCCGGCTACACGGGGGCGAGCACCAACGCGATCGCACGCGAGGCGGGCGTCTCACCCGGCACGCTCTACCAGTTCTTCCCGAACAAGGAGGCCATCGCGGTCGGCCTCAGCGACCAGCTGCTGGAGCACTGGGCCACCTCCCACGGGCAGGCGCTCACCGCCGAGAACACCGGCCTCCCGCTCGACCGGATGCTCGACGCGGTACTCGACCCGCTGATCGCGTTCAACGTGGAGAACCCCGCCTTCGGAATCCTGATGCACGCCCCCGACACCCCGGGACGGATCGTCGAGGAGATCAGCACCCTGCACGGCGCGATCCTCACCCGGGTGGAGGACCTGATCGCGGCCCGCCTGCCGGACAGCCCGCCCGACGAGCGCAGCCGTACCGCGAACATGACGCTCATGCTCTTCAAGGCCGGCCTCACGCTGATCATGGCCCACGAGGGCGCCGAGCGGGACGCGTACGTCAACGAGCTGAAGACGGTCATGTACCGCTACCTGGAACCGCTGCTCGAAGGCGGAGTCACCGAGAGCCCCTGAGGGCCCGCGCCGCCCGGTCGTCGCCAGCGCACCCGCCCGCGACGGCGGCGACACCCCCGGCATCTGCCATAGGGTTCGGACAAATCACCCCGCGGTCGGCGGTGTCGATCCTCGCCGGGGTCGGCTGGATTCATACCCCCTAGGGGTATAGTCTGGTGACAGTCGGAGAGAACCCTGGGTCCCGGGAGTCCTCTTCCGCACCCGTACGCAGCACACGCCTCGACGAGGAGTAACGCCATGACCGCCCAGACCGACACCCCGGGTTCCGTCACCACCGTCTACCAGGTGAGCGGGATGAGCTGCGGGCACTGTGAAGGCTCCGTCAGCAGCGAGATCTCCGAGATCCCCGGCGTCAGCTCGGTGAAGGCCGTCGCGGCGACCGGTGAGGTCACCGTCGTCTCCGAGGCCGCGCTCGACGAGGCCGCCGTCCGCGCCGCGGTCGACGAGGCGGGCTTCGAGCTCGCCGGCCGGGTCTGAGCGGCCCGCACCCTTTCCCTCCGCACCGGTCCGTGCCGACCAGCTGATACTGCCTCCGCACGGACCGGCTGATTCCGGGAGCCGGACGATGTCCACCGCACCACCCGAGATAGCCGCCGACGGGTCCTCGCAGGTCGAGCTCTCCATCGGCGGGATGACGTGCGCCTCCTGCGCCGCCCGCGTCGAGAAGAAGCTCAACCGCATGGACGGTGTCACCGCGACCGTCAACTACGCGACGGAGAAGGCCCGGGTCTCGTACCCGCAGGGGGTGCGGGTCGCCGATCTGATCGCCACCGTCGTGAGGACGGGCTACACCGCCGAGGAGCCCCCGCCACCGGCCCCCGAGGAGACCATCCCGCCCGCCGACGCCGAGGACCCCGAGACGGCCTCCCTGCGCCGGCGGCTGACCGTCTCCGCAGTGCTCGCGCTGCCCGTCGTGCTGATGTCGATGGTCCCGCTCCTGCAGTTCGAGAACTGGCAGTGGCTCGCGCTGACGCTGGCCTCGCCCGTCGTGGTCTGGGGCGGACTGCCCTTCCACCGGGCCGCCCTGACGAACGCGCGGCACGGCGCCGCCACCATGGACACCCTGGTCTCGGTCGGCACCCTCGCCGCGTTCGGCTGGTCCCTGTGGGCGCTGTTCTTCGGTGACGCGGGCATGCCGGGCATGCGGGACAGCTTCTCCTTCACCGTCTCCCGTACGGACGGCGCCTCCACGCTCTACCTGGAGGTCGCCTCCGGTGTCATCGCCTTCATCCTGCTCGGCCGCTATCTGGAGGCCCGCTCCAAGCGGCGCGCGGGAGCGGCCCTGCGCGCCCTGATGGAACTCGGCGCCCGGGACGTCGCCGTCCTGCGGGACGGCCGCGAGATCCGCGTCCCCGTGGCCCGACTGGCCGTCGGCGACCGTTTCGTCGTCCGGCCCGGCGAGAAGATCGCCACCGACGGCACGGTGGTCGAGGGCGTGTCGGCCGTCGACGCGTCCATGCTGACCGGCGAGTCCGTGCCCGTGGACGTGACCGTCGGCGCCGCCGTCACCGGCGCGACCGTGAACGCCGGGGGCCGGCTCGTCGTCGAGGCCACCCGGATCGGCGCCGACACCCAGCTCGCGCGGATGGCCCGGCTGGTGGAGGACGCGCAGAACGGCAAGGCGGAGGTGCAGCGGCTCGCCGACCGGATCTCCGGGGTCTTCGTGCCCGTCGTGCTGCTCATCGCGCTCGGCACCTTCGCGGTGTGGATCGCCGCGACCGGCGACACGGCCGCCGCGTTCACCGCCGCCGTCGCGGTACTCATCATCGCCTGCCCCTGCGCCCTGGGCCTGGCCACCCCGACCGCGCTGATGGTCGGCACCGGCCGGGGGGCCCAGCTCGGCATCCTCATCAAGGGACCCGAGGTCCTGGAGTCCACCCGCCGCGTCGACACCGTCGTCCTGGACAAGACCGGCACGGTGACGACCGGACGCATGAGCCTCCAGGAGGTGTACGTCGCCGACGGCACCGCCGAGGAGGACGTCCTGCGGCTCGCCGGAGCCCTGGAGCACGCCTCCGAGCATCCCGTCGCCCGGGCCGTCGCGGCAGGCGCCGAAAAGCGCGTCGGCGGCCTTCCGGCACCCGAGCACTTCGAGAACGTGCCGGGCCGCGGGGTGCGCGGCCGGGTGGACGGACGCGAGGTCACCGTGGGCCGGTTCCCCGATCCACTCCCTGACGCGCTGGCGCGGGCGAAGGACGCCGCCGAGGCGGAGGGGCGTACGGCCGTCGTGGTCACTCTGGACGGCACGGCGGTGGGCGTCCTGACCGTCGCCGACACGATCAAGGAGACCAGCGCCGAGGCCGTACGCGACCTGCGGGCCCTCGGGCTCACGCCGGTCCTGCTGACCGGGGACAACCGCGCGGTCGCCGAGGCCGTCGCGCGGGCGGTCGGCATCGACGCCGCCGACGTGTTCGCCGAGGTGCTGCCCGAGGAGAAGGTCGCCGTCGTCGAGCGGCTCCGGGCCGAGGGGCGCAGCGTCGCGATGGTGGGCGACGGGGTCAACGACGCGGCGGCGCTCGCGACCGCCGACCTGGGTCTCGCGATGGGCACGGGGACCGACGCGGCGATCGAGGCGAGCGATCTGACGCTGGTGCGCGGGGACCTGCGGGTGGCGGCCGACGCGATCCGGCTGGCGCGCAGGACCCTGTCGACGATCAGAGGAAACCTGGTCTGGGCGTTCGGCTACAACGTGGCGGCCCTGCCGCTGGCCGCCGCCGGGCTGCTGAACCCGATGATCGCGGGGGCCGCGATGGCCTTCTCGTCGGTGTTCGTGGTGACGAACAGCCTTCGGCTCCGGGCATTCTCGTGACGACGGACTTAAGAGTCCCCCTAGAGTCCAACGGCAGCCTCACATAAGCTCTTCACAAGGCTCGCGCATCTTCCTTACGCTGGGACCTCGATTCCCGTATCGGGGCTCTTGCCTATCTTCAGGACATATGCAAGAGACACAGATCACAGTGATGTGAACGTAACCATCGAAGGGGTTCGTGAGTCTAAGTTGGCGATGTCAGAAGCGTCTTGGGGGGCGTGACTGACATCTGGGGATGTCTTGGGGGACGTTCCCGGAAATTGCGTCGCCGGGGCGCGTACAGCGGGGAGCTTTGAGCGGCCCTCCCGATCCGTACGGGTCCCGGCAGATCGCACCGCACCGACCGCAACACGAGCACCACCGCGGCATGACGGGTTCTGCTCGTTCTGCTCACCGCCGGCCCCCGTGCCGGCACACAGCGATTCAGGCGCTGTCCCACAGACGCCCGGCCGGATCCCGTGGGGGGAATCCGCACCGGGACAAGGAAAGCGCCCTGACTGCCGGCCCGTGGGGGGACCAGTAGCAGGGCGCTTTCCGTTTTCTGCTTCTTTGTACGGGCTCAGCGGGCCCCGCTTCTTTGTACGGGCTCAGCGGGCCCCGCGTGCGGGGCCCGACCGACCGTCTCGTACGAGCCTCAGCGGCCCTCGACCGGCACGAAGTCGCGCTCGACGACACCCGTGTAGATCTGGCGGGGGCGGCCGATACGGGAGCCGGGCTCCTTGATCATCTCGTGCCACTGGGCGATCCAGCCCGGCAGCCGGCCGAGAGCGAACAGGACCGTGAACATCTCGGTCGGGAAGCCCATGGCCCGGTAGATCAGGCCGGTGTAGAAGTCGACGTTCGGGTAGAGGTTGCGCGAGACGAAGTAGTCGTCGGAGAGCGCGTGCTCCTCCAGCTTGAGCGCGATGTCCAGCAGCTCGTCGGACTTGCCGAGAGCGGACAGGACGTCGTGCGCGGCAGCCTTGATGATCTTCGCGCGCGGGTCGAAGGACTTGTACACCCGGTGGCCGAAGCCCATCAGGCGGACGCCGTCCTCCTTGTTCTTCACCTTGCGGATGAAGGAGTCGACGTCGCCGCCGTTGGCCTTGATGCCTTCCAGCATCTCCAGGACCGACTGGTTGGCGCCGCCGTGCAGCGGGCCCCACAGGGCGGAGATGCCGGCGGAGATCGAGGCGAACATGTTCGCCTGCGAGGAGCCGACCAGACGCACGGTGGAGGTCGAACAGTTCTGCTCGTGGTCGGCGTGCAGGATGAGCAGCTTGTCGAGCGCCGAGACGACGACCGGGTCCAGCTCGTACTCCTGCGCGGGGACCGAGAAGGTCATGCGCAGGAAGTTCTCGACGTACCCGAGGTCGTTGCGCGGGTAGACGAAGGGGTGGCCGATCGACTTCTTGTACGCGTACGCCGCGATCGTCGGAAGCTTCGCGAGCAGCCGGATCGTGGAGAGGTTGCGCTGCTCCTCGTCGAACGGGTTGTGGCTGTCCTGGTAGAAGGTGGACAGCGCCGAGACGACCGACGACAGCATCGCCATCGGGTGGGCGTCGCGCGGGAAGCCCCGGTAGAAGTTCTTGACGTCCTCGTGCAGCAGGGTGTGCTGCGTGATCTCGTTCTTGAAGGTGGAGAGCTCGTCGATGTTCGGAAGCTCACCGTTGATCAGCAGGTAGGCCACCTCAAGGAAGGTGGAACGCTCGGCCAGCTGCTCGATCGGGTAGCCGCGGTACCGAAGGATGCCCTGCTCACCGTCGAGATAGGTGATCGCGGATTTATAGGCGGCGGTGTTGCCGTACCCGCTGTCCAGCGTCACCAGACCGGTCTGGGCGCGGAGCTTGCCGATGTCGAAGCCCTTGTCGCCGACGGTGCTGTCGATCACCGGGTAGGTGTACTCGCCATCGCCGTACCGCAGTACTACAGAGTTGTCGCTCACGTCATCCCTCACCGACGTTGTGCCTCTTCTTCGAGGTGCCCTGACTGTCTCTACCATCCCCCATTTGGCCCTGGAGAGTGCACTCGGGGTCGACCATTGGGCCTATTGGCGGCACTCAGTGCCGCCAACCTGCTCATCCTGCCCCGCCGACCCCGCATCCGGAAGGTCTCTGTGACCTTCGTGACTCATTTGATCGATCATTTTTTGCGTCCCCCCGCTCTGCGGGCCGGAGAAGCTGCGGATCAGACGCCGGAGAGCCGGAAGTCCAGGGCCGTGCACCGGCGTCCCGCCGACACCGTACGCACCGCCTGGCCTATCGCCTTGCGCGAACCGACGAGGACGACCAGCTTCTTGGCGCGGGTCACCGCCGTGTAGAGCAGATTGCGCTGGAGCATCATCCACGCGCTGGTGGTGACCGGGATCACCACCGCCGGATACTCGCTGCCCTGGGAGCGGTGGATGGTCAGCGCGTACGCGTGGGCCAGCTCGTCGAGTTCGTCGAACTCGTACCCCACCTCCTCGTCCTCGTCCGTGCGCACCGTGAGGCGCTGCTCGACGGCATCGAGGGAGGTGACGACGCCCACCGTGCCGTTGAAGACGCCGTTCTCGCCCTTCTCGTAGTTGTTGCGGATCTGGGTGACCTTGTCGCCGACGCGGAAGACACGGCCGCCGAACCGCTTCTCGGCGAGGTCGGGGCGACCGGGGGTGATGGCCTGCTGCAACAGGCCGTTGAGATGTCCGGCGCCCGCGGGGCCCCGGTGCATGGGCGCGAGGACCTGGATGTCCCGGCGCGGGTCGAGGCCGAACTTGGCCGGAATCCGTCGGGCCGCCACGTCCACCGCGAGCCGGCCCGCCTCCTCCGTGTCGTCCTCGACGAAGAGGAAGAAGTCCTTCATGCCGTCGGTGAGGGGGTGCTGCCCGGAGTTGATCCGGTGCGCGTTGGTCACCACGCCTGACTGCTGGGCCTGGCGGAAGACCCGGGTGAGCCGCACCGCCGGGACCGGGCCGCGGTCGGCGAGCAGGTCGCGCAGCACCTCCCCCGCGCCGACGCTCGGCAGCTGGTCGACGTCGCCGACGAAGAGCAGGTGCGCGCCCGGGGGCACCGCCTTGACCAGCTTGTTCGCGAGGAGCAGGTCGAGCATCGAGGCCTCGTCGACGACGACCAGGTCGGCGTCGAGCGGACGGTCCCTGTCGTACGCCGCGTCGCCGCCCGGCTTGAGCTCCAACAGGCGGTGCACGGTGGACGCGTCGGCGCCGGTCAGCTCGGAGAGCCGCTTGGCGGCCCGGCCGGTGGGGGCGGCGAGGACCACCTTGGCGCGCCGGGCGCGGGCCAGCTCGACGATCGAGCGGACGGTGAACGACTTGCCGCAGCCGGGGCCGCCGGTGAGCACGGCGACCTTCTCGGTGAGCGCGAGTCGGACGGCCGCCTCCTGCTCGGGGGCCAGCTCCGCACCCGTCCTTGCCCTCAGCCAGGCGAGGGCCTTGTCCCAGGCCACGTCGCGGAAGGCGGGCATCCGGTCGCCGTCGGCGCGCAGCAGGCGCAACAGCTGGGCGGCGAGCGACAGTTCGGCGCGGTGGAAGGGCACCAGGTAGACCGCCGTCACCGGGTCGCCGCCGTCCGGTCCCGGCACCTTCTCGCGGACCACTCCGGGTTCCTCGCCCTCCTCGGAGGGGGCGGCCAGCTCGGCCAGGCACTCGATGACCAGGCCGGTGTCGACCTGGAGCAACTTCACCGCGTCCGCGATCAGTTGCTCCTCGGGGAGATAGCAGTGGCCCTGGTCGGTGGACTGGGACAGCGCGTACTGAAGGCCGGCCTTGACGCGCTCGGGGCTGTCGTGCGGGATGCCGACGGACCGGGCGATCTTGTCCGCGGTGAGGAAGCCGATGCCCCAGACGTCGGACGCCAGGCGGTAGGGCCGGTTCTTCACGACGGAGATCGACGCGTCGCCGTACTTCTTGTAGATGCGCACGGCGATGGAGGTGGAGACCTCGACGGTCTGGAGGAAGAGCATGACCTCCTTGATCGCCTTCTGCTCCTCCCAGGCGTCGGCGATCCGGCCCGTGCGCTTGGGGCCGAGTCCGGGGACCTCGATGAGCCGCTTCGGCTCCTCCTCGATGATCCGCAGGGTGTCCAGGCCGAAGTGCCGGGTGATGCGGTCGGCGAAGACGGGGCCGATGCCCTTGACCAGGCCGGAGCCGAGATAGCGGCGGATGCCCTGGATCGTGGCGGGGAGCACCGTCGTGTAGTTCTCCACCGTGAACTGCTTGCCGTACTGCGGGTGGGAGCCCCAGCGGCCCTCCATGCGCAGGGACTCGCCGGCCTGGGCGCCGAGGAGCGCTCCGACCACCGTGAGCAGGTCGCCCGCGCCCCGGCCGGTGTCTACCCGGGCGACCGTGTAACCGCTCTCCTCGTTCGCGTACGTGATGCGCTCCAGCACGCCTTCCAGCGTCGCCAGTCGCCGCTCGCCCTGCTGGTCGGCCCCCGCCTGAGTGGACATGATCCGACGGTACCGCCCGCCTCCGACAGCGCTGCGGCCCCTGTGGACGATCCCGCCCGAAAGGGACGGGGGTCCAGGGAAGCGGTACATCACGATCCGGTTGCGGGATGCCCTCAGGGGGTTGCCCAACGCCCGTGTAATCGATTCCAATCCTCCGTGTAATCGATTCCACGAGGAGGTGGAGCGACGATGGCGAGCATCAAGGACGTTGCCGCCGAGGCAGGCGTGTCCGTCGCCACGGTCTCGCGGGTGCTGAACGACCACCCGTCGGTCAGCGAGGAGGCACGCACCCGCGTGCTGGCCGCCGTGCGGAGCCTCGGCTACCGCCCGAACGCCGTCGCCCGCTCCCTGCGCACCGACCAGACCCGCACCCTCGGCCTGGTCATCAGCGACGTGCTGAACCCGTACTTCACCGAACTGGCCCGCTCCGTCGAGGAGGAGGCCCGCGCCCTCGGCTACAGCGTCATCATCGGCAACGCCGACGAGCGGCCCGACCTCCAGGACCACCACGTACGGACCCTGCTGGACCGGCGCATCGACGGCCTGCTGGTCTCCCCCACCGACGGCGGCTCCCCCGGCATGCTGGACGCCGCGCGCGCGGGGACGCCGATGGTCTTCGTGGACCGCTGGATCCCGGGCCTGGACGTGCCGGTGGTCCGCGCCGACGGCCGCGCGGCGGTCCGTGACCTGGTCGCCCATCTGCACGGTCTCGGCCACCGCAGGCTCGCGATCATCGCGGGCCCGGCGGCCACCACGACCGGCAGCGAGCGGGTGGAGGCCTTCCGCGAGGCCCTCGCCGCGTTCGGGATCGCGCTGCCCGACGCCTACATCGGGCAGGGCGACTTCCAGGCCGAGAGCGGACGCCGCGCCACCGAGGCCTTCCTCGACCTGGCCGAGCCGCCCGAGGTCGTCTTCGCGGCCGACAACCTGATGGCGCTCGGCGCGCTGGACGCCGTCCGCGCGCGCGGGCTGCGGGTCCCCGACGACATCGCGCTCGCCGCGTTCGACGACATCCGGTGGTTCGTGCACACCGATCCGCCGGTCACCGCCATCGCCCAGCCCACGGGCGAACTGGGCCGGGCCGCCGTCCGTGCCCTGGTCGACCGCATCGAGGGACGGACCCCGCGCTCCGTCACCCTCCCCGCCCGTCTCGTCGTGCGCCGCTCGTGCGGCGCCGCGGCGACCGGGCAGGCCCCCGTGCGGCCCGCCCCCGCACAGCAGTCCCCCGTACGAAGGAGCCAGTCGTGAGCGACGAGGACGAGTTGCTGCGCATCGAGGGCATACGCAAGACCTTTCCCGGCGTGGTCGCGCTCGACAGCGTCGACTTCGACCTGCGCCGCGGCGAGGTGCACGTCCTGCTCGGTGAGAACGGCGCGGGCAAGAGCACGCTGATCAAGATGCTCTCCGGCGCCTACCGGCCCGACGCGGGACGCGTTCTCGTCGACGGCGAGGAGGTGCGCATCCACGGCGCCCAGGACTCCGAGCGCCTCGGGATCGCCACCATCTACCAGGAGTTCAACCTCGTCCCCGATCTGACGGTCGCCGAGAACATCTTCCTGGGCCGGCAGCCGCGCCGCTTCGGGCTGATCGACCGCAAGAGGATGGAGGCGGACGCCGCGGCTCTCCTGGAGCGCGTCGGCGTGAACGTGTCCCCCCGCGCGCGAGTGCGTGAACTGGGCGTCGCCCGGCTCCAGATGGTGGAGATCGCCAAGGCGCTGAGCCTGGACGCCCGCGTTCTGATCATGGACGAGCCGACCGCCGTGCTCACCTCGGGAGAGGTCGACAAGCTCTTCCGGATCGTGCGCAGGCTGCGCGAGGACGGCGTCGGCGTCGTCTTCATCACGCACCACCTGGACGAGATCGCCGCCCTCGGCGACCGGGTCACCGTCATCCGTGACGGCCGCAGCGTCGGCCAGGTGCCCGCCTCCACGCCCGAGGACGAACTCGTCCGCCTCATGGTCGGACGCTCCATCGAGCAGCAGTACCCGCGCGAACGGGCTGACGCCGGGGACGCGTTGCTGACCGTCGAGGGGCTGACCCGGGACGGGGTGTTCCACGACGTGAGTTTCGAGGTGCGGGCCGGTGAGGTCGTCGGCATCGCGGGACTCGTCGGCGCGGGCCGCACCGAGGTGGTCCGGGCCGTCTTCGGCGCCGATCCCTACGACCGGGGTTCCGTGAAGGTCGCCGGGGCCGGCCTGCGGCGGGGCGACGTGAACGCGGCCATGGAGGCCGGCATCGGGCTCGTGCCCGAGGACCGCAAGGGCCAGGGCCTCGTCCTGGACGCCTCCGTCGAGGAGAACCTCGGCCTGGTCACGCTGCGCTCCGCGACCCACGGCGGACTCGTCGACCTCAAGGGCCAGCGGGCCGCCGCCGCGCGGATCGCCGGACAGCTCGGCGTGCGGATGGCCGGGCTCGGCCAGCACGTGCGCACCCTGTCCGGCGGCAACCAGCAGAAGGTCGTCATCGGCAAGTGGCTGCTCGCCGACACCAAGGTGCTGATCCTCGACGAGCCGACGCGCGGTATCGACGTCGGCGCCAAGGTCGAGATCTACCAGCTCGTCAACGAACTGACGGCCGCCGGTGCCGCCGTCCTGATGATCTCCAGCGACCTGCCCGAGGTGCTCGGCATGAGCGACCGGGTCCTCGTGATGGCCCAGGGCCGGATCGCGGGCGAACTCACCGCCGAACAGGCGTCCCAGGACTCCGTGATGGCCCTCGCCGTCAGCAACCCCACCACCGCGCACCAGAACGACACCACGAACCAGAACGACACCCAGAACGAGAACGGCAAGGAGGCCCCCCGTGGCCACTGACACGCAACCGAGCACAGCGGGCGCGAGCGGCGCCTCCGCGGTCCGCCGCCTGCTGCTCGACAACGGGGCGCTCACCGCGCTCATCGTCCTCGTCATCGCGATGTCGGCCCTGTCCGGGGACTTCCTGACGACGGACAACCTGCTGAACATCGGCGTCCAGGCGGCCGTCACCGCCATCCTCGCGTTCGGTGTGACCTTCGTGATCGTCTCGGCGGGCATCGACCTGTCGGTCGGCTCGGTCGCCGCCCTGTCGGCCACCGTCCTCGCCTGGACGGCGACGTCGCAGGGCATACCGGTCTGGATCGCGGTCCTCCTCGCGGTCGCCACCGGCATCGCCTGCGGCCTGGTCAACGGCGTGCTGATCTCGTACGGCAAGCTGCCGCCCTTCATCGCGACCCTCGCCATGCTGTCGGTGGGCCGCGGTCTGTCCCTGGTGATCTCGCAGGGCAGCCCGATCGCCTTCCCCGACTCGGTCTCGCACCTCGGTGACACGCTCGGCGGCTGGCTGCCGGTGCCGGTCCTGGTCATGGCCGTCATGGGCCTGATCACGGCCGTGATCCTCGGCCGTACGTACATCGGCCGCTCCATGTACGCGATCGGCGGCAACGAGGAGGCCGCGCGTCTGTCCGGCCTGCGGGTCAAGAAGCAGAAGCTCGCGATCTACGCCCTCTCCGGCCTCTTCGCCGCCGCCGCGGGCATCGTGCTCGCCTCCCGGCTGTCCTCCGCGCAGCCGCAGGCCGCGCAGGGCTACGAACTCGACGCCATCGCGGCCGTCGTCATCGGCGGCGCCTCGCTGGCCGGCGGCACCGGCAAGGCGTCCGGCACGCTCATCGGCGCGCTGATCCTCGCGGTGCTGCGCAACGGCCTCAACCTCCTGTCGGTGTCGGCGTTCTGGCAGCAGGTCGTCATCGGTGTGGTGATCGCGCTGGCCGTGCTGCTCGACACCGTGCGGCGCAAGGCCGGGGCGACGCCGGTCGCCGGGGGCGCCTCGGGCGGCGACCGCCGCAAGCAGGCGGCGACCTATGTGATCGCGGCCGTGGTCGCGGCGGCGGTCGTCGGCGCGATGTCCTTCGTGCACGGCGGCTCGTCCACCTCGACGACGCAGAAGGTCGGTCTGTCCCTCTCCACGCTGAACAACCCCTTCTTCGTGCAGATCAAGGCGGGCGCACAGCAGGAGGCGAAGAAGCGCGGGGTGGACCTGACGGTCACCGACGCGCAGAACGACGCCTCTCAGCAGGCCAACCAGCTTCAGAACTTCACCAGTTCGGGGCTCGGCTCGATCATCGTGAACCCGGTGGACTCGGACGCGGCGGGCCCCTCGGTCCGTTCCGCGAACAAGGCGGACATCCCCGTCGTCGGCGTCGACCGGGGCGTCAACAAGGCCAAGACCGCCGCGCTCGTGGCCTCCGACAACGTCGCGGGCGGCAGGCTGGGCGCGAAGGCGCTCGCCGAGAAGCTGGGCGGCAAGGGCAGGATCGTGATCCTGCAGGGTCTGGCCGGCACGTCCGCGAGCCGTGAGCGCGGGGCCGGCTTCGCCGAGGGTCTGAAGGTGTACCCGGGCATCAAGGTGGTCGCCCGGCAGCCCGCGGACTTCGACCGCACCAAGGGCCTCGACGTGATGACGAACCTGCTCCAGGCGCACCCCGACGTCGACGGCGTCTTCGCCGAGAACGACGAGATGGCGCTCGGCGCGGTCAAGGCGCTCGGCTCCAAGGCCGGGAAGTCGGTCTCCGTCATCGGCTTCGACGGCACCCCCGACGGCCTGAAGGCGGTCTCCGCGGGCACGCTGTACGCGTCCGTCGCCCAGCAGCCGAAGGAGCTCGGCCGGATCGCGGTGGACAACGCGCTGCGGGCCGCCGAGGGCAAGAAGGTCCAGGAGACGGTGAAGGTGCCGGTGAAGGTCGTCACGAAGGAGAACGTCGCCGGGTTCGGCGGCTGACATCGGACCGGGGAGGGCGCACGGCAGCCGCCGCGCGCCCTCCGGGTCTCGCGCACATCGGCTCGACTCATCGGTGCAGGGAGACAGTTCATGTACGACTACGACCTTCTGGTCGTGGGATCGGCCAACGCCGACCTGGTGGTCCGGGTCGAGCGACGGCCGGCGGCGGGCGAGACGGTGCTCGGCTCCGATCTCGCCGTCCACCCGGGCGGAAAGGGCGCCAACCAGGCGGTCGCCGCCGCCCGGCTCGGGGCGCGCACGGCGCTTCTCGCCCGGGTCGGCGACGACGGCCACGGGCGGCTGCTGCTCGACGCGCAGCGCACGGCCGGCGTCGACACCGTCGGCGTCCTCGTCGGCGGGGCCCCGACCGGGGTCGCGCTGATCACGGTGGATCCCTCCGGGGACAACAGCATCGTGGTGTCGCCGGGCGCCAACGGCCGGCTCGCCCCGGAGGACGTACGGGCCGCCGGAAGCCTCTTCCAGGCGTCCCGGGTGGTGTCGACCCAGCTGGAGATCCCGCTGGAGTCGGTCGTGGAGGTCGTACGGAGTCTCGCGGCGGGCAGTCGTCTCGTGCTGAACCCGTCGCCGCCGCGCCCGCTGCCCCGCGAGGTGCTCGCCGCCTGCGACCCGCTGATCGTGAACGAGCACGAGGCGCGGGTGATCGCCGGGGACGACCTCGGGGAGTCCCCCGAGGACTGGGCGACGGCGCTGCTCGCGCTCGGCCCGCGTTCGGTGGTCATCACGCTGGGCGCGGCGGGCGCGCTGGTGGCGGAACGGGCCGGCGCCCGGGTCCGGGTGCCGTCGGTGCGGGTCGCGGCCGTGGACACGACGGGTGCGGGCGACGCCTTCACCGCGGCGCTGGCCTGGCGTCTGGGGCGCGGGGAGTCGCTGCCCGAGGCGGCCGGGTACGCGGCCCGGGTCGGTGCCGCCGCGGTCACCCGGGCCGGGGCGCAGGAGTCGTTCCCGACCGCGGAGGAGGTGGCCGCGCTGTGAAGCGGGCCGGAATCCTGAACCGTCATCTGGCGGGCGCGTTGGCCGAGTTGGGCCACGGGGACGGGGTGCTCGTGTGCGACGCGGGGATGCCGATCCCGGCGGGGCCGCGCGTCGTCGACCTGGCGTTCCGGGCGGGTGTGCCGTCCTTCGCGGAGGTCCTGGACGGGCTGCTGGCCGAGCTGGTGGTGGAGGGCGGGACGGCGGCGCGCGAGGTGCGGGAGGCGAACCCGGCGGCGGCGGAGCTGCTGGAGGCACGGGTGCCCGGACTCGAACTGGTCGGGCACGAAGAGCTGAAGTCACTGTCCGCGGGGGCGCGGCTCGTGGTCCGCACGGGTGAGGCCCGGCCGTACGCGAACGTGCTGCTGCGCTGCGGGGTCTTCTTCTGATCCGTGGATCGGCCGATCCGCGCGATCCGCGCCGGAGCGAACCGCGCGGGTGCGGCGCGGAAAGTTTCGAGGGGCCCGGTCCGTCGACCGGGCCCCTCGGCATTCCCCTCCGTATCAGAACCCCGCGATCCCCCCAGATCCCCCTCCAGGTGTCCTGATGCCAAGTACGACCCGCGAGGTGCGGGAAGGGTTGCACGAACTTCTGAAGATTTTTTCCGGGCGCCAAAGCCGCAGGTCAGGCGGCATGCTCCAGGAAGCGTGCCACCGTCTCGGCCAGCACGTCGTGGCCGTCCCGGGCCCACAGGACGTCGTTGAAGAGTTCGACCTCGATCGGCCCGGTGTACCCGGCCGCCTCCACGTACCGGCGCCACTCCCGGAAATCGATCGAGCCGTCTCCCAGCTGACCGCGGCCGTTAAGGACGCCCTCCGGCAGCGGGGTCGTCCAGTCGGCGAGCTGGAAGGTGTGGATGCGGCCGGCGGCGCCCGCGCGGGCGATCTGGGCGGGGGCCGTGTCGTCCCACCAGAGGTGGTAGGTGTCGACGGTGACGCCCACCTGCTCGGCGGGGAACCGTTCGGCGAGGTCGAGGGCCTGCGCGAGCGTGGAGACCACACAGCGGTCGGCGGCGTACATCGGGTGGAGCGGTTCGATGGCGAGCCGTACGCCCCGCGCGGCGGCGTACGGGCCCAGTTCACCGAGGCCGTCGGCGATGCGTTCGCGGGCGCCGTGCAGGTCCTTCGAGCCGGCCGGGAGGCCGCCCGACACCAGCACGAGGGTGTCCGTGCCCAGGGTCGCGGCCTCGTCGACCGCGGCACGGTTGTCGTCCAGGGCCTTCGCCCGCTCCGCCGGGTCAAGGGCGGTGAGGAAGCCGCCCCGGCACAGGGTGGTCACCGTCAGGCCCGCGTCACGGACCAGTGCGGCGGCCGCCTCCACGCCGTAGGCGCGCACGGGTTCGCGCCACAGCCCGACGCCCCCGACGCCGAGCGTCAGGCAGGACGTCACGAGGTCGGGCAGGGACAGCTGCTTGACCGTCATCTGGTTGACGGAGAACCGGGTGAGGCTGTTCACGAGGTCACCCCGTACACGGCCAGCAGTCTCTTCATCCGGGTCTCGGCGCGCGGCGGGTCGGGGAACAGGCCGAGGCCGTCGGCCAGTTGGTAGGCGCGGGCCAGGTGCGGCAGGGAGCGCGCCGACTGGAGTCCGCCCACCATCGTGAAGTGCTCCTGGTGACCGGCGAGCCAGGCCAGCAGGACGACGCCGGTCTTGTAGAACCGGGTCGGGTGCTCGAAGAGGTGCCGGGACAACTCGACGGTGGGGTCGAGGAGTTCGCGGAATCCCTTGACGTCTCCGGTGTCCAGGACACGGACGGCCCGTGCGGCGGCCGGCCCGAGCGGGTCGAAGATGCCGAGCAGCGCGTGACTGAAGCCCTGCTCGTCGCCCGCGATCAGTTCGGGGTAGTTGAAGTCGTCGCCGGTGTAGCAGCGGACGCCGTCCGGGAGACGGCGGCGCAGGTCGACCTCGCGCCGGGCGTCCAGCAGGGACACCTTGATGCCGTCCACCTTGTCCGGGTGGGCGGCGATCACCTCCAGAAACACCTCGGTCGCCGCGTCGAGGTCGCCGGAGCCCCAGTAGCCCTCCAGGGCCGGGTCGAACATCGGGCCCAGCCAGTGCAGGATCACCGGCTCGGCGGCCTGCCGCAGCAGATGGCCGTAGACGTCGAGGTAGTCCTCGGGTCCCGCGGCGGTCGCGGCGAGCGCGCGGGAGGCCATCAGGATCGCCTGGGCGCCCGAGTCCTCGACGAGGGCGAGCTGTTCCTCGTACGCGGCCCGGACCTCGTCGAGGGTGGCCGGGCCGGTGAGCTGGTCGGTGCCGACACCGCAGGCGACGGCACCTCCGGTGGCGCGGGCCTCGGCGGCGGAGCGGCGGATCAGCTCGGCCGCGGTGGCCCAGTCGAGGCCCATGCCGCGCTGCGCGGTGTCCATCGCCTCCGCGACGCCGAGGCCGTGGGACCACAGATGGCGGCGGAAGGCGAGGGTGGCGTCCCAGTCGACGGCGGCGGGCGCGCCGGGCGACACGTCGGCGTAGGGGTCGGCGACGACGTGCGCCGCCGAGAAGACCGTGCGGGAGGCGAGGGGCGCGCCGTCGGGGAGCACGGCGAGGGGGTCGGTGCGCGGCTCGTAGGCCCGCAACCGGCCGTCGGCGCCCGGGAGTCGGATGGTCACAGGGTGATCTCCGGTACGGCGAGACGGCGGCCCTCGGCGGAGGAGCGCAGGCCCAGTTCGGCGAGCTGCACGCCGCGGGCACCCGCGAGGAGGTCCCAGTGGTAGGGGGTGTCGGCGTAGACGTGCCGCAGGAACAGCTCCCACTGGGCCTTGAAGCCGTTGTCGAACTCGGCGTTGTCGGGCACCTCCTGCCACTGGTCGCGGAAGGAGTAGGTGGCCGGGATGTCGGGGTTCCAGACCGGCTTCGGCGTCGTACCGCGGTGCTGGACACGGCAGTTGCGCAGTCCTGCGACGGCGGATCCCTCCGTGCCGTCGACCTGGAACTCGACGAGTTCGTCGCGGTTGACGCGCACGGCCCAGGAGGAGTTGATCTGGGCGATCGCGCCGCCCTCCAGCTCGAAGATGCCGTAGGCGGCGTCGTCGGCGGTGGCGTCGTAGGGCTTGTCCCGCTCGTCCCAGCGCTGGGGGACGTGGGTGGCGGTGAGCGCCTGCACCGAGGTGACCCTGCCGAACAGCTCGTGCAGGACGTACTCCCAGTGCGGGAACATGTCGACGACGATGCCGCCGCCGTCCTCGGAGCGGTAGTTCCAGGAGGGCCGCTGGGCCTGCTGCCAGTCGCCCTCGAAGACCCAGTAGCCGAACTCCCCGCGGACGGACAGGATCCGGCCGAAGAAGCCGCCGTCGATCAGCCGCTTGAGCTTGAGCAGGCCGGGGAGGAAGAGCTTGTCCTGGACGACGCCGTGCCGGACACCCGCCGTGTGCGCGAGCCGGGCCAGTTCGAGCGCCCCGTCGAGGCCGGTGGAGGTCGGCTTCTCGGTGTAGACGTGCTTGCCCGCGGCGATGGCCTTGCGCAGGGCCTCCTCGCGGGCGGAGGTGACCTGGGCGTCGAAGTAGAGATCCACGTCCGGGTCGGCGAGGACGGCGTCGAGGTCGGTCGACCAGTGGTCGAGGCCGTGCCGCTCGGCGAGGGCCCGCAGGGCGGCCTCGCGGCGGCCGACGAGGACGGGCTCGGGCCACAGCACGGTGCCGTCGCCCAGGTCGAGGCCGCCCTGGTCGCGCAGGGCGAGAATCGAGCGGACGAGGTGCTGGCGGTAGCCCATGCGCCCCGTCACGCCGTTCATGGCGATGCGCACCGTCTTGCGTGTCACGTCGTTCCCTTCGTCCGCGTCAGGCGCCGCGCACACTCGGACGAGCATGACAGCAAGCGCTTTCTATGCGGTGAGAAGCTAGCCTCTGTTCACTGGTCGGGACAAGACCGTCGCCGGGTCGAGTTGTTCGAGGGGGCGAACGACGGGGACCGTTGGCCGTATGGTCTGCACGGACCCCGACCACGGGAGGCGGCGCGTTCGGCCTCGCCCCCGTGTTCGACGCCGTTCGACGAGGCACGACCAGGCACGACGACGTAGCCGCCGTACGACGAGGTACGGCGAGAGGCGCGACCGGAGGACGACGAGATGACGGTGACCCTGGCGGACGTGGCGGCCCGCGCGCAGGTCTCTCCCGCGACGGTGTCGCGCGTGCTGAACGGGAACTATCCCGTGGCCTCCTCCACGCGGGAGCGGGTACTGCGCGCGGTGGACGAGCTGGACTACGTGCTGAACGGTCCCGCCAGCTCGCTGGCCGCCGCGACCTCCGACCTCGTCGGCATCCTGGTGAACGACATCGCCGACCCCTTCTTCGGGATCATGGCCGCCGCGATCCAGTCCGAGATCGGCGGCCCCGGGGGGCGCGCGGGCGGGGAGCGGCTCGGGGTCGTGTGCAACACCGGCGGCTCCCCGGAGCGCGAACTCACCTACCTCACGCTCCTTCAGCGCCAACGCGCCGCCGCCGTCGTCCTCACCGGCGGTGCCATCGAGAACGCGGGGCACGCGGCCGCCGTCGCCGCGAAGCTGCGCCGGCTGGCGGAGGCGGGCACCCGGGTCGTGCTCTGCGGGCGCCCGCCCGCGCCGGACGCGCCGGACGCGATCGCGCTCACCTTCGACAACCGCGGCGGCGGCCGGCAGCTCACCGATCACCTGCTCGGCCTCGGCCACCGGCGGCTCGGCTACATCGCGGGCCCCGAGGAGCGCACCACGACGCGCCACCGGCTGGAGGGCCACCGTGCCGCGCTCGCCGCGCACGGCGTCGAGGAGGATCCGCGGCTCACCGTGCACGGCCGCTACGACCGTCGCTCCGGTTACGAGGCGACCCTCGAACTCCTCCGCCGCGAGCCGGAGTTGACCGCGGTCGTCGCCGCGAACGACACGGTCGCGCTGGGCGCCTGCGCGGCCCTGCGCGACTCCGGGCTGCGCATCCCGGACGACGTGTCCGTGGCGGGCTTCGACGACCTGCCGTTCAGCGTCGACGCGGTACCGGCCCTCACGACCGTGCGCCTGCCGCTCTCCGAGGCGGGCGCCCGCGCCGGCCGCGTCGCCATGGGCCGCGAGGACCCCCCGCCGGGCGGGATCGCCACCGTCCGGGGCGAGTTGATGGTGCGAGGGTCCACCGGGGTTCCCCGGGGCTGACTCTCCCTCCCCTCACCCTCCACGGGAGGTCTCCCCGGCGTCGGTACGCGCGCGGAGAGTCCGGCGCTGTGGGGTGAGCCCGGCGAGCATCGCCGGTGGTCCTCCCCCGTCCGGGAACCGTGCCGTACCGGGACGGGTCCCGTCTCCCGAGGCCCCGGGGCGGTCTTGGGTGTCGACGGGGCAGGCCGTAGGGTCCCGGCCATGAAGCTGGCGTTCTCCACTCTCGGTGTGCCCGGGCTGCCCGTCGCCGATGTCGTGCGGCTGGCCGTCGCGCACGGCTATCAGGGGGTTGAGCTCCGGGCGCACCCCGAGGAGCCCGTACATCCCGGGATCGGGGCGGCTGAACGGGACGCCGTGGCCGCCGAGTTCGAGGCGGGCGGGATCGAGGTGCTCGGTGTCGCGGGGTACGCGCGGGTCGCGCAACCGGGTGACGACGCTCCGGTGCTGCACGAGATGCGTGAACTGATCGAACTGGCGCGGGACGTGAACGCTCCGTTCGTCCGGGTCTTCCCCGGCGGTGACCCCGGGGCGAGCGCCGCGGAGTCGGACGCGACGGCCGCCCGGCGGCTCGGCACCGCGGCGGAGTACGCCGCCGACCTCGGCGTGCGCATCCTGCTGGAGACCCACGACTCGCACCGCACCGGCGCGGACGCGATGCGGGTCCTCGGCCGGGTCGGTCACCACCACGTCGGCTCCCTGTGGGACGTGATGCACACCTGGCTCGGCGGCGAGGACCCCGACGAGACGTACCCCGCCCTGGCCCCGTTCCTCGGATACACGCAGGTCAAGGACATCGCGTCGGCCGGAGACACCACCCCGCTGCCGCTCGGCTCGGGGGTCCTTCCGCTCGGCGCCTGCGTGGACGTCCTCGTGCGGAACGGGTGGGACGGCTGGCTGTGCTGGGAGTACGAGAAGCGCTGGTACGAGCGGGCGGCGCCGCTGGAGGAGCTGCTGGCAGCGGGGCGCGAGCACCTCGTCGGGCTCGTGGGCGCGGCGGAGAAGCGGAGGTGAGCGGCCCGGCACACCGGGTCCGGGCCGCGGCACGGGCGCGGACACCCGGGCCCCGTGTCACCCCGTGCGGCCGGTGAGCCGGACCGAGCCGTCGAGGCACCAGTCCAGGACCGCCGGCCACGGCCCGTACCCGGCGTCCATGTCGAGGTGCGCGGCCCCGGGAAGGATCTCCGTGGGTACGCCCAGCGGGTCACCGTAGACGGCGTCGGCGCCCTCGGGGCAGTACGGGTCGTCGTCCCCCGCGACCAGACGGGTGGACCCGGGAAGTGCGCGCAGGTCCAGTCCGGCCGGGGTGAACGCGGCGATCTCCGGCAGCCCGGCGAGGACGGAAGGCGAGGGCGGGGCGACCAGCAGCACCCGGTCGACACCGTCCAGGCCCGGCAGCGCGCGGGCGACGGCGTGCAGCCACAGCACGGCGGAGGCGCTGTGCGCGAGGACCACCCGCTCGGCGCCCCGCAGCGCGTCCAGGTGGCGGGCGAACTCGGCGAGCCACACCTCCGGGTCCGGCGCGTCGGGGTTCGGCAGCTGCGGGTAGACGACGTGCCGGCCGCGTTCGCCGAGGCGGTCGGCCAGCCAGTGCTGCCAGTGGCCGGCGGGCCGGTGGTTCTGCCATCCGTGCAGGACGAGGAAGGAGCGCGCGGCGCCCGTGTCGTCCTCGGCGGTGGGCGGGGTGGCGGGCTGCTCGTCGGTGGGCGGGGTCCCGCTCCGGTCGTCCGTGGTCATGGGCCGATCGTTTCCGACCGCGGGGCATTCGGTCCAGTTAATCTTTTCCGGTGGAACAGGTAAGCGAGACCTTCACCATGGACCTGCGTCGCCTGACCGTGCTGCGGGAACTCCGGCGGCGGGGCAGCCTGGCCCGCACCGCCGCGGCCCTGCACCTCACGCCTTCCGCCGTCTCCCAGCAACTCGCCGCGCTCGCACGCGAGGTGGGCGTGCCGCTGACCGAACGGGACGGCCGGGGCGTCCGGCTGACCGGGCAGGCGCGGGTTCTGCTGGCGCACGCCGATCTGATCGCCGCCCAACTGGAGCGCGCCAGAGCCGACTTGACCGCCTACGACGGAGGCGGCCGGGGGACGGTCACGGTCGGCTGCTTCTCCAGCGGCATCCTCGGTCTGCTCCCGGACGCGCTGACGACGCTGGCGGATCAACTGCCGCACGTGCGGATCGATGTCGTCGAGGCGGCGCCCCCGGACCTGTTCACCGCTCTGGACGCCGGGCAGGTCGACCTCGCCGTGGCCGTCGACTTCGCGGCCGCTCCCCCGCACACCGACCGGCGCTACCACCGCCTCGACCTGCTCCGGGACGTCCTGGACCTGGCTCTGCCGGCCGGTCACCGGCTCGCGGGCGGCGGCCCGGTCGATCTGCGGGAACTCGCCGGCGAGCCCTGGATCATCGGCGACCCGGCCGGCTGCTGCGGCGCGGTGGCCCGTTCGGTCTGCGCCGCCGCCGGTTTCACCCCGGACGTCCGGCACGCCGTCGACGACTGGGGGGCCCTGGCCGCACTGGTCGAGGCGGGCCGGGGCGTGGCCCTGGTCCCGCGGCTCGTCCGGCCGTTGTACGAACGGCGCCGGCTCGCCCTGCTGAGCACACGGGGCGCGCAGCCGTCCCGGAACGTGTTCGCGGCCGTCCGCGCGGGCGCGGAGACCGACCCGGTACTGACCGCCGTACGCGACCAACTGCGCTCGACAGCCGCGAGGTTGGTGGATCGGGATCCGTCGGGCAGTCGTGGTGGTCGGCCCTAGACGGTCTCCACGGTGCCCGCGAGGCGGGCGCGTTCGGCGGCCAGGACGGTGAGGTGGCTGGTGAGGGACTCGCGCGGGCCGGACTTCACCAGAGCGGGGTTCTTGGTGGCGACGGCGGCGACGAAGGCGTCCATCAGGCCGGCGTCGCCTCCGCCGTGGCCGCCCGCCGCGTCCATGCCGCCGGCGCGGCCGAGGTCGACGGCCTCCTCGGTCCGGGTCAGGAAGTCGTACACGCTCACGTTCTCGCCGTCGCCGCGCAGTTCGCCCCGGGTGCCGAAGATCCGGGTCCGGCGGTCGGCCTGTTCGGTGAACGCCGTCATGGTGAAGGTGCCGGTGGCCCCGGAGGCGAACTCCATCGACACCACCTGGTGGTCGACGACGTCGTTGTCGCAGGCGTACACGCACCGCCCGTACGGGCCCTCGCGCAGGGCCGTCTCCAGAGCCTCGGGCGTGAAGTCGTCGAGGAGCACGCTGAGCGGCCAGTGGTGTTCGCCGCGGGCGAGCCGGTCGCCGTACTCGCGCCGGGCGGAGTAGGGGCAGTCGGGCTCCACCGCGCAGTCCAGGCAGCGGTCGGCCGCGCCCTCGGGCCGGTTCTCCGGGCGGAAGTGCGAGAGGCGTCCGAAGCTGGAGACGCGGACGGGCGGCTGCCCGAGGACGTACTGCAGCCAGTCGATGTCGTGGCAGGACTTGGCCATCAGCATCGACGTCGCCTCCCGCGTGTTGCGCCAGTTGCCGCGCACGAAGGAGTGCGCCTGGTGCCAGAAGCCGACGGGTTCCAGGTGCTGGACGTTGACGACGTCGCCGAGCCGCCCGGAGTCGACGACCTCCTTCACCGCGCGGGTGTAGCGCGTGTAGCGCAGGACGTGCCCGACGGCGAGGGTCACCCCCGCGCGCTCCACGGCGTCGACGATCGCCCGGCACTCGTCCTCGGTGAGGGCCATCGGCTTCTCCAGCAGGACGTGGTAACCGAGGGCGGCGAACTCCAGGACGGGTTCGAGGTGTTCGCGGTCGAGGGTGCAGATCAGTACGGCGTCCGCGATCCGGCCGCGCGCGGCGAGGTCCCGCCAGTCCCCGACGGCGGCGTCCGGCTCCAGGCCGTGGGCGGCCGCGAAACGGCGGCGCCGCGGCTCACGGGGTTCGGCGACGGCCACCACCCTGGCCCGCCCGGGGTGGTCCAGGGCCCAGCGCGCGTGACCGGTCCCCCGGTCACCGGCACCGACGACGGCGAGCGTGACGACGGGGTCGGCTGAGGCGGGGGCTTCGAAGGTCATCGGGGGGCCGCTTTCCCGGTCGGGTCGCAGGCGCGGTGAGCGCTGTCCGTCGGGACGCTAACCGTCGGCGCGGGGCTCGACAAGAGCGCTGTGCGCGCCGTCCGGGCCGTCCGGGGCGTCCGTGAGGTCAGCGCGACCCCGGCCACCAGCAGGGCCGCGGACGCCCAGCGCAGCGGGCCGACGGACTCGCCGAGGAACAGGGCCGCCGACGACATCCCGAAGACCGGGACCAGCAGCGAGAAGGGGGCGACGGTGGACGCGGGATGCCGGTGCAGCAGCCAGCCCCAGGCGCCGAAGCCGAAAACGGTGGTGATCCAGGCGACGTAGACGACGACTCCGGCGCCCTGCCAGTCCAGGGCGCGCAGCGCGTCGAGGTCGCGGGAGGGGCCCTCGGTGAGCAGCGAGAGGCCGAGCAGCGGGAGGACGGGCACGGTGCTCACCCACACCATGAAGTTGAGCGGGTCGGGCGGGGACGCCTTGCGGGTGAGGACGTTGGAGACGCCCCAGCAGGCGGCCGCCGCGATGACCAGGGCGAAGGCTCCGAGCGGTCCTGCCGTGCCCTCGTCGACGGCGGCGAGGCCCACGCCACAGAGCGCCACCGCCATACCCGCCACCCTGACGCCGCTGGGGCGTTCGCCGAGGAAGGCGAAGGCGAGGAGCGCCGTGAACACCGCCTGGATCTGGAGCACCAGGGAGGACAGGCCCGCGGGCATCCCGGCGTCCATGCCGATGAACAGCAGGCCGAACTTCGCGACGCCGAGGGCGAGTCCGACGGCCACGATCCACTTCCACGCCACCTTGGGGCGGCCCACGAGGAACACGGCGGGCAGGGCGGCCACCAGGAAGCGCAGGGCCGAGAAGAGAAGCGGTGGGAAGTGGTCGAGGCCGACCTCGATGACGGTGAAGTTCACGCCCCAGACGGCGGCGACGAGGACGGCGAGGGCGATGTGGGCGGGGCGCATGCGTCGAGCATCGGACGACCGCACCGTGTAGCACCAGCGCGGATCTCTGCATGAATGGATGAAGCGATGCTTACGTATGCTGGCGGCGAGCGATGTCGTGTCCCGGGAGGCCCCATGCTCGATCTCCAGCGTCTGCGCGCCCTGCACGCCGTGGCGGTGCACGGCACGGTCGGTGCCGCCGCCGCCTCGCTCGGCTACACCCCCTCCGCGGTGTCGCAGCAGATCGCCAAGCTGGAGCGGGAGACCAGGACGGTCCTGCTGGAGCGGCAGGGGCGCGGTGTCCGGCTCACCGAGCAGGCAGAGCAACTGGCCGCCACCGCTCAGCAGTTGCTGGCCATCGTGGAGCGCGCCGAGACCGAGCTGGAGGAGCGCAGGGGGCTGCCCGCGGGGCGGTTGACGGTGGCCGCGTTCGCCTCGGCCGCGCGGGGTCTGCTGCCCGCCGTGCTGGCCGATCTGGCCGTCCGCCATCCGGCCCTGGACACCCGGCTGACGGAGGTGGACCCGCATCTTTCCGTCGATCTGGTGGCCCGGGGCGCGGTCGATCTGGCGATCGCGCACGACTGGGACATCGCCCCGCTGCCCGCGCCGCCCGGGGTGGAGCAGGCCGCGATCGGGGAGGACCTGTGCGATCTGCTCGTCCCCGCCGGGCATCCCTTCGCCGGGCGGTCCTCGGTGCGGCGCGAGGACCTCGGCGGCGAGCGGTGGATCTGCCAGCCGCCGGGTCGGGTCTGCCACGACTGGCTGGTCCGCACGCTGCGGGCGGCGGGCTGCGAGCCGGACATCGTCCACCAGGCCGACGAGAACCCGACCCTGGTCGCCCTCGTCGCCGCGGGCCTCGGCGTCGCCCTCATCCCCCGGCTCGGCCGCGGGCCGCTGCCCGCCGGGGTCGTGGAGGTGCCGCTCGACCCGCTGCCCGTGCGCCGCCTGTACGCGCTGTGGCGCTCGGGAGCTGCTCGCCGCCCGGCCATCGCGGAGACGGTCCGCACGCTCCAGACGCACTGGCCGGCGGTGTCGGCGAGGAACTGAGCCGGCGTCCGCGCCCCCGGGACGGGCGGACCACCAGCTCCGCGCCACCGGCCCGCGCCCCGTTCCGGACGAAACACAGCCGCCGCGCAACGGGCCCGGTCGAACCGAGCCTGGGCGCCACCGCCCGAACGGATCACGGCCCGCGGCCCGGCCCGGACGGACCACCGATCCCGCGCCACCGGCGGACCACGAGCCCCGACCCGGAGCAGGACGCACCACCGGCTCCCCGGGACCCGGCCGGACGGACCACCGCTCCTCCGGCCCCCGGCCGGACGGACCACCGGCCCCCCGCGTCCCGTCCGTACCGACTTGCGGCGTTCTCCCCGATTCCGGGAACCCCGGCTCCTCCCGCTTCGTCCCAACCGCGTGCTGCCGGATGAGTCTCCGCAGAGCGGTGTCGGCCTCGCTGCTGGCTGCGATCGCTGACTTACCCTCTCCGCCGCCTGCGGCCGGCAGCACGCCGTCACCGGCGCGCCCCCCTCCAACTGCGCCGGTGGCGGCCCTCCCCCCGTTACTGTGCACACCCTTGACTGGAAGAAACTTCCTGGATATTCGTGACTCCTTGGAAGTTTCCTTCACGAGGGAAGGAGCGCTTGTGCGCGACTCCAGCACGGGAAGCACCGCAGGCCCGTCCGGTCCGGACGGGCCGAACACACCGTCAAGACCCTCCCGGCGTACGGTTCTCGCCGCCACGGCGGGCGTCAGCGCCGCACTCGCCACGGGGCCCGTCGCCCACGCGGCCGACGCCCGCGCCCCGCACGGGGACAAGGCGCTGCGCGCCATCGTGTCCCGGATGACCCTGGAGGAGAAGGTCGGCCAGCTGTTCGTCATGCGGGTCTACGGCCATTCGGCCACCGCACCCGACCAGGCCGACATCGACGCCAACCTCGCGGAGATCGGCGTCAGGACCGCCGAGGAGCTGATCGCCAAGTACCGCGTCGGCGGCATCATCTACTTCGCCTGGGCGCACAACACCCGCGACCCGCACCAGATCGCCGACCTGTCGAACGGCATCCAGCGCGCCTCGCTGGACCAGCCGCGCGGGCTGCCCGTGCTCATCTCCACCGACCAGGAGCACGGGATAGTGGCCCGCGTGGGCAAGCCCGCGACCCTGTTCCCCGGCGCCATGGCGCTGGGAGCGGGCGGCTCGCGGGCCGACGCCCGGACGGTGGGCACCATCAGCGGCGCCGAGCTGCGCGCGATCGGCATCCGCCAGGACTACTCCACGGACGCCGACGTGAACGTCAACCCGGCCAACCCGGTGATCGGCGTCCGCTCCTTCGGCGCGGACCCGGACGCGGTCGCGGGCCTCGTCGCCGCCGAGGTGAAGGGCTACCAGAGTTCGGCGGTCGCGGCCACGGCCAAGCACTTCCCCGGGCACGGCGACACCGCCGTCGACAGCCACTTCGGCTTCCCGGTCATCACCCACACCCGCGAGGTGTGGGAGAAGCTCGACGCGGTGCCGTTCCGGGCGGCGATCCGCGCCGGCATCGACTCGATCATGACGGCGCACATCATGGTCCCGGCCCTCGACGACGCCGGCGACCCCGCCACCCTCTCCCACCCGATCCTCACCGGCATCCTGCGCGGCGAACTCGGCTACGACGGTGTGGTGGTGACCGACGCGCTCGGCATGGAGGGCGTGCGGACGAAGTACGGCGACGACCGCGTCCCGGTCCTCGCCCTGAAGGCCGGTGTCGACCAGCTCCTCAACCCGCCGGACCTGCACGTCGCGTGGAACGCCGTGCTGGACGCGGTACGCGGCGGCGAGCTGACCGAGGCCCGCCTCGACGAATCGATCCTGCGCGTCCTGCGCCTCAAGGCAAAGCTCGGCCTGCTGAGCGACCCGTACGTCAAGGACGCGGCCGTCGACCGGGTGGTGGGCACGCGTGCCCACCTCAGGGAGGCCGACCGGATCGCGGAGCGGACCACGACCCTGCTGGTCAACAAGGAGAAGCTGCTCCCGCTGTCCCGGCGGCGCACCCCGAAGGTGCTCGTGGTGGGCGCCGACCCGGCCTCCCCCTCCCTCTCCGACGGGCCGCCCACCACCGTGCTCGCCGGCGCCCTGACCGAACTGGGCTTCACCGCGACCGCCCTGTCCACGGGCACGGCACCGACGGCGGCGAAGATCACCGAGGCCGTCACGGCGGCGGGCGGCGCGGACGTCGTGGTCGTCGCGACGTACAACGTCACGGCGACCGGGTCCCAGAAGACCCTCGTCGAACGGCTCGTCGCCACGGGCGTGCCCGTGGTCGCCGTCTCCGTCCGCAACCCGTACGACGTCGCCCAGCTCCCGGGGGTCGGCGCCTGCGTGGCCGCCTACTCCTGGATCGACGTCGAAGTGCGCGCCGCCGCCCGGGTGATCGCCGGCCGGGCGGAGCCGCGCGGCACCCTCCCGGTGGCCGTGCAGCGGGCGGACGACCCGACGCAGGTGCTGTATCCGATCGGGCACGGCCTGACGTACTAGCCGTACGCAGCCCACCCGGCGGCCCACCCCCAAGTGAGCCAAAGGGACCCGGATGTCTGGCGTGTGCCCGCCTCGGCGGGCCACGCTGGGCGGGGGTACGGGGGTAAGCCATGCGAGCCAGCTCGGTGTTCCGGCGTTCCGCGGGCGGGACGGCCGCTCTGCTGCTGGTCACGGCCGCCCTCGCGGGGTGCGACCGGTGGTCCGGGGCGGGAGCCGCCGAGCCCCTCCCGTCCCCGGCGTCGACCCGCGTCTCCGGCTACGGAACGGTCTTCCTCGCCCGTGGCGAGTGCAGTTCGTTCGGCACGACCAGCTTCACCGAGGTGCCCTGCTCCAGCGAACGGGCCGCCGCCCGGGTGACCGCTCGCCACGACGGCAAGGTCGCGGACGGCCCCGCCTGCCCGGCGACCACCGACTTCGTCCTGCACATCAGCGAGAGCAGGCCGGCCTCCGACGAGGACGGCGACGGCACCGTCCCCCAGGGCTACGCCTGCATGCGCAGACTCGAACCCCCGCACCCCGGCGACCCGGGAGGCGGCGGAGGCCCCCGTACGATCGTCGGGGACTGCGTCTACGGTGCGGGCCGCGGCGAGGTCCGCGAGACGGCGTGCGACGGCACGGGCGAGAAGCCCCCGGAGTACCAGGTGACGTCGGCGGTGACCGCCCGCTCCGCGTGCCCGTCCGTCACGGCGCTCTACGTGCAGCTCGGCGGCGCGAAGCCGGTGGGCTGCGCCCGCCCCGTGTGAGGGGAGCGGGCGCAGCCGGGGACTCACGGGCGCAGCGTCATCTCCCGTTCGACGTCACGCCGGTCCAGCTTCGCGTCGTACGGCGCGAGGGGCCGGGCCGCCGACGGGTCCGCCGCGACCGCCGCCGGAGCGACGCCCGCCCACTGGAGGATGCGGGCGGTGGCGAGCGCCTTCTGGTCGGCGGCGAGACCGGCGACGTTCGCGCCGTGGTTCATGCCGGGGGCCGTGAAGACGTACGCGTCGCGCGCACCGGAGCCGACGCGGAAGCGCTCGGCGCCCCACGGGTCGTTCTGGCCGTACACGAACAGCATGTGGTGCGCGTGGTGGCGGACCCAGCTGTCCACGTCACGCATCGCGGACGCCTGGAACCTCATGGGGATGGAACGCGGCACGAAGTTCCGCGGCGGCTGGTAGCCGTAGTGGACGTACTTCTTCTCGATGTACGGGAAGTGGATCGTCGGCGCGCCGAGCTGGGTGCCCGCCTGGTAGTAGTACGGCGTGTACGGCTCCAGGCCCTGGTCGGTGTAGAAGGAGAAGCCGGAGATCGTGTCGACGGAGTCCCAGATCTCGTCGTCGGTGGCGGAGGCGGCGTTCGCCGGGATCGTGTCGCAGTCGGCGAGCAGGCTGTACTGCCAGAAGCCCCACACGTAGTCGAGCACGACGGCCTCATACGCCTTGTCGAGGCTGCCGACGGTGGTGAAGGTGTAGCCGTTGTCGGCGGCGTAGGCCGCGTACTTCCTCTCCAGCGGCTCCCGGCGCACGAGGGCCTCGCGCTGCACGGCGTTCAGCCGGTCGCGGCACTCCTTGGTGCCGACCTGCGTGAAGAAGCGGTCGTACGCCGAGTCCTCGTCGTTGACGACGTCGTTGGGCGCGACGTAGGCGACGACACCGTCCATGTCGCGCGGGTAGAAGCGCTCGAAGTACGTGGCGGTCATGCCGCCCTTCGAGCCGCCGGTGGCGATCCACTTCTTGTGGTAGATCGGCTTGAGGGCCCGGAAGACGCGGTGCTGGTCGCTGGCCGCCTGCCAGATGTCGAGCTTGGACCAGTCGGCCGGGGCCGGCCGGGACGGCGTGAAGTAGCGGTACTCCAGGGAGACCTGGTTGCCGTCCACGATCTGGGTCGGCTCGCGGCGGCTCGGTGTGGTGGAGACGTTGTAGCCGCCGGTGTAGAAGACCGTCGGGCGTTCGGTGTCCTTGTGCAGCACGGTGATGCGCTGCTGGAACGTGCCCTTGGACGGGTGTCGGTGGTCGACCGGCTGGGTGTAGTTCAGGACGAAGAACCGGTAGCCCGTGTAGGGCTTCTCCTCGACGAGGCTCATGCCCGGGATCGCGAGGAGGCGGTCCAGGATGTCCTCGCCCGCCCTGCCGGTGGTGCCGGTGGTGGTGCCGTGGGCCTCCGGCGGGGCCGCGGTGGCGGCCCCGGCCGTGCTCAGTGTGCCTATGAGCACCGTGAGCGCCAGCAGCCATCTGAGCGCCTTGCGCATGCACCCTCCCTGGGATGTGGCAGATGTCCGCCGGAACCTAGCGGAGCAACTCCCGTGACACCAGGGGTCCTTGGGCGAAGCCTGTGAGCTTGTTGTGATGCGGCCGGAAATGCCGGGCGGGCCCGCGACCGCTCAGCAGAGGATCCAACCGGAGTTCACCGAACCCGAGCCGACCGATCCCCTGAACAGGACGCAGCGGTGGCCCGCGTGGACGGTCACCGGCCCCGCGCGACGGGTGAAGTGCCCGGAGTCGACCACCGGGCGGCCGCCGCGGGCCTGCACGCTGACGGACATCCACCTGCGGGCGCCCGGCTTCTTGGGGACGGTCACGGCGCACACGTAGTCGCCGTGGCGGTAGATCCGCACGGAGCCCGTCGAGAAGGACAGGGTGCGGACCTTGCGGCCCGAGCAGGAGCTGGAGGCGGCCTGGGCACTGCCCGGGCTCACGAGCGCGAGCACCGCGGACGCGGCCAGCACGGCCACGCCGACCGCCAGCCGTCGACGTATCGCACCACGGTCCACTCTCGCCCCTTCCGCCGCAGACAGCGTACGGGTGTACGGACGCAGAACGTACGTCGGACGGTTGCGCGCGGCGGCGGGGACTCCCGTTCCCCGTCCGCCGCGCCGCAGGATCTCCGGTGTCAGGCGGTGGAGCCGACCGGCTCCTCCGGCTCCGGGTCGCCGACGAAGGTCCGCCACAGCGCGGCGTACCGGCCGTCCTGGCGCAGCAGTTCGTCGTGGGTGCCGTCCTCGGCGACGCGGCCGTGGTCCATCAGCACGACCCGGTCGGCGCGGGCGGCCGTGGTCAGCCGGTGGGCGACGACCAGCGTCGTACGGCGGCCCGCGAGCCGGTCGGTGGCCTGGTTGACCAGTGCCTCGGAGGCGAGGTCCAGCGCGGCGGTCGCCTCGTCCAGGAGCAGCACGTCCGGGTCGACCAGCTCCGCGCGGGCCAGCGCGATCAGCTGGCGCTGGCCGGCGGAGAGGTTGCGTCCGCGCTCGGCGACCTCGTGGAGGTAGCCGCCCTCCAGTGTGGCGATCATGTCGTGGGCGCCGACCGCGCGGGCGGCGGCCTCCACCTCGGCGTCACCGGCGTCGGGACGGCCGTAGGCGATGGCGTCGCGGACGGTTCCCTGGAAGAGGTAGGCCTCCTGGGGGACGACCCCGAGGCGGTGGCGGTAGGAGGTGATGTCGAGGGCGCGCAGGTCCGTGCCGTCGACGGTGACCCGCCCGCCGGTCGGGTCGTAGAAGCGGGCGACGAGCTTCACCAGGGTCGACTTGCCCGCGCCGGTCTCGCCGACGAAGGCGACGGTCTGGCCGGCCGGGATGCGCAGCGACACCGCGCTGAGCGCCTCCTCGGCCTCGCCTGCGGGCCCGTAGGCGAAGTCGACGTCCTCGAACGCGATCTCGCCGCGCAGCGACAGCACGTCGAGGGGTTCGTCGGCGGTCTTCGTCGAGGTCGGCTCCTGGAGCAGTTCCTGGATGCGGCCCAGCGAGACGGTGGCCTGCTGGTAGCCGTCGAAGACCTGCGAGAGCTGCTGCACGGGCGCGAAGAACAGGTCGATGTAGAGGAGGTAGGCGACCAGGGCGCCGGTGGACAGGGTGCCGGCGTCGATCCGGTGGGCGCCCATGATCAGCACGGCCGCGGCGGCCACCGAGGACAGCAGCTGGACGAAGGGGAAGTAGACGGAGATCAGCCACTGTCCGCGGATGCGCGCGCTGCGGTAGCTGTCGCTGGCCTCGGTGAACCGCGCTCCGCTCGCGTCCTCGCGCCGGAACGCCTGGAGGATCCGCAGGCCGGACACCGACTCCTGGAGGTCGGCGTTGACGAGCGAGACGCGCTCACGGGCCAGTTCGTAGGCCTTGACGCTCGCACGGCGGAAGAAGAACGTGCCGATGACGAGCGGCGGGAGGGTCACGAAGACGACCACGGCCAGCTGGACGTCGATGACCAGGAGGGCGCCCATGATGCCGAAGAAGGTGACGACGGCGACGAAGGCCGTGACCAGGCCGGTCTGCAGGAACGTCGACAGGGCGTCGACGTCGGTCGTCATCCGGGTCATGATCCGGCCGGTCAGCTCCCGCTCGTAGTAGTCGAGGCCGAGGCGTTGGAGCTGGGCGAAGATCTTCAGGCGCAGCGCGTAGAGGACCCGTTCGCCGGTGCGGCCCGTCATCCGGGTCTCACCGATCTGCGCCGCCCACTGGACGAGCACGGTGACCAGGCCGAGGGCGGCGGCCGCCCACACCGCGCCGAGCGCGACGCGGGTGACGCCCTGGTCGATGCCGTGCCGGATCAGCACGGGCAGCAGCAGGGTCATCACCGCGTCGACGGCGACCAGCGCGAGGCTGACGAGCAGCGGGGCGCCGAAGCCGCGGAGCAGCCGGCGCAGTCCGTAGGAGTCCTCGGCCCGGACCGCCTGGGCCTCGTCGACGTCCGGCACGTCGGTGGCCGGGGGCAGCGCCTCGACCTGGGCGAGGAGTCCGGGGGTGGCGGGCATCCCGTCGAGCGCGGTGTCGCGGGGTTCGCGGTCGCCCGTCCACAGGCGCGGTGTCACCCCGCGCTCGGCGTCGAACTCGGCGTCCAGTTCGTCGCGTACGGAGGTGTCCTCGCGGGGCGTGGCGGGCCGCGCGTGGCCCGGGGAGACGCCGCCCAGTTCGTCCGGGTCGGTGAGCAGCCGGCGGTAGAGCGCGGAGCGGGCCTGGAGTTCCTCGTGGGTGCCGATGTCGGCGAGCCGGCCGCCGTCGAGGACGGCGATGCGGTCGGCGAGGTTCAGGGTGGAGCGGCGGTGGGCGATCAGCAGGGTGGTGCGGCCCTCCATGACGTGGCTCAGCGCCTCGTGGATCTCGTGCTCGACCCGGGCGTCCACGGCGGAGGTGGCGTCGTCGAGGACGAGCAGCCGGGGGTCGGTGAGGATCGCGCGGGCGAGCGCGACGCGCTGGCGCTGGCCGCCGGAGAGGGTGAGGCCGTGCTCGCCGACGGTGGTGTCGTAGCCGGCGGGCAGTTCCGCGATGAAGCGGTGCGCCTGGGCGGCGCGGGCCGCGGTCTCGATCTCGTCCTGGGTGGCGTCGGGGCGGCCGTAGGCGATGTTGGCGCGGACGGTGTCGGAGAAGAGGAAGGAGTCCTCGGGGACGAGTCCGATCGCGGCGCGCAGCGACTCGGTGGTCAGCTCGCGGACGTCGTGCCCGCCGACGAGGACGGCGCCGTGGCTCACGTCGTAGAAGCGGGGCATCAGCAGCGAGACCGTCGACTTGCCGGAGCCGGAGGTGCCGACGACCGCGAGGGTCTCGCCGGCGCGGATCTCGAAGCTCAGGCCGTCGAGGACCGGCCGGCCCTCCTCGTAGCCGAACGACACGTCGTCGAACTCCACGGTGGCGGGCGCGTCCGCGGGCAGGTCCTTGGTGCCGTCCTTGATCGACGGCCGGGTGTCGATGAGTTCGAGGACCCGCTCGGCGCCCGCGCGGGCCTGCTGTCCGACGGTCAGTACGACCGCGAGCATCCGCACCGGTCCGACGAGCTGCGCGAGGTAGGTGGAGAAGGCGACGAAGGTGCCGAGGGTGATCTGGCCGCGCACCGCCAGCCAGCCGCCGACGGCGAGCATCGCGACCTGGCCGAGCGCGGGCACGGCCTGGAGGGCCGGGGTGTACTTGGCGTTCAGCCGGATGGTGCGCAGGCGTCCCGCGAAGAGGCGCCGGCCGACCTCGCGCAGCTTGCCGGTCTCCTGCTCCTCCTGGCCGAAGCCCTTGACCACGCGGACGCCGCTGACGGAGCCGTCGACGACGCCCGCCACGGCGGCGGCCTGGGCCTGCGCGTACCAGGTGGCCGGGTGCAGCTTGGAGCGGCTGCGCTTGGCGACGACCCACAGGGCCGGGGCGACGGCCAGCGCGACCAGGGTCAGCGGCAGGGAGAGCGAGGCCATGATCCCGAGGGAGATCAGGAAGAGCAGCACGTTCCCGATGGTCATCGGGAGCATGAAGAGCAGGCCCTGGATCAGCTGGAGGTCGCTGGTCGCGCGGCCCACGACCTGTCCGGTGGACAGCTCGTCCTGCCGCCGCCCGTCCAGGCGCGTGATCGTCCGGTACATGTCGGTACGGAGGTCGTGCTGGACGTCGAGGGCGAGCCGGCCGCCGTAGTAGCGGCGGACGAAGGTGAAGGCGTAGACGAGGACGGCGGCACCGATCAGCGCGCCCGCCCAGGGGGCCATGCCGCGGCTGTGGTCGCCGATCACGTCGTCGATGATCACCTTGGTGATCAGCGGGACCACGGCCATCAGGGCCATGCCGCCCAGGGACGACCCGAGTGCGAGCACCACGTCCTTCGGGTACCGCCACGCGTACCCGGCGAGTCGCCGTGCCCATCCCCGTTCCGTCGCCACGCCGATACCTTCCGTAGATCTCACTCCGCCGGAGGCACCAACACCGAGTGAAGCGGATTTCATCCCTCCGCAACAATCCTCCGCCCGCCCGGCGCGGAGGCCGGACGGGCGGGCGCGGGGGACGACCTCGCGATCAGCGCGCGGGGACGGCCGGGAAGGCCTCCCGCGGCATCGCCGTCGGCGTGTACCGGTGGGCACTGACGGTGACCGGGACGAGGTCCTTGTGGATGGCCCGGGCGACGCCCTGGATGGTGGCGACGCCGTAGTCCATGGTGCTGTTGCCCTGGGTGAGCACCGTGATCGTGTAGTCGTGGCCGCCGCCGTCGAAGGTGCCGACGCTGTGCACCCGCCAGCCGTTCGTGGCGCGCGAGAGCCAGCCGTTCTTCACGTGCACCGCGACCGACGAGGGCGCCCCGGCCGGGGTGCCCCAGCGCTGCGACGAGACGACCTTGCCCATCAGCTTCAGGACGTAGGCGCGCGCGTTGTCGCTCAGCACGGAGTTCTTGGCGGTGAGCAGGGCGAGCAGCTTCTGTTCGTCGCGGACCGTGATCTGGGTGAGGCCCCAGTAGCCGTCCGCGCCCGGCTTGGTCCCGGTCATCCCGGCCGCGGCGAGGAAGCCCTTCACCTTGGTCGTGCCGAGCTGCTTCCACAGGGTGCTGGTCGCGGTGTTGTCGGACTGGGTGATCATCGCGGTGGCGAGACTCGTCTCGCGGGACGTCAGGTAGCGGTTGTGCTTCTTGGCGTCCCACAGCAGCGTGGCGAGGACCGTGACCTTCACGACGCTCGCCGAGTCGAAGGCGGACGTGCTCCGCAGCGTGCAGGTGGTCCTGGTGCTCCGGTCGTAGAGACCGACCGCGACAGTGCCCCTGCGGCCCGCGAGCGCGGCGGTGATGTCCTTCTGCAGTTTGGCGGCCAGACCGGCCTTGCCCGACGTACAGCCGACGGTGGGCGCCGGTGCGGCGGCGGCGGGAGCCGCGGCGACCGCGAACGGCACGATCACCCCGGCGCCCAGGCTCGCTGCGAGCACACGGGCACCCCGGGATATCCGGTGAGTCATGGAGGCTTCCCATCCCCTTGGACCGATACGAGCGCACCCCCGGCGCGCTCGCCCCAGATGACTCGCCGAGGCGCCCGATAGTTGTACAGGTGTTCTGACCACAGTCGTGCGGGTGCTCTGACGACGGGAGCCGCGCGTCCGGGAGGGCGGTCGGCGGGGGCGGGACGGGACGGGCGGGGAGGCCCCCCGGCGGAGCCCCCCTCCCGGCCGGGGGCCGCCGGCGCGTCAACTCCCGTGCACGCCGCACAGTTTGTTGAATCCCGACACAGAACCGACACCTCTCCTTAACCCCATGCACCGCATGTCCATGTCACGCTCCCGGTTATCCGCTCCATTCAACCCGCGTAGAACGGACACCCCCATGCCCGCCACGCACATACGGCGCTGGAAGACCCTGGCGCTGACGACGTCCGCGGTACTCGTCGGACTCACCCTCCCGACCGTGACCGCGTCCCCCGCGAGCGCGACGAACACCTCGTACGACAGCACGTACTACAAGAACGCGGTCGGCAAGACCGGCACGAGCCTCAAGTCCTCGCTGCACACGATCATCAGCAGCCAGAGCAAGATCTCGTACTCCGCGGTCTGGAACGCGCTGAAGGTCACCGACCAGGACCCGAACAACAGCAGCAACGTGATCCTGCTGTACAGCGGCGTCTCCCGCAGCAAGACCCTCAACGGCGGCGACGTCGGCGACTGGAACCGTGAGCACACCTGGGCCAAGTCGCACGGCGACTTCGGCGAGGTGACCGGACCCGGCACGGACCTGCACCACCTGCGCCCGGCGGACGTCCAGGTCAACGGCATCCGCGGCAACCTGGACTTCGACAACGGCGGCAGCACGGTGACCAACGGCGGCGGCAGTCGCGTGGACTCCGACTCCTTCGAGCCGCGCGCCGCGGACAAGGGCGACGTGGCCCGCATGATCCTCTACATGGCCGTGCGCTACGACGGCGGCGACGGGTTCGCCGACCTGGAGCCCGACGAGAAGGTGAACAACGGCAGCGCCCCCTACATCGGCAAGCTGTCCGTGCTGAAGCAGTGGAACGAGCAGGACCCGCCGAGCGCCTTCGAGGAGAAGCGCAACCAGGTCATCTACGACACCTACCAGCACAACCGCAACCCGTTCATCGACCACCCCGAGTGGGTCGAAGCGATCTGGTAGCCCCGACGGTCGCCGTAGTCGCCTGAACTCCCCCAGTGATCACGGGAGTTCAGGCGGCCCGCGCGCACCGCTGTCACCGGATGGTGACAAATGAATGGCCTCAGGATGTACAACCAGTGACCCCCCGCCCGAGTCGCACTCCGTGGACGCGTCGGACCACCGCGTCCGGAAGACGACGAAAGGCAGCACCTGATGTCCCGAGCACGACGCCGCGACCGCTCCACGCGGCTGACCGCGCCGCTGGCCGCCGCCGCCCTGCTGGCCGGGGGAGCCGGCGCCTGGGCCCTCACCGGCGCGACCGCCCAGGCGGCCACCGGATCGGCGGCCGTCCAGGACGACTTCAACAAGGACGGCTACGCGGACCTGGTCGTCGGAGCGCCGGACGCCACCGTGTCGAGCAAGGCCAAGGCCGGGTACGTGGCGATCATGTACGGCTCCGCGAGCGGCCTGTCCACCGCGAAGAAGCAGATCGTCAGCCGTTCCACCACGGGCGTGCCCGGCTCCGCCACCGCGAGCCAGCGCTTCGGCTCGGCCTTCACCAAGGGCGACCTGGACAAGGACGGCTACACCGACCTGGTGATCGCCGGCGGCACGACGGGCTCGGTCGTCCTGTGGGGCTCCGCCTCCGGGCTCACCGGGGGCACCGCCATCGCCGGGTACGGCGCCGCGCCCGAGGCCGGTGACTTCGACGGCGACGGCACCACGGACCTCGCTCTGTTCTCCGCGCAGTCCGTCGGCGGGGACGACCCCGCGGGCGCCCCGGCCGCCCTGTGGAAGGGCCCGGTCTCCCGCGCCGGCAAGCCGGCCGCCGTCCTGAACATCCTCGACAAGTCCGCCTGGTGGGGCTACGACGAGGACGACGCCACCTGCGCCACCGGCGGCGGCTGCGAGGAGGACGGCGACTCGATCACCGGTCCCGTCGTCTCCGGCCAGGTCGGCGACGTCAACGGCGACGGCCGGGACGACATCGTGCAGTGGTACTACACCGGGGACGGGACGTGGGGCAACCGGCTGTTGTACGGCAGCCCGACGGGCTTCAAGCGCACCGACGCCCCCGGTGACGGCGTGAGCCGGACCGCGTCGGGGACCGGTGTCGGCGACGTGAACGGCGACGGCTTCGACGACGTCGTCGTCGGCGCCGACGGCTGGAACGACAAGGTGCGGATCGCCTACGGTTCCTCCGCCGGACTCACCGACCACGTGCAGACCTTCGACCAGGACCTGGCCGGCTTCCCCGGCGTCCAGGAGGAGGGCGACGAGCTCGGCTCCGCCGTCTCCGTCGCCGACGTCACCGGTGACGGCTACGCGGACATCGCGCTCGGCATCGCCGGCGAGGACGTCGCCGGTGTGGCCGACGCCGGTTCGGTCGCCCTCGTGCACGGCGGCGCCTCCGGCGTGACCGGCGCGGGCACCCAGGTCTTCCACCAGGACACCGCCGGCATGCCCGGCGTCGCCGAGACCGACGACCGGTTCGGCGTGGCCACCGCGCTGCTGGACGTCGACGGCAACGGCCGGCGCGACCTCGCCGCCTCCTCCACCGCAGAGAACGCCTCGGCCGGCGCGGTCTGGGTGCTGCGCGGCACGACGACCGGCCTGACCACCACGTCCGCCCTCGCGTTCGGCCCGAAGACCATCGCGGCGCCCGACGTGAAGGCACTGTTCGGCTCGTCGCTTCGCTGAGCCCTCACCGAGTCCGGCCGTACGGCGGAGCGCCGGGGAGTGTCTCGCACACTCCCCGGCGCTCCCGCGTTTCCGCCGCCGCGTCCGGCCCGGTCAGTCCAGGTGCGTCGGCGCGAACATGCGCAGCACGGCGGGCAGCACGACGACCGAGGGGCCGGGGGCGGCCAGCGCCTCGGCCAGGTCCGCCTCCAGCGTCTCGGGGCCGGTGAGGGTGCCCGGCACGCCGAACGACTCGGCGAGGGCCACGTAGTCGGGGCGGGACAGCTCGGTGGCGGTCGCCTGGCCGAACGCGTCCGTCATGTACTCGCGCAGGATGCCGTAGCCGCCGTCGTCGACGATGAGCCAGGTGACGGGCAGGCCGTACTGCTTCGCCGTCGCCAGCTCGGCGATGGAGTACAGCGCGCCGCCGTCGCCGGACACCGCGAGGACCGGGCGGGAGGGGTCGGCGGCGGCCGCGCCGAGCGCCGCCGGGAAGCCGTAGCCGAGACCGCCGGCGCCCTGGGCGGAGTGCATGGTGTTGGTGCCGCGCGGGTCGAAGGCCGACCAGGCCCAGTAGGCCAGGATCGTCATGTCCCAGAAGGACGGCGAGGTGGCCGGCAGGGCGCGGCGCACGGCCGCCAGCACGTCCTGCTCCAGGGTGAGTTCCTGACCGGCGATACGGTCCGCGACCTGGGCGAGCACCGAGGTCACCCGGTCCGCCGCCGACGCGTCGGGGCGTTCCTCCACCGTCTCCAGGAGCGCGGAGAGCGCGAGGCGGGCGTCCGCGTGGATGCCGAGCGCCGGGTGGTTGGACTCCAGCTTGCCGAGGTCGGCCTCGATCTGGATCACCCGGCCGCGGGGCTTGAACGTGTGGTAGTTCGAGGAGAGTTCACCGAGTCCGGAACCCACCACGAGCAGGACGTCGGCGTCCTCCAGGAAGTCGGTCGTGTGCCGGTCCTCCAGCCAGGACTGGAGCGACAGCGGGTGCTCCCAGGGGAAGGCGCCCTTGCCGCCGAAGGTGGTGACGACCGGCGCGTTCAGCCTCTCGGCGAGCAGGCGCAGTTTGCCGGAGGCGTCGGCACGCACGACACCGCCGCCCGCGATGATCGCGGGGCGCTCGGCCGTGGAGAGCAGATGGGCAGCCAGCGCGGTGAGTTCGGGGCGCGGGACGACGTCCTCGGGGGTGGCGTCCATCGCGGTCACCACGGGCAGGGAGGTCTCGGCGAGGAGGACGTCCTGCGGGATCTCCACCCACACCGGTCCGTGCGGGGCCGTGAGCGCCGACTCCCAGGCCGCGGCGATCGCGGAGGGGATCTGCGACGGCGTACGGACCGTGTGGACCGACTTGACCACGCCCCGGAACGAGGCCTGCTGGTCGGGGAGTTCGTGCAGATAGCCGTGGCGTCCGCCGCCCAGGCCCGCGGTGGGGATCTGGCTGCTGATGGCGAGCACCGGCGCCGAGGCGGCCCGTGCCTCCTGGAGGGCGGCCAGCGAGGTCAGCGCGCCGGGGCCGGTGGACAGCAGCAGCGGCGCGGCCTCGCCGGTGACCCGGCCGTAGGCGTCCGCCGCGAACCCGGCGTTGTTCTCGACGCGCAGTCCGACGTACTGGAGGGAGGAGCGGCGCAGCGCGTCGAACATGCCGAGCGCGTGCTGGCCGGGCAGCCCGAAGACGGTCGTCGCACCGAGACCGGAGAGGGTCTCCACGACCAGGTCTCCGCCGTTGCGGCCGGGGGGCGGGTTGAGCGCGGCCTCCGTCTGCGCCGCCGTCGGACGGAGCACCAGGTCGTGGTCGTGGGTCACTTGTTCCGGGCCTCCGCGATCTGGCGGGACATGATGGTGGTCAGTTCGTAGGCGGTGTGGGACGCCGCCACGGCGGTGATCTCCGCGTGGTCGTAGGCCGGGGCGACCTCGACGACGTCGGCGGAGACCAGGTTGCAGGACGAGAGTCCGCGCAGGATCTCCAGGAGTTCGCGGGAGGTCATGCCGCCCGCCTCGGGGGTGCCGGTGCCGGGGGCGTGCGCCGGGTCGAGGCAGTCGATGTCGATGGAGATGTAGAGCGGGCGGTCGCCGATGCGCTGACGGAGCTGGTCGGCGACCTCGTCGGCGCCGCGGCGGTAGATGTCCGCCGAGGTGACGATGCCGAAGCCCATCTTCTCGTCGTCGGTGAGGTCCTGCTTGCCGTACAGCGGGCCGCGCGTGCCGACGTGCGAGAGCGCCTCGGTGTCGAGGATGCCCTCCTCGACGGCACGGCGGAACGGGGTGCCGTGGGTGTACTCGGCGCCGAAGTACGTGTCCCAGGTGTCGAGGTGCGCGTCGAAGTGGAGCAGCGCGACCGGGCCGTGCTTCTTGGCCACGGAGCGCAGCAGGGGCAGCGCGATGGTGTGGTCGCCGCCCAGGGTCATCAGCCGGGCGCCGGTGCCGAGCAGTTCGTCGGCGGCGGCCTCGACCGTCTCGACGGCCTCGTTGATGTTGAACGGGTTCGCCGCGATGTCACCGGCGTCGGCGACCTGGGCGAGGGCGAACGGCGAGGCGTCCTGGGCCGGGTTGTAGGGGCGGAGCAGCCGGGACGCCTCGCGGATGGCGTTGCCGCCGAAGCGGGCGCCCGGCCGGTACGAGACGCCGGAGTCGAACGGCACACCGACCACGGCGACGTCGGCGGTGCCGACCTCGTCGAGGCGGGGCAGCCGGGCGAAGGTCGCGGGGCCGGCGTACCGCGGGACGCGGGACGAGTCGACGGGGCCGCGGGGCGTCTCGTTGCTCATGGGGTGATGCCTTCTTTCCTACGCTTCGTCGCGTATGTACAACTAAGTACAACTAGTGCGACTCTACTGGTGAACCGGGACCGGTTCGGACAAGGGTTCGGCGGTGCGGCCGGCCAGCCGCTCGCGCCAGACGGCCAGCACCGCCGCGTCGGTCGCGGGCGTGGCCAGCGAGACGATCACGTAGGCGGCCAGGGAGAGGAGCAGCCCGTAGTAGACGGGCTCGTTGGCGAGGATGCCGTACCCGGCCATCAGGCCGACGACGGCGAGACCGCCCACCACGACGGAGGCGAGGGCGCCCTGCGCCGTGCCGCGCTTCCACAGCAGTCCGCCGAGGATCGGCACGAGCAGTCCGGCCACGAGCAGGTTGTACGCGACCGTGAGCGCCTCGACGACGTTGTTGAGCGCGATCGCCGTGCCGATCGCCGCGACGCCCATGATCAGGATGAAGACGCGGTTGCCCTTGACCTCGTCGTGTTCGGCGGCGCCGGGCTTCACGGCACCGCGCAGCCGCGACCAGATGTCGTTGTTGGCGACGGTGGCGCAGGCGATGAGCGCGCCGGAGGAGGTGGACATCACGGCGGCGAGCGCGGCGGCGAGCACCAGGCCGCGCACACCGACGGGGAGTTCGTCCTTGACGATGGTCGCGAAGGCGGTGTCGGCGCTGGGCAGCTTCGGGTACATCACCTTGGCCGCGGTGCCGATGACGGCGCCGGCGACGGCGTAGACCAGGCAGTAGGTGCCGGCGACGGTGCCGCCCCACTTGGCCGTCCTGTCGCCGCGCGCGGTGAACACGCGCTGCCAGATGTCCTGCCCGATCAGCATGCCGAACGTGTAGATGAGGACGTAGGTGAAGATCGTCTCGCCGCCGATGCCCAGCGGGTCGAAGTACTCGGTGGGCAGCTTGGCCTTCATCTCGCTGAACCCGCCGGCCTTGATGACGGCGATGGGCAGCAGCAGGAGCAGCACGCCGATGGTCTTGACGACGAACTGCACCATGTCGGTGAGGGTGATCGACCACATGCCGCCGAGGGTCGAGTAGGCGACGACGATCGACCCGCCGATGATGATCGCGAGCGTCCGGTTCATGTCGAAGAGGACGTCGAAGATCGTGGCGTACGCGATGGTCGAGGTGACCGCCAGCATCAGGGTGTACGCCCACATGACGACCCCGGAGATGAGGCCGGCCCGGCCGCCGTAGCGCAGGTCGAGCATCTCGGAGACGGTGTAGACCTTCAGGCGGGCGATGCGCGCCGAGAAGAAGACGCTGAGGGCGAGCAGGCCGAGTCCGATGGTGAAGACCATCCAGGCTCCGGAGAGGCCGTACTGGTAGCCGAGGCCGACGCCGCCGATGGTGGACGCGCCGCCGAGGACGATGGCGGCCATGGTGCCGGAGTACATGGCGGGCCCGAGGCGCCGCCCGGCGACCAGGAACTCGCTCTTGGACTTGGCGCGGCGCATGCCCCACCAGCCCATGGCCAGCATGCCGGCCAGATAGACGACGATCACTGTGTAGTCGACGGCCATGGGTCTCCTCCGGGCACTGGGTGGCGTGTCGTGCGGTGGTGTGGGGAGCCGGCAACTGATCGCGGGGACATCCGCCCGTACCCGCGGCTGCCGGTCGGGACCGACACTAGGTGGCCGGAAAGCGACTGCGAAGTGTACGTTTCATCCATTCGAGCCGAGCAGGATGGAGGAACCGTCCACCGTGCCGGACCCACAGTCCCCGACAGCCCCGTCCGTCCCACCTGCCGCGTCCACCGCGTCCGCTCCGGCCGTACCGCCGACTCCCCCGGTTCCGCTGTCGGCGCTCCTCGCCCGCGAGGACCTGGGCCTGCGGCAGATCGCCGGTCCCGCCGCGCCCGGCACCGTGATCCGCTGGGCGCACACCTCGGAGATGGCCGACCCCTATCCCTACCTGCTGGGCGGCGAGCTGCTGCTCACCGCCGGGGTCCACGTCCCGGAGCCGGCCGAGGGCCCGGACGGCACCCCGCGTGCGGGGGACGCCGGAAGCCTGCGGGGGTACTTCGACGACTATGTGTCCCGCATCGTCGCGGCGGGCGGGGCGGCCCTCGGCTTCGGACTGGCCCCGGTGCACGACCAGGTGCCACCCGCGCTGGTCGCGGCCTGCGACGCCCACGGCCTGCCGCTGCTGGAGGTGCCGCCCCGCACGACGTTCTCCGGCGTCGCCCGCGCCGTGTGGCAGCTCATGGCGCAGGCCCGGCTGGCCGAGCTGCGGCGGGTGACCGAGGCCCAGCAGAGCCTCGCGGCAGCGGCGGCCCGCCCCGATCCCGTCCCGGCCGTGCTCCGGCAGCTCGCCCAGCGGGTGGGCGGCCTCGCGGTCCTGTACGGCCCGGAGGGCACGGAACTGGCCCGGACCGGCAGGATCCCGGACGCCTCGACGGCTGGGAGCGCCTCCGGGCGGGGTGCCTCGGGGGACGCCTCCGCGGCCCCGACGGCGACCTCGGCAGGCAGCGCCACCGGCACCGGCGAGGCCACCCGGGCGGGTACGGCCGCCGGCACCCGCGACGACCCACCGGCGAGCGCCTCCGCCGGCACCCCCGCAAGCACCCGCGTCAACCCGCCCGCCGCCGGGGGGCCCGGTTCCACCGACGCCCGTCTCACCGTGACGCCCCCCGAGGTCGCCCTCTCCGAGCTGGCCGGCGTCGTCCGCCCGGATCAAGGGGCGGGGGCCCCTTCACCCAGGCCTTCTTCCGCCACCGACACCGTCGAGGGCGTCCATCTCGCCGCCTACGCCCTCGGCAGCGGTCAGGGCTTCGTGCTCGGGATCGCCGCGCCGCGCCGCGACCCCGGTGACCACACGATCGCCTCCGTCGCGTCCGTGCTGCTCTCGCTCCTGACCGGGGAACACCAGAGCGGCAGCGGTGCGGCCCGGTCGGCGGCGCTGGTTCGGCTGCTGCTCGGTGCCGCGCCCGAGGCGGTGGCGCCACTCCTCGGCGGCGAGCGGTGGACCGTCGTGCACGCGTGCCGCACCGGGGAAGGGCCCGCCCCCGACGCCGTCACCGCCACCGCGCTCGGGGCGGCCCTCGGCTCCGCGCTGGTCGACGTGGACGGCGACGTCGTCCGCGTCCTCGTCCCCGGTGACCGCGCGCCCGCCGAGCAGTCGGGCTGGACCTGCGGCGTCAGCGCACCCGCCGGCCCGGACGCGTGGCCGGCGGCCGACACCCAGGCGGCCCGCGCGCTGGCCCGCGCCCGCGCGACCCGCACCGCCCTGGTCCGGCACGGCGACCGCCCCGCGCTCGCCGATCTCCTCCCGGCGGGCGACGCCGAGGCCCACGCCCTGGCCCTTCTCGCGCCCCTCGCCGGGACGCCCGCGCTGACCGAGACCCTGCGCGCCTGGCTCTCCCTGCACGGCAGTTGGGACCGGACGGCGGTGGCTCTGGCCGTCCACCGCAACACCGTCCGCCAACGCATCGCGCGCTGCTCGGCGTTGCTGGAGGCCGACCTCGACGATCCGGACGTACGGATGGAGTTGTGGTTCGCGCTCCGAGCCGGGTGAGGCACGGCCCGCCGCTGGTCCGGCGGCCTCCGTTCCCTCGAACTCACCAGTCCCGGGGGGCGATCAGCTCCTCCACGTCCGCGGCGGCGAACCCGTACGCCGAGGCCACGAACCAGAAGTCCTCCGCTATCTCCTCGCGGGCCACCGTCTCGATGTCGCTGTCCGCCTCCCAGAACGCGTCCTGCAGCGCGTTGAACTCCTCGGTCGCCGCGTGGGTGAGCACGTACAGCGCAGCGAGGTCCGCGGGCCGCTCCGCCTCGATCCGCTCGCACAGGCCCAGCAGGATCATCCGGCCGCGGTCGACGAGGTGATCCGGGTAGTACCCGTCGCGGTACAGCCCGCGCAGGAACGCGTGGTCCCCCACCTGAACATTGGTGACCGCCACTGCTTCCCCCGTCCGTCGGACATCCCTCGGCGTCCCTCGACCCGTGGGGGAGATCCTGCACCACGCCACTGACAACGGACCTCTCCCGGTCTCACCGCCCACCCCGGCCCGCCCCCGGGCCCGTACTCCCGAGTGACGCGCGTCCCAGCGACCGGAACGGCCGCGCCCTCGGCCAGGGCCCACCGGCACAATGGGAGGTATGCCGATACCCGGGACTCCCAGCCGCGCCGAACTTGTCGACCATCTCGTGAAGACCCGCATCGCGGGCGATGTCGCCACCCCCCGCGAGAACAACCTCTCCCACTACCGCAAGCTGGCCAACGGCGAGCGCAACTGGTGGCTCGGTCTGGAGCTCGGCGACCGCTGGACCGACGAGCAGGACGTGCTCGCGGTGATGGCGGAGCGGGTCGGTGTCAACGACGACCCGGAGTTCCGCTACGGGCAGGACACCATCGATCCCGAGCTGACCGTGGACGGTCTGGACCGCCTCGCGGCCCGGCTGCGCAAGGCGGCCGAGGGGCGCCAGCGGGTGCTGTTCGCGACCGGCCACCCCGGCGGTCTGCTCGACGTGCACCGCGCCACGGCCGCCGCGCTGCGCGCCGCCGGCTGCGAGATCGTCGTGATCCCGGAAGGCCTCCAGACGGACGAGGGCTACGTCATGCAGTTCGCGGACGTCGCCGTGCTGGAGCACGGGGCCACGCTGTGGCACACGCACTCCGGCGAGCCGATGCGCGCGATCCTCGACGGCCTGGCGCGCGAGGGACGCCCGCTGCCCGACCTGGTCGTCGCCGACCACGGCTGGGCGGGCCGCGCGGGCCAGCAGGGTGTGGACTCCGTCGGCTACGCCGACTGCAACGACCCGGCCCTGTTCCTCGCCGAGGCGGAGGGCACCGTGCAGGTCGTGGTCCCGCTCGACGACCACGTCGTCAGCCCGCGCCACTACGACCCGATGACCGCGTATCTGCTGAAGGAAGCCGGCCTGGCGTAACGCCCGGCACGCCGTACGGCACGCGCGCGTGTCCCGGATCCCCGGGTGAGCGGCCCGAGTCCCGTCACGGCCAGGGGTTCAGGCCCTCCGCCCGACGCTGGGCGTACCCCGGCGTCGGGTCCAGGTAGACCCGGATCACCGAGGGGAACACCGCCCGGAGCCGGTCCTCGGCCTGTTCGCAGGCCCACTCGATCTGGGCCGCCGTCGACACGTCCCGGAAGTCGACCTTGGCGGCCACGAGTGCCTCGCGCGGCCCCTGCATGAGCGTCGTCAGCTCCAGGACGGCCTCCACGTGCTCGACCGCCAGCAGCTCCGCCCGGATCCGCTCCCGCATGGCCTTGGGCAGCGGCCGTCCGATGAGGAGTTCCGCGTTGGACCGCCCCAGCACCCAGGCGACGTAGAGCAGCAGCACACCGATGAGGAGCGAGGCGACGCCGTCCCAGACGCCCGAGCCGGTGAGCTGGCCGCCCAGCAGGCCGCCCGCGGCGAACACCAGGCCGATCAGGGCCGCCGAGTCCTCCAGGACGACGGCCTTCACGGCGGTGTCCGGCGTGTGCCGCAGGTAGTGCTTGAACGTGGTGTCGACGCGGGCGGCCTCGCCGCGGGCCTGCCGCAGTCCCGTCCGCAGGGAGAAGCCCTCCAGCAGGAAGGCGACGCCGAGCACGATGTACGAGACGAGGGGGTTGCCGAGTTCCTCCCCCGCGACCAGGGTGTGGATGCCGTCGTAGATCGAGAAGACCGCGCCGCCGACGAAGGTGGCGACGGCGGCGAGCAGCGCCCAGATGTAGCGCTCGGGGCCGTAGCCCAGCGGATGCTCCTCGTCGGCCGGTTTCTCGCTGCGTTTCAGGGCCGTGAGCAGCAGGAGTTCCGTGACGGTGTCGGCGACGGAGTGCGCGGCCTCCGACAGCATCGCGCTGGATCCGCTGATGATGCCGGCGACCGCCTTGGCGAGGGCGATCCCGAGATTGGCGACGGCGGCGACGATCACCGTGGCGACGCTCTCGCCCCCACCGTCAGGACCCGCCGCTTCGTCCCGCGCTGCTTCAGTCATGCCCCAGTCTTACCGGCGAAGGCCCTGGCGCGGGACGCGGACCACGCCTTCCTGGATCACCGAGATGGCGAGGCGGCCGTCCCGCGTGTAGATGCGGGCCTGGCCGAGACCCCGGCCGCCGGACGCGGACGGCGACTCCTGGTCGTACAGGAGCCATTCGTCGGCGCGGAACGGGCGGTGGAACCACATCGCGTGGTCCAGGGACGCCCCGACGACGTCCCCGGTCACCCAGCCGCCGCGCCCGTGCGCGAGGAGGATCGAGTCGAGGAGGGTCATGTCGGAGACGTAGGTGGCGAGGACGACGTGCAGCAGCGGCTGGTCGACGGCGCCGTCGAGCTTGCCGTTGGTGCGGAACCACACCTGGGAGCGCGGTTCGCGGACCTCGCCGACGGTGCCGTACGGCGGCGCGTCGACGTAGCGCAGGTCGACGGACTCGCGGGTCTCCAGGAGCCGTTCGAGGACGTCGGTGCCGGAGAAGCGGTCGGCGTACCGGGGCAGCAGTTCGGCGGCCGTGGGCAGCGTCTCGGGGTCGGGCGCCGACGGCATCGTCGCCTGGTGCTCCAGGCCCTCCTCGTACGTCTGGAAGGACGCCGAGAGGTGGAAGATCGGCTGTCCGTGCTGGACGGCGACCACCCGGCGGGTGGTGAAGGACCGTCCGTCACGGATGCGGTCCACGGTGTAGACGATGGGGGCGCCCGGATCGCCCGCCCGCAGGAAGTAGGCGTGCAGGGAGTGGGCGTGCCGGTCCGCGGGGACCGTGCGCCCGGCGGCGACCAGTGCCTGCGCCGCCACCTGCCCGCCGAAGACGCGGGGGACGACGGCCGAACGGGACCGGCCGCGGAAGATGTCCTCCTCGATCCGCTCGAGGTCGAGCAGATCGAGGAGGGACTGAAGTGCCTCGCTCATGGGGCAGTTGTACCGTGCAGTCGTTTCGCGGGCCTTACAGGCCCATGTTCTTGGCGATGATCGTCTTCATGATCTCGCTGGTGCCGCCGTAGATGCGGTTGACCCGGTTGTCCGCGTACAGGCGGGCGATCGGGTACTCGTTCATGAAGCCGTACCCGCCGTGCAGCTGGAGGCAGCGGTCGATGACGCGGTGCGCGACCTCGGTGCAGAACAGCTTGGCGCTGGCGGCCTCGGCCGGAGTCAGCTCACCGGCGTCGAGGGCCTCCAGGGCGCGGTCGGCGACGGCCTCGGCGGCGTCCACCTCGGCCTGGCAGGCGGCCAGCTCGAACTTGGTGTTCTGGAAGGAGGCGACGGGCTTGCCGAAGACCGTGCGCTCCTGGACGTACTCCTTGGCGAACCGGACGGCGGCCTTGGCCTGCGCGTAGGCGCCGAAGGCGATGCCCCAGCGCTCGGAGGCGAGGTTGTGGCCGAGGTAGGAGAAGCCCTTGTTCTCCTCGCCGAGGAGGTCCTCGACGGGGACCTTCACGTCGACGAACGCCAGCTCGGCGGTGTCGGAGGTCTTCAGGCCGAGCTTGTCGAGCTTGCGTCCGATGGAGTAGCCCTCGGCCTTGGTGTCCACGGCGAACAGCGAGATGCCGAAGCGGCGGTCGCCGGCGGTGGGCGCGGAGGTGCGCGCGCAGACGATCACGCGGTCGGCGTGCACGCCACCGGTGATGAAGGTCTTGGAGCCGTTGAGGACGTAGTGCGTGCCGTCCTCGGAGAGCTTGGCGGTGGTCTTCATGCCCGCGAGGTCGGAGCCGGTGCCCGGCTCGGTCATCGCGAGGGCCCACATCTCCTCGCCGGTGACGAACTTCGGCAGGAAGCGCTTCTTCTGCTCGTCGGTGGCGAGCATCTTGATGTAGGGCAGGCCGAGCAGCACGTGCACGCCCGAGCCGCCGAACTGGACACCGGCGCGCGCGGTCTCCTCGTACATCACGGCTTCGAACTTGTACGAGTCGATGCCGGCGCCGCCGAACTCCTCGTCGACGCGGATACCGAAGACGCCCAGCTCGGCGAGCTTGAGGTAGAAGTCGCGCGGCGCCTGGCCGGCGGCGAACCACTCGTCGTAGACCGGGACGACCTCGGCCTCGATGAAGGCGCGCAGGGTCTCCCGGAACGCCTCGTGGTCCTCGTTGAACACAGTACGGCGCACCGCCGCCACCTCCACCTGAATACCTGGGTCATGTCTAAGCGCTTGCTCAGATACCACGTTACCCGCCGGTCACGACAGACGTCCAGGGGCCACCGTCCGAGACGCTCGTCACGCGCCGGGGGCCACCGCGGCCGCCCCGAAGGCACCCCTGGCCATCCGGTGCAGCAGCCGCGCCGTCACGGCGCGCCCGGGGAGCGCGCCGGGGCGTCCCAGGTGCGGGGTGGAGTTCAGCAGGCCGAAGACCGAGTGCACGGCCGACCGGGCGGCGGGCTCGGCCAGCTCCGGGTACACCTCGCGGACCACCTCCACCCACAGCTCGACGTACTGGCGCTGGAGCTGGCGCACGAGCTTGCGGTCGCTGTCCCGCAGGCGGTCCAGTTCACGGTCGTGCAGCGTGATCAGGGGACGGTCGTCGAGCGCGAAGTCGATGTGCCCCTCGATGAGCGAGTCGAGCAGCACCTCCGCGCCCCCCTCCGCCTCGGCCACCCGGCGCTTGCCGCCCGTGAGGAGCTGGCCGCTGATGCCCACCAGCAGCTCGGCGAGCATCGCGTCCTTGCCCGGGAAGTGCCGGTACAGACCGGGGCCGCTGATGCCGACCGCCGCCCCTATCTCGTCCACGCCCACGCCGTGGAAGCCGCGCTCGGCGAAGAGCCGGGCCGCCTCCTTGAGGATCTGCTCGCGGCGGGTGGGGGCGTCGGTTCTCGTGGCCATGCAAACGATTCTAGACAGGGAGGTTAGCGGTCGTTAACCTGAAGGAAATGCGTTAACGCTCATTAACTGGTCGACACCTGGTGAGGGGACCGCAGGATGCACGAGGCACCGGAGCTGACGAGCGCGGCCGATCCCGCGTCGGAGGCCTGGCGGGCCAACGAGGCCGCGCACCGCGCGCTGGGCGAGGAGCTGCGCCGAAAGCTGGCCGCGGCGCGGCTCGGCGGCGGCGAGAAGGCGCGCGCCCGGCACACCGCGCGCGGGAAGCTGCTGCCGCGCGACCGAGTGGACACCCTCCTCGACCCCGGCTCGCCGTTCCTGGAGCTGGCGCCACTCGCCGCCGACGGGATGTACGACGGACAGGCCCCGGCCGCCGGCGTCGTCGCGGGGATCGGCCGGGTCAGCGGCCGCGAGTGCGTGATCGTCGCCAACGACGCCACGGTCAAGGGCGGCACGTACTACCCGATGACCGTGAAGAAGCACCTGCGCGCCCAGGAGGTCGCGCTGGAGAACCGCCTGCCCTGCATCTACCTCGTGGACTCCGGGGGCGCCTTCCTGCCGATGCAGGACGAGGTGTTCCCCGACCGCGACCACTTCGGGCGGATCTTCTACAACCAGGCGCGGATGTCCGGCGCGGGCATCCCGCAGATCGCCGCCGTCCTCGGCTCCTGCACGGCGGGCGGGGCGTACGTCCCGGCGATGAGCGACGAGGCCGTGATCGTCCGCGGCCAGGGCACGATCTTCCTCGGCGGCCCGCCCCTGGTGAAGGCCGCCACCGGCGAGGTCGTCACGGCCGAGGAGCTCGGCGGCGGCGAGGTGCACGCACGCGTGTCGGGCGTCACCGACCACCTCGCGGAGGACGACGCGCACGCCCTGCGGATCGTCCGGAACATCGCGGCCACCCTCCCCGCGCGCGGGGAGCTGCCCTGGTCCGTGGAACCGTCGGTCGAGCCCAAGGTGGACCCGTTCGGGCTGTACGGCGCGGTGCCGGTCGACTCCCGCACCCCCTACGACGTGCGCGAGGTCATCGCGCGCGTGGTGGACGGGTCCCGCTTCGCCGAGTTCAAGGCCGAGTTCGGGCAGACCCTGGTCACCGGGTTCGCCCGGATCCACGGCCACCCGGTCGGCATCGTCGCGAACAACGGCATCCTCTTCTCCGAGTCGGCCCAGAAGGGCGCCCACTTCATCGAGCTGTGCGACCAGCGCGGCATCCCGCTGGTCTTCCTCCAGAACATCTCGGGCTTCATGGTCGGCCGTCAGTACGAGGCCGGTGGCATCGCCAAGCACGGCGCCAAGATGGTCACGGCCGTCGCCTGCACCCGCGTGCCGAAGCTGACCGTCGTGATCGGCGGGTCGTACGGAGCGGGCAACTACTCGATGTGCGGCCGGGCGTACTCGCCGCGCTTCCTGTGGATGTGGCCCGGCGCGAAGATCTCCGTGATGGGCGGCGAGCAGGCCGCCTCGGTCCTCGCGACGGTCAAGCGCGACCAGTTGGAGGGACGCGGCGAGTCCTGGCCGGCCTCCGACGAGGAGGATTTCAAGGCGCCGATCCGCCGGCAGTACGAAGAGCAGGGGAACGCCTACTACGCGACGGCCCGTCTCTGGGACGACGGCGTGATCGACCCGATGGAGACCCGGCAGGTCCTCGGACTCGCCCTGACCGCCTGTGCCAACGCGCCCCTGGGTGAACCCCAGTTCGGCGTCTTCCGGATGTGAGGGGACCCATGTTCGACACGGTGCTTGTGGCCAACCGGGGAGAGATCGCCGTACGCGTCATCCGCACGCTGCGCGCGCTCGGCGTGCGCTCGGTGGCCGTCTTCTCGGACGCCGACGCCGACGCGCGGCACGTCCGGGAGGCCGACACGGCCGTTCGGATCGGGCCCGCGCCCGCGTCCGAGAGCTATCTGTCGGTGGAGCGGCTGCTGGAGGCGGCGGCCAGGACCGGCGCCCAGGCCGTCCACCCGGGATACGGGTTCCTCGCCGAGAACGCCGCCTTCGCGCAGGCCTGCGCGGACGCCGGACTCGTGTTCATCGGGCCCTCCCCCGAGGCGATCTCCCTGATGGGCGACAAGATCCGCGCCAAGGAGACGGTGAAGAAGGCCGGGGTCCCGGTCGTCCCCGGCTCCTCCGGCAGCGGTCTGACGGACGACGAACTGATCGAGGCCGCCCGCGAGATCGGCGTGCCGGTGCTCCTGAAGCCGAGCGCGGGCGGCGGCGGCAAGGGCATGCGCCTGGTCCGCGACGCCACCGTCCTCGCCGACGAGATCGCCGCCGCCCGCCGCGAGGCGCGCGCCTCCTTCGGCGACGACACCCTCCTCGTCGAGCGCTGGGTCGACCGCCCCCGGCACATCGAGATCCAGGTCCTCGCGGACGGACACGGCCATGTGGTGCACCTGGGCGAGCGCGAGTGCTCGCTCCAACGCCGCCACCAGAAGATCATCGAGGAGGCGCCCAGCGTGTTCCTCGACCCCGCCACCCGGGCCGCGATGGGCGAGGCGGCCGTCCAGGCGGCCCGCTCCTGCGGCTACCGCGGGGCGGGCACGGTCGAGTTCATCGTCCCCGGCGGCGACGCGTCGTCGTACTACTTCATGGAGATGAACACCCGTCTCCAGGTGGAGCACCCGGTCACCGAGCTGGTCACCGGCCTCGACCTCGTCGAGTGGCAGCTGCGGGTCGCCGCCGGGGAGCGGCTCCCCTACGAGCAGGACGACATCACCCTCACCGGGCACGCCGTGGAGGCCCGGATCTGCGCCGAGGACCCCGCGCGCGGTTTCCTCCCCTCCGGCGGCACGGTGCTCGCCCTGCGCGAGCCCCAGGGCGACGGGGTGCGCACCGACTCGGGCCTCTCGGAGGGCACCGAGGTCGGCAGCCTCTACGACCCGATGCTCTCCAAGGTCATCGCGTACGGGCCCGACCGGCCGACGGCGCTGCGCCGGCTGCGGGCCGCCCTCGCCGACACGGTCACCCTCGGCGTCCAGACCAACGCGGGTTTCCTGCGCCGCCTGCTGGCCCACCCGGACGTGGTGGCCGGCCGGCTGGACACCGGACTGGTCGAGCGCGAGGCGGCCGGCCTGGTCCCGGACGGGGTGCCGGAGGAGGTGTACGAGGCCGCCGCGGCCGTGCGGCTCGCCGAGCTGAGCCCGGCGGGCGACGGCTGGACCGACCCGTTCTCCGTGCCCAGCGGCTGGCGACTGGGCGGCACACCGAAGCCGACCACCTTCTCGTTGCGGGTCCTCGACCCCGTCGAGTACACCCCGCGCGGCGCCCACACGGTCGGTGATGGACAGGTCGCGGTGACCCTCGACGGCGTGCGCCACACCTTCCACCGCGCCGCCGACTGGATCGGCCGCGACGGCGACGCCTGGCACGTCCGCGACCACGACCCGGTGGCCGCGTCGCTGACCGGCGCCGCGCACGCGGGGGCCGACTCGCTGACCGCCCCGATGCCGGGCACGGTGACCGTCGTGAAGGTCGCCGTCGGCGACGAGGTGACCGCCGGGCAGAGCCTGCTGGTGGTCGAGGCGATGAAGATGGAGCACGTCATCTCCGCGCCGCACGCCGGCACGGTCAGCGAGCTGGACGTCACGCCGGGCACCACCGTCGCGATGGACCAGGTCCTCGCGGTCGTCACCCCGGCCGAGGAGGCGGAGACAGCATGAGCACGTCCGAACTGGGCCTGCCGATGGCCGTACCGGCCGAGGACCTGCCCGCCCGGGTGCGGATCTACGAGGTCGGCGCGCGCGACGGTCTGCAGAACGAGAAGGCGACCGTGCCGACCGAGGTCAAGGCGGAGTTCATCCGCCGCCTCGCCGGCGCGGGACTGACCACCATCGAGGCGACCAGCTTCGTACACCCCAGATGGGTTCCCCAACTGGCGGACGCCGAGCAGCTGTTCCCGCAGGTGTCCGGCCTGCCGGTGGCGCTCCCCGTCCTCGTGCCGAACGAACGCGGACTGGACCGGGCGCTCGCGCTCGGCGCCCGGCACGTGGCCGTCTTCGCCAGTGCGACGGAGTCCTTCGCCAAGGCCAATCTCAACCGCACGCTCGACGAGGCGCTCGCCATGTTCGAGCCGGTGGTGCGCCGCGCGAAGGACGCGCAACTGACGGTCCGCGCCTATGTGTCGATGTGCTTCGGTGACCCGTGGGAGGGCCCGGTCCCCGTCCACCAGGTCGTCCGGGTCTGCAAGGCGCTCATGGACATGGGCGCCGACGAACTGAGCCTCGGCGACACGATCGGCGTGGCCACCCCCGGCCATGTGCAGTCCCTGCTCGCCGAGTTGAACGCGGCGGGCGTGCCGACCAGCGCGATCGGCGTGCACTTCCACGACACCTACGGCCAGGCGCTCTCCAACACCCTGGCCGCCCTCCAGCACGGCGTCAGCACCGTCGACGCCTCCGCGGGCGGCCTCGGCGGCTGCCCGTACGCGAAGTCCGCGACCGGCAACCTCGCCACCGAGGACCTCGTGTGGATGCTCCAGGGCCTCGGTGTCGACACCGGGGTCGACCTCGGCCGCCTCACCGCCACCAGCGTGTGGATGGCCGGACAACTGGGCCGACCCAGCCCGTCCCGCACCGTCAAAGCGCTCGGTAACACGACTCAGTCCCACCAGGAGTGATCCCCATGTCGCTGGACCACCGTCTCTCCCCCGAACTCGAGGAACTCCGCCGCACGGTGGAGGAGTTCGCGCACGACGTCGTCGCCCCGAAGATCGGCGACCTCTACGAGCGGCACGAGTTCCCGTACGAGATCGTGCGCGAGATGGGCCGCATGGGCCTGTTCGGGCTGCCGTTCCCGGAGGAGTACGGCGGCATGGGCGGCGACTACCTCGCCCTCGGCGTCGCCCTGGAGGAGCTGGCCCGGGTCGACTCGTCCGTGGCCATCACGCTCGAGGCGGGCGTCTCGCTGGGCGCCATGCCGATCCACCTCTTCGGCACGGACGCCCAGAAGGCCGAGTGGCTGCCCCGGCTCTGCTCCGGCGAGATCCTCGGCGCGTTCGGCCTGACCGAGCCGGACGGCGGCTCGGACGCGGGCGCGACCCGTACGACGGCGCGGCTCGACCCCGACACCGACGAGTGGGTCATCAACGGCAGCAAGTGCTTCATCACCAACTCCGGTACGGACATCACCGGCCTGGTGACGGTCACCGCGGTCACCGGCCGCAAGCCCGACGGAAAGCCGCGGATCTCCGCGATCATCGTCCCCTCGGGCACCCCGGGCTTCACGGTCGCGGCCCCGTACTCGAAGGTCGGCTGGAACGCCTCCGACACCCGCGAGCTGTCCTTCGCCGACGTGCGCGTCCCCGCGGCGAACCTGCTCGGCGAGGAGGGCCGCGGCTACGCCCAGTTCCTGCGCATCCTGGACGAGGGCCGCATCGCCATCGCCGCGCTCGCCACCGGGCTCGCGCAGGGCTGCGTGGACGAGTCGGTGCGGTACGCCAAGGAGCGGCACGCGTTCGGGCGTCCGATCGGCGCCAACCAGGCGATCCAGTTCAAGATCGCGGACATGGAGATGAAGGCCCACATGGCCCGGGTCGGCTGGCGCGACGCCGCATCGCGTCTCGTGGCGGGCGAGCCGTTCAAGAAGGAGGCGGCGATCGCCAAGCTGTACTCCTCCACGATCGCGGTCGACAACGCCCGGGACGCCACCCAGGTCCACGGCGGCTACGGCTTCATGAACGAGTACCCGGTGGCCCGTATGTGGCGCGACTCCAAGATCCTGGAGATCGGCGAGGGCACCAGCGAGGTCCAGCGCATGCTGATCGCCCGGGAGTTGGGGCTCACGGGCTGATCCCCCGCCGGCCTCGGCGAGGGGCCGCGGGCGGCGCCGCTGCGCGGGCGGTCGATGGCGTTCCGCCCGGTACGTCCGGTCGCGACGCACCCCACCCGCTGGACAGGTGATGAGGTTAGGCTAACCTACCTTCGAACTTGTCCGGCGGGCGTCCCCGCCCCGTGCCGAAAGCAGTCACACTCATGCCCAACGCCCGTGCCACCCACCTCTCCCGTCGCGGCATCCTCGCCGCGGGCGGCGCCCTCGGCCTCGGTGCCGTCCTCGCCGCCTGCGACGACGACGCCTCGAAAAACGGTGGCTCGGACGCGACGAAGGCCGCCGCCAAGTCCGGCCCGTGGACGTTCAAGGACGACCGCGGCACGACGGTGAAGCTGGACAAGATCCCGGCGAACATCGTCGCCTTCACCGGTGTCGCCGCCGCCCTGTTCGACTACGGCGTCGAGGTCAAGGGCGTGTTCGGCCCGACGAAGACCAAGGACGGCAAGGCCGACGTCCAGGCCGGCGACATGGACATCAGCAAGGTGACCGTCCTCGGCAACGAGTGGGGCCAGTTCAACATCGAGAAGTACGCGGGCCTGGCGCCCGACGTACTGATCTCGACGATGTTCGACAGCGCGGGCACCCTCTGGTACGTCCCCGAGGAGTCCAAGGACAAGATCCTCAAGCTGGCCCCGAGCGTCGGTGTCTCCGTCTTCGACGTGCAGATGCCGCAGCCGCTCCAGCGGATGCTCGCCCTGGCCGAGTCGCTCGGCGCCGACGTGAAGTCCGCGAAGATCGTCGAGGCGAAGAAGAAGTTCGAGACGGCCGCCGAGCGGCTGCGCAAGGCCGCCAAGGCCCGCCCGGAGATCAAGGTCCTCGCGGGCAGCGCGAGCCAGGACATCTTCTACGTCTCCGGCTCCAACCTCTCCATCGACCTGGAGTACTTCAAGGCCCTCGGCGTGAACATCGTCGAGCCCTCCGCCAAGGCCCTGAAGGCCAGCGGCGGCTGGTTCGAGAACCTGAGCTGGGAGAACGTCGACAAGTACCCGGCCGACATCATCATCATGGACGACCGCACCTCGACCATCCAGCCGGCCGACATCACCGAGGCCACCTGGAAGAAGCTGCCCGCCGTCAAGGCCGGCCAGGTCATCGCGCGCACGCCCGAGCCGATCCTGTCGTACGACAAGTGCACCCCGATCCTCGACAAGCTCGCCGAGGCCATCGAGAACGCCAAGAAGGTCGCCTGACACCCGGCGTGACCCGCTGACGGTGACCCCCTGACGATCCCTCAGGAGCACGCATGACGACGGCCGTAGCCGCCCCGTTCCGTTTCTTCGCCCTCCGGGTCGTACGGACGAGGCGGCTCGGTCCGTCTCTGGTCCGGGTGACCTTCGGCGGGTCCGACCTGGAGGCGTTCCACTCCGACGGACGCGACCAGTCCCTGTCCCTCTTCCTGCCGCACCCCGGCCAGAGCGAGCCGGCCGTGCCGGTCGAGCTCGGCGAGGGCTGGTGGCAGGGCTGGCGTGAACTCCCCGACGACGTACGGGCCGTGATGCGCTCGTACACCCTGCGCTCGCTGCGCCGCGGACCCGGCGGGCCCACCGAGATCGACATCGACTTCGTGCTGCACGGCACGGAGCCGGGTGCCGACGTCCCCGCCGGGCCCGCCTCGCGCTGGGCGTCCGGCGCGCGGCCCGGCGACCGGGTCGCCCTGCTCGGCCCCGCCCTCGCGGACAACCGGGCCATCCGCTTCCGGCCGCCGGCCGACACCGACCTCGTGGTCCTGTGGGGCGACGAGACGGCCCTCCCCGCCGCCTGCGCCATCCTCGAGTCGCTCCCGGCCGGCCTGCGTGTCCGGGCCTGGCTGGAGGTCCAGCACGTCGGTGACATCCAGGAGCCGGTGACGGCCGCCGACGTCGAGATCACCTGGCTCGTGCGGGACGAACACCCCGGCGCGGACTGCTCCATGGGCCTCGACGCGGTGCGGACCGCCCGGCTCCCGGCCGCCGAGGCACCGTACGCCTGGATCGCGGGAGAGTCCGGCCGCGTGAAGGAACTGCGCAGACATCTCGTGCGTGAGCGCGGCGTCGACCGCCGCCGGGTCACCTTCGTCGGCTACTGGCGACAGGGACTGACGGAGGAACAACTGCGGGACAGCGGCGAGTAGTTGGTTGCCGGACGTACACCTCTCTTCGGCGATCCGGGCGAGGCGTACGTCACGCACGGCGGGAGCGGGACCGGGCGGGACGCGTGATCGATTTAGGTTAGGCTAACCTAAGTCGAACGTCGCGACCCGCCCTTTCTCCTGTCCCGCTCGGACTCTCCCCCGCACGGAGGACCCCCACATGCGCTCGCACCTGCTCAACGACACCACCGCGGAGCGGTATCGCCGCTCCGTGACCGAAGGCGTCGAGCGGGTGGCGGCCAAACTCGCCACCACCACCCGCCCGTTCACGGGTGTCTCGGTCGACGATCTCACTCCCCGCATCCAGGGGATCGACCTCGACAAGCCGCTCCACGACACGACGGCCGTCCTCGACGAACTGGAGGAGGTCTACCTGCGGGACGCGGTCTACTTCCACCACCCCCGCTACCTCGCCCACCTCAACTGCCCGGTCGTCATACCCGCCGTGCTCGGCGAGGCCGTGCTCTCCGCCGTCAACTCCTCCCTGGACACCTGGGACCAGTCGGCCGGCGGCACCCTCATCGAGCGCAAGCTCATCGACTGGACGAACGAGCGCATCGGCTTCGGACCGTCCGCCGACGGCGTGTTCACCAGCGGCGGCAGCCAGTCCAACCTCCAGGCGCTGCTCCTGGCCCGCGAGGAGGCCAAGTCGGACGACCTCGCCGACCTGCGCATCTTCGCCTCCGAGGTGAGCCACTTCAGCGTCAGGAAGTCCGCCAAACTCCTGGGCCTCGGCCCGGACGCCGTCGTCTCGATCCCCGTCGACCACGACAAGCGGATGCAGACCCTCGCCCTCGCCCGCGAGCTGGAGCGCTGCAAGGAGGCCGGCCTCGTCCCCATGGCCGTCGTCGCGACCGCCGGCACCACCGACTTCGGCTCCATCGACCCGCTGCCCGAAGTCGCCGAACTCTGCTCGCAGTTCGGCGCCTGGATGCACGTGGACGCGGCCTACGGCTGCGGCCTGCTCGCCTCGCTGAAGAACCGCGGCCGTATCGACGGCATCGAGCGCGCCGACTCCGTCACCGTCGACTACCACAAGTCCTTCTTCCAGCCGGTGAGTTCCTCCGCCCTGCTGGTCCGCGACGTGGCCACGCTGCGGCACGCGACCTACCACGCGGAGTACCTCAACCCGCGCCGCATGGTCGAGGAGCGCATCCCCAACCAGGTCGACAAGTCCCTCCAGACCACCCGCCGCTTCGACGCCCTGAAGCTGTGGATGACGCTGCGGGTGATGGGCGCCGACGGCATCGGCGAACTCTTCGACGAGGTCTGCGACCTGGCGGCACAGGGCTGGGAACTTCTCGCCGCGGACCCGCGCTTCGACGTCGTGGTCGAGCCCTCGCTCTCCACCCTCGTCTTCCGCGTCGTCCCGTCCGGCGTCACCGACCCGGCCGAGATCGACCGCGCCAACCTGTACGCCCGCAAGGCCCTGTTCGCCTCCGGTGACGCCGTCGTCGCGGGCACCAAGGTCGGCGGACGCCACTACCTGAAGTTCACGTTGCTCAACCCCGAGACCACGGTGGACGACATCGCCGCCGTCCTCGACCTGATCGCCGGCCACGCCGAGCAGCACCTGGGAGACTCCCTTGACCGCGCTTGCTGACACCACGGACAAGACCTACGACTTCGTGGGGATCGGGCTCGGGCCCTTCAACCTCGGCCTCGCCTGCCTGACCGAACCGATCGCCGAACTCGACGGCGTCTTCCTGGAGTCGAAGCCGAACTTCGAGTGGCACTCCGGGATGTTCCTGGAGGGCGCGCACCTCCAGACCCCGTTCATGTCGGACCTGGTCACCCTCGCCGACCCGACGTCCCCGTACTCCTTCCTCAGCTATCTGAAGGAATCGGGCCGTCTCTACTCGTTCTACATCCGCGAGAACTTCTACCCGCTGCGCGTCGAGTACGACGACTACTGCCGCTGGGCGGCGAACAAGCTGAGCAGCGTCCGCTTCTCCACCACGGTCGCGGAGGTGACGTACGAGGACGAGGTGTACGTCGTGCGGACGGAGGCCGGCGAGACCTACCGCGCCCGGCACCTGGTCCTCGGCACCGGCACCCAGCCCTATGTCCCGGAGGCCTGCGCGGGTCTCGGCGGCGACTTCATCCACAACTCCCGCTACCTGCAGAACAAGCAGGAGCTGCAGGCCAAGGAGTCGATCACTCTGGTCGGCAGCGGCCAGTCCGCCGCGGAGATCTTCCTCGACCTGCTGAGCGAGATCGACGTCCACGGCTACCGGCTGAACTGGGTGACCCGCTCGCCGCGCTTCTTCCCGCTCGAATACACCAAGCTCACCCTGGAGATGACCTCTCCGGAGTACATCGACTACTTCCACGCGCTGCCCGAGCCGACCCGCTACCGCCTCCAGGCCGAGCAGAAGGGCCTGTTCAAGGGCATCGACGGCGACCTGATCAACGAGATCTTCGACCTGCTCTACCAGAAGAACCTCGGCGGCCCGGTCCCCGCGCGGCTCCTCACCAACTCCGCCCTGGAGTCGGTGCGCCACGAGAACGGCGTGTACACGCTGGGCCTGCGGCAGCAGGAGCAGGTCAAGGACTACGAGCTGCACTCCGAGGGCCTGATCCTCGCCACGGGCTACCGGTACACCGAGCCCGCGTTCCTCGCCCCGGTCCGCGACCGGCTGTGCTACGACGCCCAGGGCAACTTCGACGTGGCCCGCAACTACGCCATCGACACCACGGGACGCGGGATCTTCCTGCAGAACGCGGGTGTCCACACGCACTCGATCACCTCGCCGGACCTCGGCATGGGCGCGTACCGCAACGCGTACATCATCCGCGAGCTGCTCGGCACCGAGTACTACCCGGTCGAGAAGACCATCGCGTTCCAGGAGTTCTCCGTATGACCACCCCCACCGCCATCGGCACGTTCCACATCCGCCCCCTCGACCCCGTCGAGGACGCCCCGCTGCTGCACCGCTGGGTGACGCATCCCAAGGCCGCCTTCTGGATGATGCAGGAGGCGAAACTGCACGACGTGGAGCGCGAGTACATGGCCATCGCGGCCAGTGAGCACCACCACGCGTACCTCGGTCTGCTGGACGGCGAGCCCGTCTTCCTGATGGAGCGCTACGACCCCCGGTACATCGAGCTCGTCGGCCTGTACGAGCCCGAACCCGGCGACGTCGGTATGCACTTCCTGGTCGCGCCGAGCGACACCCCCGTGCACGGCTTCACCCGCGCCGTCATCACCGCGGTGATGGAGGACCTGTTCGCCGACCCGGCCACCCGCCGCGTCGTCGTGGAGCCCGACGTGAGCAACGCGGCGGTGCACGCCCTGAACGAGGCCGTCGGCTTCGTGCCCGAGCGGGAGATCCAGAAGCCGGAGAAGAAGGCCCTGTTGAGCTTCTGCACCCGCGAGCAGTTCGCGAAGGCGGTGGCGGCATGACCCTCGCCGACAGCGTCGCCCACCTCTCCCCCGAGCGCTGGGCCACCGCCAACCGCCTCCTCGTCCGCAAGGCCCTCGCCGAGTTCGCCCACGAGCGGCTGATCACTCCGGAGCTGCTGCCCGACGGCCGCTACGAGGTCCGCGGCGACGACGGGCAGACCCGCTACCGCTACACCGCGGTGCGCCGCTCCCTCGACCACTGGCAGGTGGACGCCGAGTCCATCACCCGGCACCGTGACGGCGCCGAACTGCCGCTGGCCGCACTGGACTTCCTCATCGAGCTGAAGGAGTCGCTGGGGCTGAGCGACGAGGTCCTGCCGGTCTACCTGGAGGAGATCTCCTCCACGCTCTCGGGTACCTGCTTCAAACTGACCAAGCCGCAGGTCCCGGTCCGCGAGCTGGCCGGCGCCGGCTTCCAGGCCATCGAGACCGGCATGACCGAGGGCCACCCCTGCTTCGTCGCCAACAACGGGCGGCTCGGCTTCGGGGTGCACGAGTACCTCGCGTACGCCCCCGAGACCGCGAGCCCGGTCCGGCTGGTGTGGCTGGCCGCGCACCGCTCGCGGGCCGCGTTCACGGCCGGGGTCGGCATCGCGTACGAGTCGTTCGTGCGGGACGAGCTGGGCGCGGAGACCGTCGAGCGGTTCGCCGGCACGCTGTCCGCGCAGGGGCTGGACCCGGAGGACTACCTGCTCATCCCCGTGCACCCCTGGCAGTGGTGGAACAAGCTCTCCGTGACCTTCGCCGCCGAGGTCGCCCAGCGCCACCTGGTGTGCCTCGGCGAGGGCGACGACGAGTACCTCGCGCAGCAGTCGATCCGGACGTTCTTCAACACGACGAACCCCGAGAAGCACTATGTGAAGACGGCGCTGAGCGTCCTCAACATGGGCTTCATGCGTGGTCTGTCCGCCGCGTACATGGAGGCGACCCCGGCCATCAACGACTGGCTGGCGCAGCTGATCGAGAACGACCCGGTGCTGAAGTCGACGGGCCTGTCGATCATCCGCGAGCGGGCCGCCGTCGGCTACCGGCACCTGGAGTACGAGGCCGCCACCGACCGGTACTCCCCGTACCGCAAGATGCTGGCCGCGCTGTGGCGCGAGAGCCCGGTGTCCTCGCTCCAGGAGGGCGAGAGCCTCGCCACGATGGCGTCCCTCGTGCACGTGGACCACGAGGGCGCGTCCTTCGCGGGCGCGCTGATCGAGCGGTCGGGGCAGACACCGGTGGAGTGGCTGCGCGACTACCTGCGCGCCTACCTCACCCCGCTGCTGCACAGCTTCTACGCGTACGACCTCGTCTACATGCCGCACGGCGAGAACGTCATCCTCGTCCTGAAGGACGGGGCGGTGCGGCGGGCGGTCTACAAGGACATCGCCGAGGAGATCGCGGTCCTCGACCCGCAGGCGGTGCTGCCGCCTGCGGTGGAGCGGATCCGGGTCGAGGTCCCCGAGGACCAGAAGCTGCTGTCGGTCTTCACGGACGTCTTCGACTGCTACTTCCGTTTCCTGGCGGCACAGTTGGCGGCCGAGGGAATCCTCGGCGAGCAGGACTTCTGGCGCACGGTCGCCGAGTCGGTGCGCTCCTACCAGGAGGAGAATCCCGAACTCGAGGACAAGTTCCGGCAGTACGACATGTTCGCCCCGGAGTTCGCGCTGTCCTGCCTCAACCGACTCCAGCTGCGCGACAACCGGCAGATGGTGGACCTGGCCGACCCGTCGGGCGCGCTCCAGCTGGTCGGCACGCTGAAGAACCCGATCGCCGGGTTCTGAGTACCGGGCTCCCGCGAGCCCCACACACGGGCGGGCGCCCCGGAGACGGTCCTCCGGGGCGCCCGTCGGCACGTCGGCCCGGGTGGGGCTAGCTCGCGGGCCAGGGGACCTGGGGCGAGCGGTAGTAGCCGATCCCCAGTGCGTCCCAGCGCGGGGCCTGCGCGGCCAGGCGCACCTTGTAGGTGTCCCAGTCGTGCGTCGACGCGGGCGACCAGCCGAGTTCGGCGGCGCCTGGCAGCCTCGGGAAGGCCATGACGTCGATGTCGGCGGAGGTCGCGAGCGTTTCCGTCCACAGCGGCGCCTCGACGCCCCTGACGGCCGAGGCCGGCACACCGGCGAGGTAGCTGCCCGGATCCCAGTCGTACGCCCTGCGCACCTCGACGAGTCCGGCCCAGTCCTGGCCGAGCGGGGTGTCGGCGGTGTACTTCATGTCGAGGTACAGCCGGTCGGCGGGCGACAGGACGATGCCGGTGCCGTTCTGCGCGGCCCGGGCGACCTGTGCCTTCTCGGCGGCGTCGGTGTCGTCGAGCCCCCAGTACTGCGCGATGGCGCCCTTCGCCGGAGTGGCTCCGGTCAGCTGGTGCCAGCCGATCACCTTCTTGCCGTACTTGGCGACGAGGGGCTGCACCTTGTCCATGAAGGTCACGTAGTCGGCGTGGCTGGTGGAGTGGGCCTCGTCGCCGCCGATGTGGAGGTACCGGCCCGGGGTGAGCGCGGCCAGCTCGCGGAGGACGTCGTCCACGAAGTCGTACGTCACCGGCTTGGTCACGCACAGCGAGCTGAAGCCGACCTCGGTGCCGGTGTAGAGCGGTGGCGCGACACCGTCGCAGTTCAGCCGCGCGTACGAGGCGAGGGCCGCGTTGGTGTGCCCCGGCATGTCGATCTCCGGGACGACCTCCATGTAGCGGGAGGCGGCGTAGCGGACGATCTCGCGGTAGTCGGCCTTGGTGTAGTGGCCGCCCGGTCCGCCGTCGACCTGGGTGGAGCCGCCGTAGGTGGCGAGGCGCGGCCAGGAGTCGAGGGCGATGCGCCAGCCCTGGTCGTCGCTGAGGTGCAGATGCAGGGTGTTGACCTTGTAGAGGGCCAGTTCGTCGATGTAGCGCTCGACCTGGGCGACGGTGAAGAAGTGCCGGGAGACGTCGAGCATGGCGCCGCGGTAGCCGTAGCGCGGAGTGTCCGTGACGGTGCCGCCGGCGATCAGCCAGGGTCCGGACTGGACGGAGTTCTTCTCGACGGCGGCGGGGAGCAGCTGGCGCAGGGTCTGGACGCCGTGGAAGAGGCCGGCGGGGCGGCCGGCCGTGATGGTGACGCCCGACCTGCCGCTGACGAGGCGGTAGCCCTCCTCGCCGAGGCCCTTGCCGCCGAGCCGCAGCCGGATCGCCCCCTCGCCGTGCGCGGTGACGGGCAGCCGGTAGCCGGTGGAGGGCCGCAGGACGTCCGCGAGGTACGCGCCGACCGCGCGGACGGCGCGGGAGTCGTCGACGCGGATGCGGGCGTCCGGGGTGACGCGGTACGGGGCTCCGCCCGGGTCGACGGAGGCGGGGGCGGGGACGACCCGGCCCAGCGGGGTGGGGGTGGAGGGGGTGGGCGCCACGGTCGGGGCGGCTCCGGTGAGGGAGAGGCCGGCCGCGGCCACGAGCAGCAGCGTTCCGAGAAGGCGGGGCGTTCTGTGGTGCTGTCTCACATGCGCTCCCATCGATGCCCGGCACGGGCTCCGACCGGCCTCGGGGGTGGGCCGCTCACCGTGCCGTCGAATTGGTCGAGACCACTCTCCCGCAGTCGCGGTGGAACAATCCCCTTCATGGCGGAAATCATCCAGCGGGACGGCACCTGGGTCTTCGACGGCGACGCGCTGCGACTGACCCCGGGACGGGACAGGAACGTCGGCCTGCTGCGCAAGGAGCTGGGTGAACTGACCGTTCCCCTGGGGGCGTTGGCGGGTGTCTCGCTGGAGCAGGGCAAGAAGGCGGGGCGGCTGAGGCTGCGGCTGCGCGACGGCGCGGACCCGCTGCTCCAGGCGACCGGCGGCAAGCTCGGCGAGCCGAACGACCCCTACCAACTGACGGTCGAGGCGGACCGGTTCGGCGTGGCCGAGTACTTCGTGGACGAGGTACGGAACGCGCTGCTGCTCGACGAGGTGCCCGCGGGGCCGGTCGACGGCTATCTGCTGCCCGGCCCGGCGGTCCCGCTGTCCGCCTCCGCCGGTGACGGCACGGCGACCTTCGACGGCGATTCCGTACGGCTGGACTGGAACTGGAAGACGGAGGAGGCGAAGTCGGCGGCCGGCGCGCGCACGCTCGCCCTCGGCGACATCACGGCCGTCGAGTGGCACCCGGCGGTGGGCCTGGAGAACGGCTGTCTGCGCTTCACCGTGCGGGGCGCGGAGACGAAGGCGCCGCCGAAGTACGACCCCAACTCCGTGGAGCTGTGGGGCTTCAAGAAGGATCCGCTGATGGCGCTGATCGCCGCCGCGGTGCAGGCCCGGCTGCCGCATCCGGCGGTGTCCGTGCCCGAGGAGGCCGCCCTGCCGGCCGCGGAGGCGGGCCGGGCGGCGATCCCCGCACCCGCGTCCGAGGCCGATCACGACGCCCTGCTGCGCAGGCTCCGGGAACTGGGCGAGCTGCACCGGGAGGGCGTCCTGACCGACGAGGAGTTCACACTGGCCAAGCAGGCGGTCCTCAAACGCCTGTGACGACAGACGGATCGAGGACCGCCCCGCTCGCGGGATCGCCGGCGATACCCCCGTGGCCGGGGCGCGGGTGGGTGCCTACTTGGCGCGGCGGGCGACCGTGAAGTGGTCGACCTCGGCGCCGGTCTCGGCGATGCCGCGGACCTTCAGCGTGGCCAGGCGGCCGCGGGAGGCGGGCGTGACGTCGACGCGCAGGAACGAGTAGTTGAGGTAGCGCACGCGCGACCAGGTGACCGTCTCGTTCTGCTTGCCGTCCTTCAGGTTGACGAAGGAGGCGACGGACTCGACCTCGTTCTCCTTGCCCTCGTAGGACTCCGGGGCGGTGAACGCGTAGAGGCTGCGGCCGGCCGCGCCCGCCGTGACGTAGACGACGCCGTCGGTCTCCGGGTAGGCCGTGCCGCCGATCGGCAGCTTCTTGGTGACCGCGTTGTTCTTGATGACGTCGGTGCGCTCGTACTGGTGGTTGTGGCCGTTGATCACCAGGTCGACGGTGTACTTCTCGAACAGCGGCACCCACTCCTGGCGCACGCCCCCCTCCGAGGCGTGCGCCGTGGAGGTGCAGTACGCGCAGTGGTGGAAGAAGATCACGATGAAGTCGATGTCCCGCGCGGCCCGGTACTTCTTGAGCTGGGTCTCCAGCCACTTCGTCTGGGTGCCGCCGGAGATGCCGAGGTTGGCCGGGATCTCGAAGGAGATGTCGTTGGCGTCCAGCGAGATGATCGCCGTGTTGCCGTGGACGAAGGAGTAGACGCCGGGCAGGTTGGCCTTGTCGGGGCCGTTGTCGGGCAGCGTCCAGCGGGCCTCCTCGCCGCCGTACCCGTTGGGCGAGTACCAGGCCTCCATGTCGTGGTTGCCGTAGGCCGGCATCCAGGGGACCTGCTTGGCGACCGTCTCGGTCTGGGCGAGGAACTGGTCCCAGATGCGCGAGTCGAAGCCGGTGTCCTCCTTCTTGCCCGCGCCGGACGGGTCCGCGTACGCGATGTCGCCCGCGTGCAGGTGGAAGGACGGGTTCTGGGCGAGGAGCAGGGCGTCGTTGGCGAGGCCGTGGTAGCCGACGCCCTCGTCGCCGAAGGCGGTGAAGGTGAAGGGCTCGGCGCGGTCGGGCGGGGTGGTGAAGGTGCCGAGCGTGCCGAGGAGGTGGGGCGCGGCGGGGTCGAAGCCCGCGTGGCCCACGCCGTAGTAGTAGGTCTTCCCGGGGCGCAGGTGGGTGAGCTTGGCGTGCAGGTAGTACTGGGTGTGGTCGCCGCTCGCGCCGACGCCGGCCGGGGTGTAGAGGGTGCGGACCTCGGCGTCGATCTTGCGGGAGAGGTCCCAGGGGTGGGCTCCGATGCGGATGTAGGGCCGGCTGACCGCGGTCGGCACCTGCCAGGAGACGGTCATCTCGGTGCGCGGGTCGTTGCCGAAGGCGAGGTGACGGCCGAAGGGGGCGACGAGCGCGCCGTCCACCTTCTCCGTCGCGGCGGGGGCGGAGGTCCGCTGTGTCGGGACCGCCGCCTGTGCGACGGCGGCGGGCACGAAGGCGCCGCCGGCGACGGCGCCGAGGGTCACGGCGCCGCCTCTGATCATGTTGCGCCGCGAGAACTTGGCGCGCAGGTACTCGTGCTGCTCGGCCATGCTCATGTTCTCGGCGAGCCGCTCGGGTACGCCCATGCGTGGAGTGTCCATGGCTCCAGAAGTTGCTCCCGGCAATCGACGGGGCGCAAGACGCCGGATGGACAGCGTGCAAACAGCGGCCCATAAGAGTTTCAACAACCTCTTGCCCGATATCGGGCAGAATTCTTGCGGATCGCCTTCCGGTACCCCAGGATCAACGGGTGCACGACGAACTTGTTGATCATCTGACGCGGTCCACGCCCCTGAGCCGGGGCGAGGCGCTGCGCGTGGTCCAGGACGTGCTCGCCTGGTTCGACGAGACGACCGAGGAGTACGTCCGTCGCCGCCACCGCGAACTCCAGGCACAGGGCCTGGTGAACGCGACGATCTTCGATCGGATCGAGGCGGACCTGAAGTACCGCGCGGTCGCGCCGCCCGAGCTCAGCCTCAGGCAGCTGCGCCGCATCGTCTACGGCTGAGGAATACGTATATATGTGCGGAATCGTCGGATACATCGGCAGGCGTGACGTGGCGCCGCTGCTCCTGGAGGGCCTGCAGCGCCTCGAGTACCGCGGCTACGACTCGGCGGGCATCGTCGTGACCTCGCCGAAGGCCGCGGGCCTGAAGATGGTCAAGGCCAAGGGCCGGGTCCGCGACCTGGAGGCCAAGGTCCCCAAGCGGTTCGCCGGCACCACCGGCATCGCGCACACCCGCTGGGCCACGCACGGTGCCCCCTCCGACGTGAACGCGCACCCCCACATGTCGGCCGACAGCTCGGTCGCCGTCGTCCACAACGGCATCATCGACAACGCCTCCGACCTGCGCAAGAAGCTGGAGGCGGACGGCGTCGAGTTCCTCTCCGAGACCGACACCGAGGTCCTCACCCACCTCATCGCCCGGTCCCAGCAGGAGAAGCTGGAGGACAAGGTCCGCGAGACCCTGCGGGTCATCGAGGGCACCTACGGCATCGCCGTGATGCACGCCGACTTCCCCGACCGCATCGTGGTGGCGCGCAACGGCTCCCCCGTCGTGCTCGGCATCGGCGAGAAGGAGATGTTCGTCGCCTCGGACATCGCCGCGCTGGTCACCCACACCCGCCAGATCGTCACCCTCGACGACGGCGAGATGGCCACCCTCAAGGCCGACGACTTCCGGACCTACACCACGGAGGGCACCCGGACGACCTCCGAGCCGACCACCGTGGAGTGGGAGGCCGCGTCGTACGACATGGGCGGCCACGACACGTACATGCACAAGGAGATCCACGAGCAGGCCGAGGCCGTGGACCGGGTGCTGCGCGGCCGGATCGACGACCGGTTCTCGACGGTCCACCTCGGCGGCCTGAACCTGGACGCCCGCGAGGCGCGCCTGATCCGCCGCGTGAAGATCCTCGGCTGCGGCACCTCGTACCACGCGGGCATGATCGGCGCCCAGATGATCGAGGAGCTGGCCCGCATCCCCGCGGACGCCGAGCCTGCCTCCGAGTTCCGCTACCGCAACGCGGTCGTCGACCCCGACACCCTGTACGTCGCCGTCTCCCAGTCCGGTGAGACGTACGACGTGCTGGCCGCCGTGCAGGAGCTGAAGCGCAAGGGCGCCCGGGTGCTCGGGGTGGTCAACGTCGTCGGCTCGGCGATCGCCCGCGAGGCCGACGGCGGCATGTACGTCCACGCGGGCCCCGAGGTCTGCGTCGTCTCGACGAAGTGCTTCACCAACACCACGGTGGCGTTCGCGCTGCTCGCCCTGCACCTCGGCCGCACCCGTGACCTGTCGGTCCGCGACGGCAAGCGGATCATCGAGGGCCTGCGCAGGCTGCCCGCGCAGATCTCCGAGATCCTGGAGCGCGAGGACGAGATCAAGAAGCTGGCCGAGCAGTACGCCGAGGCCCGCTCGATGCTCTTCATCGGCCGCGTCCGAGGTTATCCGGTGGCCCGCGAGGCCTCGCTGAAGCTCAAGGAGGTCTCGTACATCCACGCCGAGGCCTACCCGGCCTCCGAGTTGAAGCACGGCCCGCTGGCCCTCATCGAGCCCGCGCTCCCCACGGTCGCGATCGTCCCGGACGACGACCTGCTGGAGAAGAACCGCGCCGCGCTGGAGGAGATCAAGGCCCGCAGCGGCAAGATCCTCGCGGTCGCGCACCAGGAGCAGGAGAAGGCCGACCAGACGATCGTCGTCCCGAAGAACGAGGACGAGCTGGACCCGATCCTGATGGGCATCCCGCTCCAACTGCTCGCCTACCACACGGCGTTGGCGCTCGGCCGAGACATCGACAAGCCGCGCAACCTGGCCAAGTCGGTCACCGTCGAGTAGTCCGCACCGCCAAGTCCCTCACCGGAAGCCGGACATGAACGGTCCCCGTGCGCGCCACCTGTGCACGGGGACCGTTCCCGAAGGGCCGGAGCCGCCCAATGCCCCGGCCCGCGCCGATCTCAGCCGGTGGCCGTCACACCCCGGCCGCGGCGCGTCGCGGCAGTCCGGGGGCGGCGTCGGGTGTCGTGCTGTCCGGTGCGGTCGATCTCGCGTCCCGGCGGTCGCCGCCACAAGGACCGGCGTCCGGTGTATTCCCCCCACCAGGGCACGAACACCCGCTACGCGCCGGTAGGTTGACGCGCTTCACGCAGAAGAGGGAGCCGCTCCCGGAATCGGTGCGGTCGGCGTGACGCAGCGTCAGGGAATGACGATCACAGGGCGCCTGGCGCGCTTGGCGAGCCGCCCCGCGACGGAGCCGAAGATGCGCCCGACGATGCCGTGCGTGGAGCCGACGACGATCGCGTCCGCCTCGTACTCCCGCCCCACCTCTTCGAGTTCGTGGCAGATGTCACCGCCGCGCTCGACCAGGATCCACGGCACCTCGGAGAGGTACTCGGCACAGGCCAGTTCCAGTCCCAGCACCTCGGTGCGGTGATCGGGGACGTCGACGAAGACGGGTGGCTCGCAGCCCGCCCACACCGTGGTGGGCAGCCGGTTGGCCACATGCACGATGATCAGGCCCGAACCGGAGCGGTGAGCCATGCCGATCGCGTAGGCGAGGGCGCGCTCGCTGGACGTCGAGCCGTCGAAACCGACGACGACGCCGTGCTGGAAAGCGGGATCGCAGGACTGGCGTGGAGCTTCCGCCGCCAGGGGCTCGGCCGCCGTGGGATCGGCGAGCGGGCGCTTGCGGTCCGCGTGATCGAAGAATTCGTGACCGGCCATGGTTGTCTCGGCGTCTGGATCCTCGTGGTGGGGACGACAACGATCGGCAGAGCTGTGTCTGGGAAACATCTTCCCAACCCCATACCCCCAAGGGTACGGCGGCACGCCTCCTCTGCCCAGATCCCGCGCGCCTTACGCGGCGTTCCAGGGAGCATGCATGAGAGGCGCCCGTAACGCAATGGTTGCTGCCCCGTACAGGCGGTTTGCACAGGGTTCACCCAGGGACGGGCGCTTTCCTGACCGTTCGGCGCCCTCGCGCGGGCCCGCACCACCCTGCCGGACGGCGGAGACAGCGGGCCGGGCAGTGACCGGCCGGTCGACCAGACGTTGAACCCTGCGCAGCCATCGCCATGGAGAGCATGGAGAACAACAGGAGTACTAGGGAGCAGAACGTGCCCGGACCCGACACCGCCCCCCGCCCGTCCGCCCCGTCCTCTTCCCCCGCCGCGCCCCCGTCCGGATCACGCCCCGCCGCGCACCCCGGATCGCACGCCGCCCCCGGCCCCGCGACGGCGCCCGCGACCGACACGGTGAGCGACCTGGTCCGCTGGGCGGCCTTCAGCTGTGTCCTCGTCCCCGTGGTCCTCTTCTGGTACGGCACCTCGCTGGCCGGCGCGACCGGCACCGCCCTCGGTCTCGCGGCCGTGACCGGAGCCTGCCTGGTGCTGCTGCGCCGGTCCGAGCGGGGCGCGGCCGTCCTGCGCGAGCAACAGCGGGACGCCGCACGGTCGTCCGCGCGGCAGCGGACGCCGCAGCAGCGGGGCCGGCACGGGAGGACCGCACCGGGCCCGGCGGCGGACGCGGGACGCGGGAACGGTACGGAGACGGGGGGCGGCCAACGCGGCACGAGCGGCTCGGGAACCCGTCGTGGCGGGCGTCACGGTGCGGGAAACAAGTCGGTCGACTGACCGGTTTGCACGCACTCCTGCGTTTCTTTTCAGCCAACTTCTCGTTATGGCCCATCCCTTGGTCGAACGACCCCCCAACCCCCGTTCCACCTGCACCGAAAGGGGTACGGAGGGCGCGCACACCCTACGTGGATTGGCCACTGCCACGAGGCGCACTTCCCTGCACGGCCCACGAGTGCAACGCTTCGTGATCGAATGCTTCACGCCAAGTTGCCATGTCGACATTCCACGGAGTACCGATCTGGTCACCTTGGCGCCACGGGACACAGTAGATTCGATCTTGTCTTACGGCGGGGGACTCGTGCAGGACCGAGGGGAAACGTGCAGGAGCGACACAACCGAGGAGCCGCGACCACCGAGGGGGGCTTAGCAGGATGAGCCACGACTCCACTGCCGCGCCGGATGCCGCGGCCCGGAAGCTGTCCGGGCGACGCCGCAAGGAGATCGTCGCGGTGCTGCTGTTCAGCGGCGGCCCCATCTTCGAGAGTTCCATACCGCTGTCGGTGTTCGGGATTGACCGCCAGGACGCCGGCGTGCCGCGCTACCGCCTTCTGGTGTGTGCCGGCGAGGAAGGCCCGCTGCGGACCACAGGGGGCCTGGAACTCACCGCACCACATGGCCTGGAAGCGATCTCCAGGGCCGGCACGGTGGTCGTGCCCGCCTGGCGGTCGATCACCTCGCCACCACCCGAGGAGGCACTCGACGCACTGCGCCGCGCGCACGAGGAAGGTGCCCGCATCGTCGGACTGTGCACCGGCGCCTTCGTGCTGGCCGCGGCCGGTTTACTGGACGGCCGTCCGGCGACCACCCACTGGATGTACGCACCGACACTGGCCAAGCGCTATCCGTCGGTGCACGTCGACCCCCGCGAACTCTTCGTGGACGACGGCGACGTGCTCACCTCCGCGGGGACGGCGGCCGGAATCGATCTCTGCCTCCACATCGTGCGCACGGACCACGGCAACGAAGCCGCCGGCGCGCTCGCCCGGCGTCTGGTGGTGCCGCCCCGGCGCAGCGGCGGCCAGGAGCGCTACCTCGACCGGTCACTGCCGGAGGAGATCGGCGCAGACCCACTGGCCGAGGTCGTCGCCTGGGCGCTCGAGCATCTCCACGAACAGTTCGACGTGGAGACGCTGGCGGCGCGCGCCTACATGAGCCGCCGCACCTTCGACCGCCGGTTCCGTTCGCTGACCGGCAGTGCTCCGCTGCAGTGGCTGATCACGCAGCGCGTGCTGCAGGCGCAGCGGCTGCTGGAGACGTCCGACTACTCGGTCGACGAGGTCGCGGGCCGCTGCGGCTTCCGCTCACCGGTCGCGCTGCGGGGTCACTTCCGGCGTCAGCTGGGATCGTCCCCGGCCGCGTACCGGGCGGCGTACCGCGCCCGTCGGCCACAGGCGGAACGTTCGGTGGACCCGGAGAGCGCGACGGGTCCGGTCGGACCACCGGCGTCGGTGCACCAGGACCATCCGGGCCCGGTCCCGATGCAGACCCGCCGCACAGCGGCGGCGCTGGGCGCCTCGGCGCTCTCGCCGGACGCGCTGCGCGAACGGCCCGAGCTGTACGTCGCGGGCCGGCCGAGCCTGCCCGGGCAGCGCAGCGCGCCGTAGCCCGACCGCCTCGTAGGTGAACGTGAGGGCCCGCACCTTCGGGTGCGGGCCCTCACGCATGCCGTCCGCGGGGCGATCCGTCGCCGCGGCCCGGCGCACGGGCGGGTCCACCTGGCCGGGGCGGGCCGTAGGGTGAGACACATGAACGATCGCATGGTGTGGATCGACTGCGAGATGACCGGGCTCTCGCTGTCGGATGACGCGCTCATCGAGGTGGCCGCGCTGGTCACCGACTCGGAGCTGAACGTACTCGGCGACGGTGTGGACATCGTGATCCGCCCGCCGGACGCCGCCCTGGAGACGATGCCGGACGTGGTGCGCCAGATGCACACGAAGTCCGGTCTGCTGGAGGAGCTCGCCGGGGGCACGACCCTGGCGGACGCCGAGGAGCAGGTCCTCTCCTACGTACGGGAGCACGTCAAGGAGCCCGGCAAGGCGCCGCTGTGCGGGAACTCCGTCGGTACCGACCGCGGTTTCCTGCTGCGCGACATGCCGGGCCTGGAGAGCTACCTCCACTACCGCATCGTCGACGTCTCCTCGGTGAAGGAACTGGCGCGCCGCTGGTACCCCCGGGCGTACTTCAACAGCCCGGACAAGAACGGCAACCACCGCGCCCTCGCCGACATCCGCGAGTCCATCGCCGAGCTCCGCTACTACCGCGAGGCGATCTTCGTCCCGCAGCCCGGCCCCGACTCGGACACCGCCCGCACCATCGCCGCCAAGCACGTCGTACCCACCGAATAGGCCTTTGACGGGGCCCTTCCGGGCCCCGGAAAAAGCCGTGCGCGAGCACCCCTTCCGACCCTGTACACTTTTTCTCGGCCGGTCGGAGAAGCACAAAGACCGGACATGGTGGGTGTAGCTCAGTTGGTAGAGCACCTGGTTGTGGTCCAGGTGGCCGCGGGTTCAAGTCCCGTCACTCACCCTGAGTAATCAGCCGGTGACCTGTTGAACAGGTCACCGGCTGATTGCGTTCCGGGGGAACCCGGTCCGCGAGCGGCCGTCGAACGGAGACGCCATGGACCCCGAGCCCGACACCACCAGCGCCCGGCTCGATCTGCTCCCGCTGCGGGCCCGGCACGCCGAGGAGATGGCCGCGGTGCTGTCCGACCCGGCGCTGCACGCGTTCATCGGCGGGGAGCCGCTCACCGCCGAGGCGCTCCGGGCGCGGTACGAACGGCTCGCCGCGGGCTCACCGGACCCCGCCGTCGTCTGGGGCAACTGGGTGCTCAGGGCGCGCCGGGAGGGGTGCCTGGTGGGGACCGTCCAGGCCACCGTCGAGGGGGAGGTCGCGGAGATCGCCTGGGTCGTGGGCACGCCCTGGCAGGGACGCGGGTACGCGGTCGAGGCGGCCCGGTCACTGGTCCCGTTGCTGACCGGCACGTTCGGCGTCCGTACGGTCGTCGCGCATGTCCACCCCGCGCACCACGCCTCCGCCGCCGTCGCCACGGCGGCGGGGCTGTCACCGACCGACGCCTGGCAGGACGGCGAGGTCCGCTGGGAACTGACGGTGCGTGACTGAGGTCAGCGCTGCCGGGACCCGCCCGCCGTGCGCCACGCCGCCGCGAAGTGGTGGACGTCGGGGAAGCGGTCGTCCGGAGCGGGGAACGTGGCGCGCTCGACGACCGCCAGCAGCTCCGGGGTGCCGCGCCAGGCCCGTTCGTCGTCGCCCGCGTCGAGAAGCAGCCGGGCCGCCCGGCCGAGCGTGAAGACGGTCGTACGGGTGTCGATCACGGCCCCGCGCTCGAACTCCTCGGGAGCCATGAACCGTCGTGAGCCCGGCAGTCGCTCCTCGTCGAGGACGAAGGGGCCCGGCCGGTACGCGTCCAGGTCGACGAGGTGCACCGTCCGCCCGGTGAAGTCGTAGAGCAGGGTGCCGTCGTAGAAGTCGACGGCGACATGGCCCGCGGCCTCGACGGCGAGGTGCGCGTCGAGGACCCGGTCGAACGCGCACAGGATGTCGGCGACGGGCAGGGACCGGAAGCGCGCCATCGGACTCCCCTGGGTCGTACGGTCCCGGGGACCGCCCACGGTGGGGTGGTACAGCACCTCGCCCTCGCGCCACGGCATGACCACCGCCCATCCGTCCCGGACGGCCATCCGGTGGACCTGCGGCACGATCGCGGTGTGCCGTACGGACCGGTGGAACGCCCATCCCCGGTCGAGCGAGCGGCGGCCCCGTTCGTCGGCGGCCTCCTTGACGAACCAGCGGGCGCCGTCGAGAAGGCGCACTCCGTAGGACACACACCCGGAGTCCTGCTCACGGAACACCGTGAACACCTCACCCACCCGACCCAAGTACGTCTCCACGGCGGGCACTTCGTCGACTCCGAGCAAGGGATGCAGGACCATGCCCATCAGCCTGCCCTACCGAGCCCCCCGAAGGGACGGAAACCGCAGGCCAGGCATTCCGGGCGCGTCGAAACCACCCGAACCGGACCTCTAGGACGACGCCCGCACCACCAGCTCCGCCGGCAGCACCAGCTGACGCTGCTCCAGGGTGCGGGAGGCGGTGGGGCGGCGGTCCGCTATTTCGCCGAGGAGGAGGTCGGTCATCGCGCGGCCCATGTCCTCGATGGGCTGACGGACGCTGGTGAGGGGCGGTTCCATGTGGCGGGCTATGGCCGAGTCGTCGTAGCCGATCAGGGCCACGTCGTCCGGGATACGGCGGCCGGTCTCGCGCAGGACCTGGCGGGCGCCCGCCGCCATGACGTCGGAGCCGGCGAAGACCGCGTCCAGGTCGGGGCAGCGCTCCAGCAGCAGGGTCATGCCCCGGCGGCCGCCCTCCTCGGTGAAGTCGCCCGGCACGATCAGCCGGTCGTCCACCGGGCGGCCCGCGTCGAGCAGCCCCTGGCGGTAGCCGGCGACGCGCTGCTGGGCTCCGTACACGTCCATGCGGCCGGCGAGATGGGCGATGGAGCGGCGGCCGCGGGCGACCAGGTGCTGCACGGCGGCGCGGCCCCCGCCGTAGTTGTCGGAGTCCACCGACGGCAGCGTCTCCTCGGCCGAGCGCCGGCCGCTGATCACCGCGGGGATCTCCAGCTGGGAGAGCAGGTCGGGCAGCGGGTCGTCCGCGTGCACCGAGACGAGCAGGACCCCGTCCACGCGGTGCGCCGCCAGGTACTGGGCGAGACGCTCCCGCTCCCGGTCGCTGCCCGCGAAGATCAGCAGCAACTGCATCTCGGTGTCGGAGAGTTCCGCCCCGACACCGCGCAGCATGTCCGAGAAGTACGGTTCCGCGAAGAACCGGGTCTCCGGCTCGGGGACGACCAGGGCGATGGCGTCCGTGCGGTTGGCGGCCAGGGCCCGGGCCGCCGTGTTGGGGACGTACCCGAGTTCGGCGACCGCCGCCTCGACCGCGGCGCGGGTCGCGTCGCTGACCCGCGGGGAGCCGTTGATCACCCGGGAGACCGTGCCGCGGCCCACGCCGGCGCGCGCGGCCACCTCCTCGAGGGTGGGCCGCCCACCGCTGCGGCCCCGCGCTCCGTGGACTGCCATGGGCTTCGCCCTCCCGTCGACACCAAGTGGCCTGGAATCTAACAGTCCCGTCCGCCGAGGTGAGCGCCGCTCACGTCCGCGCGGGGACCCGTTCCCGCACCCGGCGCTCGCCTTCGGGCTCCGAAGGGGCTATAAGACAACTCTGGCCATGTAGCGGAATGACATCTTCAGCTAACAGGCCGATAACTGAACGCATCTCTCCGCTCCCCCACCCTTGACACCCCCGCGGGAACCGACGACTCTTCAACACATCACTGGTGGGAGCGCTCCCACAGTACCTGACACATACACAACCCGCACGTTCCCCGCCCGAGCCGCAGCGAGTAACAACGGGCGCCACCAATGCAGTTGGCCGGGGGGTCGGCACGTCAGGCAACAGGAGGACGCAATGCGCACGAGTACCCGCCGGTCCCGCAGGCTGGGGGCCATCGCGGCCGTCGCCGCGCTCGCCACGGGACTGCTGGCCGGCTGTTCCAGCGACCCGGACAGCGGCTCGTCGGACGCGAACAACGGTGGCAACGGCAAGGGCAAGACGACCCTGACCGTCGGCACCTTCGGCGTCTTCGGCTACAAGCAGGCCGGTCTCTACGACGAGTACATGAAGCAGCACCCGAACATCTCGATCAAGGAGAACGTCACCACCCGCACCGACGTCTACTGGCCCAAGACGCTCACCCGTCTGCAGGCCGGCTCCGGCACCGACGACATCCAGGCGATCGAGGTCGGCAACATAACGGAGGCCGTCCAGACCCAGGCCGACAAGTTCGTCGACCTCGGCAAGGAGGTCGACAAGTCGCAGTGGCTGGACTGGAAGCTCGCCCAGGCCACCACCAAGGACGGCAAGACCATCGGGCTCGGTACGGACATCGGCCCGATGGCGATCTGCTACCGCAAGGACCTGTTCGAGAAGGCCGGTCTGGAGACCGACCGGACCAAGCTCGCCGCGCAGTGGAAGGGCGACTGGGCCAAGTACGTCGACCTGGGCAAGCAGTACATGAAGAAGGCGCCGAGCGGCACCAAGTTCGTGGACTCCGCCTCCTCGGTCTACAACGCGGCCCTCGGTGGCGAGAGCCAGCGGTACTACGACAAGGACGGCAACGTCATCTGGGACAAGTCCACGGGCGTGAAGAAGTCCTGGAACGCCGCGATGACGGTGGCGACCAGCGACATGTCGGCGAAGCTGAAGCAGTTCGACCCGACGTGGGACCAGGGCTTCGCCAAGGGTTCGTTCGCGACGGTGGCCTGCCCCGCCTGGATGATGGGCTACATCCAGGAGAAGTCCGGTGACGCCGGCAAGGGCAAGTGGGACGTGGCGGCCGCGCCGACCGCGGCCAACTGGGGCGGTTCGTTCATCGGTGTTCCGACGGCGGGCAAGCACCAGAAGGAGGCCATCGCACTGGCCAAGTGGCTGACCGCGCCCGCGCAGCAGGCGAAGGTCTTCGCCAAGCAGGCCAGCTTCCCGTCGACGCCCGCGGCGTACGACACCCTGAAGCCGGCGGCCGCGACGACGTCGTACTTCTCGGACGCGCCGATCACGCAGATCTTCGCCGACTCGGCGAAGACGATCCCGGTCCAGAACTTCGGCACCAAGGACCAGCCGATCGGCACCGCGATCACCGACGTGGGCATCCTCCAGGTCGAGCAGAAGGGCAAGTCCCCCGAGCAGGGCTGGAACGCGGCCAAGGCGGAGATCAAGGACGTGCTCGGCCAGTGACCAGCTCCAAGCAGGCTCTCGCGCACCCCGCGACGAGCGCCGACGCCGCGCCCGGCTCCCAGCCGGGCGCGGCCCGGGGCGCTCAGGGTCGCGGTACGCCTCCGCCGGGCCCGGACTCCTGGCGCAGCCGGCTGTACCGCTGGGACATGAAGGCGTCGCCGTACGCGTTCATCGCCCCCTTCTTCATCATCTTCGGGGCCTTCGGGCTCGTGCCGCTGCTCTACACGGCCTGGTACTCGCTGCACAACGTGCAGCTGTCCGGCCTGGACCACCAGACGTGGGCCGGCCTCGACAACTACAAGAACCTGCTGTCCTCGGAGTTCTTCTGGAACGCCCTGGAGAACACCTTCACCATCGGCGTGATCTCCACGGTGCCGCAGCTGGTCATGGCCCTCGGGATCGCCCACCTGCTCAACTACCGGCTGCGCGGCTCGACCGTGTGGCGGGTCGTGATGCTCACCCCGTACGCCACCTCGGTGGCGGCGGCGACGCTCGTCTTCACGCTGCTGTACTCGTGGGACGGCGGCATGATCAACTGGCTCCTCCACTTCGTCGGGGTCGACCCGATCAACTGGCGCGAGTCCGACTGGGGCGGCCAGTTCGCCGTCTCCTCGATCGTGATCTGGCGCTGGACCGGCTACAACGCGCTGATCTACCTGGCGGCGATGCAGGCGATCCCCGCCGACCTGTACGAGTCGGCGGCGCTGGACGGCGCGGGCCGCTGGCAGCAGTTCCGCCACGTGACGGTCCCCATGCTGCGGCCGACGATCCTGTTCACCGTGGTCGTCTCCACCATCGGCGCGACGCAGGTGTTCGGTGAGCCGCTCCTGTTCGGTGGGGTCAGCGGGTCGAAGGGCGGCTCCGCGCACCAGTACCAGACGCTCGGCCTCTACATGTACGACCAGGGCTGGACCATCGGCAACCTCGGCAAGGCGTCGGCGATCGCGTGGACCATGTTCCTGATCCTGCTGATCATCGCCGCGATCAACCTGCTGGTCACCCGACGGCTGAGGAAATCCCAATGACCACCACTGAACTGACTGCACCTCAGGCAGAGGCGAAGGGAACGCCGGAGGACCGGGTCCCCGGGCGCCGTCGGATCCTCGGCGCGGGCAAGCAGCTCCACGCGGGCCCGGTCACCTATCTCGTCCTGACCGTCTTCGCGCTGGTCTCACTCGCTCCGCTGGTCTGGACGGCCGTCGCGGCCTCCCGCAACAACGAGCGACTGGCGCAGTCGCCGCCCCCGCTCTGGTTCGGCGGGAACCTGTTCAAGAACCTCCAGGCCGCGTGGGAGCAGGCCGGGCTCGGCACCGCGATGGTCAACTCCACGATCGTCGCCGGGACCATCACCGTCGGTACGGTCGTGTTCTCCACGCTCGCCGGGTTCGCCTTCGCCAAACTGCGGTTCAAGTTCTCCGGCCTGCTGCTGCTGCTCACCATCGGCACGATGATGATCCCGCCGCAGCTCGCGGTCGTCCCGCTGTACCTGTGGATGAGCGACCTCGGCTGGTCCAACCAGTTGCAGACGGTCATCCTGCCCACCCTGGTGAGCGCCTTCGGCACGTTCTTCATGCGGCAGTACCTCATGCAGGCGCTGCCCACCGAGCTGATCGAGGCGGCGCGGGTCGACGGCGCCAGCAGTCTGCGGGTCGTCTGGCACGTCGTCTTCCCGGCGGCTCGGCCGGCCATGGCGGTGCTCGGCCTGCTGACGTTCGTGATGGCCTGGAACGACTTCCTCTGGCCGATCATCGCCCTCAACCAGCAGAAGCCGACCGTGCAGGTCGCCCTGAACTCGCTGGGCACCGGATACATCCCCGACCAGGCCGTCATCATGGCGGGCGCGCTGCTCGGCACCCTGCCGCTGCTCATCGCCTTCCTGCTGTTCGGCAAGCAGATCGTGGGCGGGATCATGCAGGGCGCGATCAAGGGCTGACCGTTCGCCCGGGGGCCGGGCCACCGCTGCCCCGGCCCCCGTCCTCCCGCCTCTCCCCCTCCTCCAACCCGTCGGTCTTCACGACCCCCTTGGGAGCGCTTCCATGCCTGAGTCCGTATCGCCCCTGACCTTCCCTCCGGCCTTTCTCTGGGGCGCGGCGACCTCCGCGTACCAGATCGAGGGAGCGGTGCGGGAGGACGGCCGAACCCCCTCGATCTGGGACACCTTCAGCCATACGCCGGGCAGGACGGCCGGCGGCGAGCACGGTGACATCGCTGTCGACCACTACCACCGCTACCGCGACGACGTGGCGCTGATGGCGGACCTCGGCCTGAGCGCGTACCGCTTCTCGGTCTCCTGGTCGCGGGTGCAGCCGACCGGCCGGGGTCCCGCCGTGCAGCGCGGTCTCGACTTCTACCGGCGGCTGGTGGACGAGCTGCTCGCCCACGGCATCAAGCCGGCCGTCACCCTCTACCACTGGGACCTGCCCCAGGAGCTGGAGGACGCGGGCGGCTGGCCCGAGCGGGAGACGGCGCTGCGGTTCGCGGAGTACGCGCAGATCGTGGGCGAGGCGCTCGGCGACCGCGTCGAGCAGTGGATCACCCTCAACGAGCCCTGGTGCAGCGCGTTCCTCGGCTACGGCTCCGGGGTGCACGCCCCCGGCCGGACGGACCCGGTGGCCGCCCTGCGCGCGGCCCACCACCTCAACCTGGCACACGGGCTCGGCACGTCGGCGCTGCGTTCCGTGATGCCGTCCCGCAACTCGGTCGCGGTGAGCCTCAACTCCTCGGTGGTCAGGCCTGTTTCGCAGGACCCGGCGGACCTGGACGCCGTGCAGCGCATCGACGACCTCGCCAACGGCATCTTCCACGGACCGATGCTGCACGGCGCGTACCCGCAGACGCTCCTCGCGGCGACCCGGTCGGTCACCGACTGGTCGTTCGTCCAGGAGGGCGACCTCAAGACGATCAAGCAGCCGCTGGACGCGCTCGGTCTCAACTACTACACGCCGACGCTGGTCTCGGCCGCCGAGGCGCCCGCGGACGGTCCGCGCGCGGACGGTCACGGTGCCAGCTCGCACTCCCCCTGGCCCGGGGCGGACGACGTCGCGTTCCACCAGACGCCGGGCGAGCGCACGGAGATGGGCTGGACGATCGACCCGTCGGGTCTGCACGACCTGATCATGCGCTACACCCGGGAGGTGCCGGGCCTGCCGCTGTACGTGACGGAGAACGGCGCGGCCTACGACGACAAGCCGGACCCGGACGGCCGCGTCCACGACCCCGAGCGCATCGCCTACCTGAACGGCCACCTGTCCGCCGTGCACCGGGCGATCGCCGACGGCGCGGACGTCCGCGGCTACTACCTCTGGTCCCTGCTGGACAACTTCGAGTGGGCGTACGGCTACGGCAAGCGGTTCGGCGCGGTGTACGTCGACTACGCGACCCAGGTCCGCACCCCGAAGTCGAGTGCCCACTGGTACAGCCAGGCCGCACGCACCGGGACGCTCGCGCCGGTGACGCCCGCCGAGTAGGCCGGGCCGGAAGGCCTCGGGTGCGGGGGAAACGGGAGCGGGGCGCGGCACCGAGGGGGGTGCCGCGCCCCGCTGTTCCGCGGGCCGGTTCTTCACCGGGCGCCACGACGCCCCGGCCGGGTGGGGGGTGCAGGGGTCCGGCCGGGGCGCGCAACCCCCGTTTTCGGATGGCTACTTGTAGGCCCCGAAGGCCTTCGAGAAGGCGCCGTCGCTCTGCGTGATCGAACTGCAGACCGGGTCGGCGGAGTTCTTGGCGCCGCCCGCGCACTGCTTGTCGCGGGTCGCGGACCACATGGAGAGCCAGCCGAGGCCCTTCGACTGCGCGAACGTCACCAGCTGCGAGGCGTCGTCGACCTTGAAGATCTCGGACGAGACGTCGTTGACGCCGATCATCGGAGTGATCGCGACGGCCTTCCACGCGGCGCTGTCGGAGAGGCCGAGGACGCTCTTGACCTGCGCCTGGGTGGCGGTGGCGGCCTGCTCGGCGTAGGTGCCCATGTCACCGCTGTACGAGGCGCCGTAGTCCATCGCCATGATGTTCACGGTGTTGATCTTCACGCCGTTCGTCTTGGCGTTGGAGAGCAGGTTCACGCCGTCCTGGGTGAGGCCCTCGGGCATGACCGGCAGGGTGAACGAGACGTCCAGGTCGGGGTGGAGCTGCTGGAGCTTGGCGATGGCCTTGGCGCGGGTGGTGTTGGCGGCCGTGTTCGGCAGAGCCCCGCCCTCGATGTCGAAGTCGACCTTCGTGAGCTTGTACGCGTCGACGGCCTTCCCGTACGCCGCCGCGAGCGTGTCCGCCGAGGAGCAGGTCGTGGCCAGCTCCGAGCCGGAGGCGCCGCCGAAGGAGACCCGGACGTCGCCGCCCTTCGCGCGGAGCGCGCCGATCTGCGAGGCCACCGCGTCGCTCGCGAGGTCGCTGACGCCGCCCCACTTGGGGGTGCAGCCGCCGCCGTCGGTGATGAAGGCGAGGTTGTAGTTCTTCACGCCGGTGGACTCGGCCGCCTTGACCAGGTCGAAGGCCGGGTAGAGGGAGGTGTCGACGTAGGGCGCGAAGCCCGCCGTCGTGGCGCTGCCGCTGCCCGAACTCTGCGTGGGGGTCGCGGTGGTGGCCGTCGCGGTCGGCTTCGGGGTCTCGCTCTGCGAGGCGGTGGCGGTCGGCTTCGGGGTCGTGGTGGGGCTCGCGGACTCGCTCGGTCGGCCGCTCGGCTCGGGCGTGGCGCCGCCGTCCACCGAGCACTTGGCGTCGTCGATGAGACAGCCCGTGGGGTTCGCGGTGCCGTTCACGACGAAGCCGACGGTGACGGTCGCGCCGGGCGTCAGGCCGTCCTTGTCCCAGGACGGGGGGCTCACGGTGACGTGCTGACCGCTCACCTTCGACGTGGCGTTCCACAGCGAGCCGAGCGTGCTGCCGGAGGGCAGGTCGAACTCCAGCTTCCAGTCCTTCTTGGCCTGGGCGGTGTCGTTGGTGATGACGTACTGCGCGGTGTATCCGGTCGACCAGTCGCTGGTCTTCGTGTACGCCGCGCCGACGCTCGCCGCCTGCGCGCTGCCGGTGAACAGGAGGGCGCCGCCGCCGACCACGGCCGCGGCGACCACGCCGCCTATCGCCTTGTTCCTGCCACTGACCTTGCGCCGGTGCGTACTGCTCATCGCGTGCCTGCCTTCGCGGTTTCACGGGGGTTCTCAGGGGGGTGTCCCATGGGGGTGCGGCACACGCTAGCGATCCGGAATCGGTCAAACCGGCCCATCCGGGCGGAGGTTGCGGATCTTAGGGTCCGCTTAAGGAAGGCATCGGGGACGGTTAAAGGTCGAGACCAATATGGGCGGTTCGGCGGGGTCGGCGCGCGGGCGGAACGTCTCGGCATCCGGCCGCGACCGGGCCTTCGGTCCGCCGGCGGCCGGGCCTCCGTATCGCGTCGGTCGTGCTCAGCTCACGCCCGCGCCGCGCCTGCGGCGGCGGACCGTCCCCCGGTGGCCGCGGCGGACCGGCGCGCGGCCGTCCAGCTGGATCCAGATGCGCACCTCGGTCCCGCCCAGCACGGAGGAACCGATCCGTACGTCACCGCCCGTCGACTCCGCGAGCCGGCGCACGATGTCCAGGCCGAGGCCGGTCGAGCCGTCGTTGCCCGAGCCCCGGCCGCGCGCCATGGCGGCCTCCGGGTCCGCGATGCCCGGGCCCGCGTCCGACACCAGCACGATCACCGCGTCCTCGCCGTTGTGCACGTCGACCGCGAACGCCGTGCCCTCGGCGGTGTGCCGGAAGACGTTGCCGAGCAGGGCGTCGAGCGAGGCCGCGAGATCCGTGCGGGCCACGGGGATACGGACCGGCCGGTCCACCCCCGCCACCCGCACCTTGCGGCCCTCGTCCTCGGCGAGCGCCGACCAGAAGTCCATGCGCTCACGGACCACTTCGGCCGCGTCGCATCCGGCGCCGACGCCGATCGCCGCGGTCTGCGGCTTGGCGTCACGGGCGGTCCGGATGATCGTGTCGACCTCGCGCTCCAGCTGGGCGACGGCGGCCCGGGTCTGTTCGGCCGCCGGACCGTCGCCGAGCGAGGCGGTGTTGAGGCGGAGCACGGTCAGCGGGGTGCGCAGCCGGTGCGAGAGATCGGCGGCCAGCTCCCTTTCGTTGGCGAGGAGTTGGACGACCTGGTCGGCCATCGCGTTGAACGCGACCGCGGCCAGCCGCAGTTCGGTCGGCCCCTCCTCGGGCACCCGGGAGCCCAGCTTCCCCTCCCCCAGCTCGTGCGCGCTCTCGACCAGGCGCTGCGCGGGCTGGACCATACGGATGCCGAGCCGGTCGGCGACCGCGACGGAGCCGATGATGAGCGCGACGCCGACCGCGGCGAGGACCGCCCAGGCGGTGCCCACGCCGTTGCTGACCTCGGCCTCGGGGACGTACACCTCGACGACCGCGATCTCGCCCGAGCTGATGGCGATGGGCTGGAGCAGGGTCGATCCGCCGGCCACCTCCGTGGTGGAGGCCCGGCCGAGCCTGCGGGTCATGGCAATGTCCTTGGCGGCGGCGCGCCCCTTGCCGATCTCGACCGCCGGTTCACGGTCGGCGGCGGGTATGTGCACGCCGATGCCCGCGTCCGAGCCGGCCGAGGCGACGACGCGCTCCAACTCGTCCCGGTCGGTGGTGATGGAGAGCGCGGGCGCGATGGCGGCGGCCTCCCGCTCGGCGTTCGAGAACGCCCGGTCGCGTGCCATCTCCTTGATGACCAGGCCGAGCGGCACCGCGAAGGCGACGACGACCATCGTCGTCACCGCCACACAGACCTTGACCAGGGCCCACCTCACAGCGGTCGCTCCGCTCTCGGCGGCTCCAGCTTCACGCCGACGCCGCGCAGAGTGTGCAGATAGCGCGGTCGCGCCGCCGTCTCGCCCAGCTTCCGGCGCAGCCAGGACAGATGGACGTCGATGGTCTGGTCGTCGCCGTACGCCTGCTGCCACACCTCGGCGAGCAACTCCCTGCGCGGGACGACGACGCCGGGGCGGCCGGCGAGGAAGGCGAGCAGGTCGAACTCGCGCCGGGTGAGGTCGAGTCGTACCCCGTCGAGCTCGGCCTGGCGGCGCAGCGGGTCGATGGCGAGGCCGCCGACGCGAATGACCGTGGACGGCGGGGCGTCGGCCGCGCTCGTGCGGGAACGGCGCAGCACCGCGGCCATCCGCGCCGACAGGTGCTCGACCGAGAACGGCTTGGTCAGGTAGTCGTCCGCGCCGTCGTTCAGCAGGCGGACGATCTCCGTCTCGTCGTCCCGCGCGGTGGCGATGATGACGGGCACGTCGGTGATGCCGCGCAGCATCTTCAGCGCCTCGGACCCGTCCAGGTCGGGCAGCCCGAGGTCGAGGATCACGACGTCGAAGGAGAAATGGGCGACCTCGCGCAGCGCCTCCAGGGCCGTACCGACGCTGCGCACGGTGTGTGCGGCCTCGGTCAGATGCCGGATGAGGGCCGAGCGTACGAACTGGTCGTCCTCGACCACGAGCACACTTGCCATGGGCGGCACCGTACGCCATCCGGGCGATGCCCCACGGCGCCTGTGGACAACCCCTTCCGGGCACCTGTGGACAATCCCGGCCGGACGTCCGCGGCGCCGCCCGGCGGTGCCGGGTCCCTGAGACACCCGTGGGGCGCGTGGTGCAGTATGGCCGCGATGCGCAGAGGACTCGTACATGTACTCGCGTGGTCGCTCGCCACGGGCGCGGCGGTCACGCTGTCGTGGTGGGGTGTGCACACGGTGATGACGGGGACGGCGTACGACCCGCCGCGCGCCCTGCCCATCACGGTGGCCGGCGCGACGGCGCAGGAGTCGAAGCCGCTGGCCTCCTCGACCCATCGGGCCGAGCCGTCGGGGAAGGCGTCGGGCAGGCCGTCGGCGACGTCACGGCCGAGCGCGACACCCTCGGCGTCCGCGACGCCGAGCGGCAGCGGCCCGCCCGCCTCTCCGAGCGCGTCCGGCCAGGTCAAGAGCTACGACACCGACGGCGGCCGGGCGGTCTTCGACATCGGTCCCGCCTACGCGACGCTGGTCTCGGCGACGCCGAAGGCCGGCTGGTCGATGCAGGTGTGGAAGACCGAGTCGTGGATCCGCGTGGAGTACACCTCGGGCGCGGACCGGGTGTCGGTGTTCTGCACCTGGCACGACGGGCCGCCGCACGTGGAGATCGGGACGTACTGACGTCCCCGCGGGGCGGGGCACCGCCGTGGCCGGACTCCGGGTCAGCGGAAGACCGAGGGCGGCGGGGCCGGTGACGCGACGGCCACCGCGTCGGTGACCGGTACGGCGCCGCCGGTGAAGTCCGCGAGCTGCCTGCCGTGTTCGACCCGCGCGGGGTGCGGGTCGGAGGCGGCGCGGCGGGTGAGTTCCGCGACGGGGAGCGGCAGCCCGGAGGCGACGAGGACGGCGTTGCCGAAGCGTTTGCCGCGCAGCACCGCCGGGTCGGCGATCAGGGCGAGTTCGGGGAAGACGGCGGCCACGGTGGCGATCTGGCCGCGGAGATGGGCGAGCGGCGGTCCGTCGGCGAGGTTCGCGGCGTAGACCCCGGAGACCTTCAGGGCGCGGCGGACCTCGGTGACGAACTCGACGGACGTGAGGTGGGCCGGGGTGCGCGCGCCGCTGAAGACGTCCGCGATGACCAGGTCGGCCCAGCCGTCGGGCACCTTGGCGAGACCTTCGCGGGCATCCGTGGACCGCACCCTGATCCGGGCGTTCGGGTCCAACGGCAGCTCGCGGCGGACGAGTTGGACGAGGGCGGCGTCGCGCTCGACGACCTGCTGGGTGGACCGGGGGCGGGTCGCGGCGGTGTAGCGGGCGAGGCTCAGGGCGCCGCCGCCGAGGTGCACGGCCTGCACGGGCTTGCCCGTCGGCGCGACCAGGTCGATGACGTGACCGAGGCGGCGCTGGTACTCGAAGCTCAGGTAGGACGGGTCGTCGAGGTCCACGTGGGACTGCGGGGCGCCGTCGATGAGCAGCGTCCAGGCACGCGCCCGGTCCCGGTCGGGCAGCAGCTCGGCGAGTCCGCCGTCGACGGTCTCGACGACGGCCTCGGCCGCCTGACCGCGCCGCGCGCCCCGTCCCGTGTCACGGCGGTCGTCCGACCGCTGGTTCTTCGCCCGTGCCATCCCGCCATTATCGGGGGGCGCGGGCGGCTCGGCTCAGCGGCGGGTCACCGGGGGCGGACGGCCGTCGGCCGGTGCCGTCACCGGCAGCCGTCCGCGGCCTCGATGAGCCGGGCCGCCTCGCCCAGCGCGGCCCGCAGCACCGCCGGGTCGGTGGCGAGGTCGGCGTCGCCGGGCGGGAGGAGCCAGTCCGAGCCCTCGACCGGGGGCTCGGGGGCCAGCCGCAGGCCGCGGCCCTCCGTCTGTGTGCAGGTGCTGCCCGGCACGTCCCAGGCGTCCGCGGTGCCCGGCGGCACCAGGAAGCCGAGGGTGTCGCAGTCGTCGTCGTGCAGCACGGGCCCCACGGCGTCGCAGGCGCCGCGGCGCAGGATGTCGACCGCCTCCAGACCCTGACGTGCCGGAACGGTCACGAGGTCGCACTCGGCGACCCGGCGCTGGGGGGCGCCGTACTCCGGGGACGGTCTGTGCTGTGCCGTCGACAGCGGTGTACGTGACTCGGTGCTCTGCCTGATCTGCATCCCGGCCTCCAACGGAACCCCTCCTCATGACGAGTGGGTCGGGAGTTCGGGCGGCTCCCGGTCCATCGGGTTCAACGCGCCAGGACGTCAACGGCTACGGCGAAACTCCGCCGCAAAGGATGGCAGTTCATGGCGGATCGTGGATGAGATATCCGGTTTGTAGCCAAACCCAGCGTGGTGGCGCTGTCACAGCAGGTACGTTCTTGCCCCGCCGGAAGCAGGGCACCTACTGGGCACAACCCGGGCAACCCGCCACGCTTCCGGCATGGTTCGACGGTTCGCAAGAGAGGGCCCGGCCATGGCGTCGTCAACGGTGACCTCGTCCCCGTCCCCCAGGCCACCCCGGCCGAATCTCGCCTTCAGGCGGTTGCGCGGCCTGCGCTCCCCCGGCGAGTTCGCCGCGCTGGTCCGGCGGGCCGCGCGCGACATCGGCGAGCGGGTGAGCTGCGACGCGCGCTACATCGGGCGGGTCGAGGCGGGCGAGATCCGCTGTCCCAACTACGCGTACGAGCGGGTGTTCCTGCACATGTTCCCCGGCCGCACGCTGACCGACCTGGGTTTCGCACCCCGCTCATGGGTACGCGGACGCGGGGCGCGTGGCACGGACGAGGCGCCCCCCGAGCACCTCGCGAGCCCTTCGCCCGCCTCGTATGAGACGGACGTGACGCCCGGGACGTATGAGACGCCGAACTCGCTCCACCCCACCCCCTACGAGCCGCCGACCCCGTACGCCGCGCACGAACAGCACGCTCCGTACGACCCGCATCCCGGGTGCGATCCGTACGCCCCGTACGAGGAACACGGTCAGAACCACGAGGAGAGCGACGTGCAGCGTCGCGCATTCATGACGGGAGGCACCGCCACCGTGGCGGCGGCCTCACTGGGACCCTTCGCGGTCGCCTTCGGCAACAGCGCCGTGGCCGCCGAACGGCGTGTCCACCGCGCGGGGACCTCCGAGGCCGGCGCCCTGGAGGAGGCGGTCCGCAAGATCCGGCTGCTCGACGACCGGCACGGGGCCGACGGCCTGTACCGGCGCGCGGCGGCGCCGCTGCGCACCGCCTACGAGCTGCTCGACGCCGGCACCACCCGGCAGGCGACCGCCGACCGGCTGTACTCCGGCGCGGGCGAACTGGCCATCTCGGTGGGCTGGCTGGCCCACGACTCCGGGCGCTTCGACGACGCCCGCTCGCACTACGCGGAGGCGCTCGCGACCGCGCGGATGGCCGACGACGGGGGGCTGGAGGCCCACGCCTTCTGCAACACGGCGTTCCTCGCCCGTGACGCGGGCCGCCCGCGCGAGGCGGTGCGCGCGGCCCAGGCCGCCCAGCGCGCGGGCCGCCCCCTCGGCTCCCCGCGGCTGCTCTCGCTGCTCGCGCTGCGCGAGGCGGGCGGCTGGGCGGGACTCGCCGACCGCAGGAGCTGCGAACAGGCGATGGCCCGCGCGCACGCCCTCTACGAGCGCGGCCCCGCCGAGACGGACCCCGAGTGGATGACGTTCTACGGGGAGGCCGAACTGCAGGGTCTCGAGGCGCAGTGCTGGTCGATGCTGGGCGACTGGCCCCGGGCGGCCCGGCACGCCCGCCGCGCGGCCGACCTCCAGGACCCGCACTTCACCCGCAACATCGCCCTCTACACCGCCGAGCTCGCCGACGACCTGGCGCGCGGCGGACGACCGGACGAGGCCGCCGTCGCCGGGCTGCGCGTCCTGGAGCTGCTGAGCGAGGTCCAGTCCTCCCGCATCCAGACCATGCTGGCGGGCACGGCCCGGGTGCTGCTCCCGCACCGCAGGGCCTCGGGCGTCTCGGCGTTCCTGGACCGCCACGCGAGCCTGCCGCGCACGGCGTGACACCCGCCGCCGGCGTCGGTGGCGGTGGCGCCGCTCAGCCGCTCAGGTGTCCGCAGTCGTTCCACGTCTCGATCGCGGGCTCGCCGTAGGCCCAGCCGAGCACCGACAGCGAGGTCGGGTTCAGGCGGACGCGGGCCGCGAAGTCCAGCGGGAGCCCGAGCCAGCGGGCGCCTATCGACCGCAGGATGTGGCCGTGGGCGAACACCAGCACGTCACGGTCGGCGGAGCGCGCCCAGGAGACGACCTCGTCCGCGCGCGCGGTGACCTGGTCCAGCGTCTCGCCCCCGGGAACCCCGTCGCGCCAGATGAACCAGCCGGGCCGGACCGCCTGGATCTCGGCCGGGGTCATGCCCTCGTAGGCGCCGTAGTCCCACTCCATGAGCGCGTCCCAGGTGTCCGCGCGGTCCCCGAAACCGGCCAGTTCGCAGGTCTCCCGCGCGCGCACGAGCGGGCTGGTGCGCACCTCGACACCGGGGAGACCGTCCAGGGGCGGCCGGTGCAGCCGCTCGCCCAGCAGCTTGGCGCCGCGCCGTCCCTCTTCGAGGAGGGGGATGTCGGTCCTGCCGGTGTGCTTTCCGGACAGCGACCATTCGGTCTGTCCGTGCCGGGCCAGCAGGATGCGCGGTGCCATGGAGAGGAGCCCTTCCGGAACGGGCGGCACGAGGGGACGGGTACTCGGAACCGCTGACAAGTCGGTCACTCCATCATCGCGCACCGGCGCGCGAGGCAACCCGGGGGGCGATCTCCGCGTCTTTGAGGACCGGGGGCGCCCCTTCGGGGCGGCCGCACGCACCGTAAAATCCCATGTGGCCACACACCACCGTCAGCAGACTGCAGACTGTCGGGTCACGACGGACGAAGGGCCACGAGCAGATGGGGGAGGGCGATCGGATGCCGCAGACCGATGCACCGCGTACGGAGGCGGCACCACGCGCCCGGCTGCGCCGGTGGACCGAGCTGCGCGGGTCCGCTGCCGCGCAGAGCCGGCTCCGCTGGTGGACCGAGCTCCCGCTGATAGTCCTCGTGTACGCGTGCTACTCCGCGGGCCGGCTGCTCGCCCGGGGCGACACCGCCGGCGCGGTCGACCACGGCCTGCAGATCCTGCGGATCGAGAAGGTCCTCCGCCTCAACGCCGAGCACCCGCTGAACCGGCTGTTCACCCGGGAGGCCTGGCTGGGTGTGCCCGCCGACTTCTGGTACGCGTCGCTGCACTACCTGGTGACGCCCGCGATCCTCGTCTGGCTGTTCCGTTCCCGGGCCGTGCGCTACCGCGCGGCCCGCACCTGGCTGATGACCTCCACGTTCATCGGCCTGATCGGCTTCACGCTGCTGCCGACGTGCCCGCCCCGCCTGCTGTCGTCGGGGCACGGCTTCGTCGACACGATGGCCCAGTACAGCGACTACGGCTGGTGGGGCGGCGAGGCGAGCGCCCCGCGCGGTATGGGCGGGATGACGAACCAGTACGCGGCGATGCCGAGCCTGCACGTGGGCTGGGCGCTGTGGTGCGGCGTGATGCTGTGGCGCCACGGCCGTACGCCCGCGGCGAAGGTCGCCGGTGTCGTCTATCCGCTGTTCACCACGATCGTCGTGATGGGCACCGCCAACCACTACTTCCTGGACGCCGTCGCGGGCGCCGCCGTGATGGGCGTCGGCCTGCTGCTGACCCCGTTCGTGATGCGCGCGGCGAACCGGCTGTGGTCGCTCTTCGAGGGCCGTGTCCCGTGGGTCGCGGGTGTCGCGCGGGGCGAGGGTTCCGCGATTGTCAGTGCGGGGTGCCAGACTTCCCCGGGTGAACGCATCCCCCGACAGCGCGAGTCCCGATCCGGACCGGGAGCCGAGCCGGGTGCCTCTCCCGCGGACGCGGGGGACGGCGCTGCGGCAGCAGCTCGCTGAGCTGCGCGGTCCGGACGTCCCACCGAAGGCACTGGACGCGCGCGCCCTCGCGGCGCTCGCGGCCAACCCCGGCTGTGACCGCCGGGCCCTGCTGGACGGCGCGGGGGTCGACAAGGCGAAGCTGGCGGGCGCGCTCGGTGCGCCGTCCGCGTTCGGCCAGTCGCAGTTCGCCTTCATGCGGGGCAACGCGTTCGAGGCCCGCGTCAAGGCCGACGGCGGTGCCGAACTGCTCCGGCTGGTGCACGAGAAGCTCGACCCCGGCGCCGCGGCGCCCGGCTCCGGTGCCGTGCCCGACCTGAGCGCGATCGGCCCCGAGGGGCGCGCCGCCCGCACGGCGCTCGCCCTGCGCGAGGCGACCGAGGCCGGCGGCTGGACGCTGCTCGACCATCCGATGCTCGCCCTGGACGTCGCGGGTTCCGCCGCCTTCCTGGAGCCGGACGCGGTGGTCGTGCATCCCGACGGCGGCTGGACGGTCGTCGAGATCAAGTCGTTCCCGATGCTGGACGGTTCGGCCGACCCGGCGAAGGTGGGCGCCGCCGCCCGGCAGTCCGCGGTGTACGTCCTGGCGCTGGAGGAGGTCGCGGCCCGTCTCGATCCCGTCCCCGAGGTCCGCCACCGCGTCCTGCTGGTCTGCCCGAAGGACTTCTCCAACCTCCCCACCGCCTCGGCCGTCGACGTGCGCAAGCAGCGCGCCGTCACCCGCCGGCAGCTCGCCCGCCTCACCCGGGTCGAGGACATCGCGGCGGCCCTCCCCGAGGGCAGCTGCTTCTCCCCCGACCTCCCGGCCGAGGAGCTGATCACGGCCGTCGAGGCGGTTCCCGCGACGTACGCGCCCGAGTGCCTGGCCGCCTGCGAGCTGGCCTTCCACTGCCGGGCCCGCTCCCGCGCGCGGGGCGTGGTGACGTCCCTGGGCCGCTCCCTGCGCGCCGAGCTGGGCGGTCTGACGACGGTCACCGACGTCCTCGCGGCGGCGCACGGAGAGGCCGGCGATCCGGCGGACCCGGCCGTCGCGGCCCTGCGGAGAGCGGCCCTGCTGCGGGCGGAGGCGCTGGGCACTCCGGTCGGCGTCCCGGCCCAGGTGTCGGTGAGCCCCGCGTCGGCCGACGCCCGGGAGGCGGGCGTATGTCGCTGATCTCCACGCTCGCCCGGCTGGAGGCCGTCGAGAGCGGCCGGGCGCAGCCCACCGCGACCGTGCTCCACCGTCATCTCGTCGAGCGACCGCTGGTGTTCGTGCCGTTGACCACCGCGGGCGAGGCGGGCGCGCCGCTCGGCGCGCTCGTCGGCACCGACCGGGACACGCCGCGGCTGCTGGTCGTGCCGCAGCCCCGCGACCGCGACCTGCGGTTCGCGTTCCTCGCCGAGCTGGCGGACGTCGTCCTGCCGTACATCGACACGTTCGCGGACGTGGTCGAGGCGGCCGAGCGCAGCGACACCGACCCCGAGACCGGCAAGCGCGTCAAGGTCGAGGTCGAGCTGTGCGCGGACGCACCGCAGTTGATCGTGCCGGGCCGCGCGGCCATCGAGTTCGTCCGCCTGCTCGGGCGCTCCACCCGGTTCCGTCGCACCGCCGAGCAGGATCCCGAGGCACCGCATCCGGCGCCGCCGCGGGTGCCGTTGTCCGGGCGCTGGCTCACCCACTTCGGGGAGCGGGCCCGGGTGCCCGGCTCCGCCCTGCTCCTCGCCCTCACCGACGTGCTGTCCCGGCACTGGGCCACCGGCCAGAGCAGCCTGGAGGACCAGCATCTCGGCGCGCTGCTCGCCTGGATCGATCCGCCGGAGGGCGAGCCGGGCGCCGAGGCCGCGGTGCGGGCCGAGCTCCAGCGGGACGGCCGGGGCCAGCTCGTGTGGCCGCCCGCGGGCCCCGCCACGGACCCCGCCTTCGACAACCAGCTGCTCGCCCCCGCCATCGAGGCGTACGACCGCGCGCGGACGGCGTTCGCCGCCGCCGAGGACGGCGTCGAGGCGGACGACCGGCTCGGTGAACTGACCACCGCCGAGCGGCGGATCCGCGATCTCGTCGCGAGCGTCACCCGGCCCACCTGGGACGCCGTGTGGCAGGGGCTCGACCTGCTGCGCACCCTGCCGGAGGGACCGCACGCAGCCGACCGGTGGACTCGCGACCGCTGGTCGTTCACCGGTCACCGCGACCGGGTGGTGGCGGGCGAACCGCCGCAGCCGCGCCGGGACGACGCGGTCACCGCGGCGAACAAGCTCGCCACGCGCGAGCGCGAACAGGCGCGCCTGGAAGCGCAGGAGGCGCTGGACGACCCGCTGGTGATGGCCGGCCGGCGGCTCGCCGGGGAGGCGTTCGCGGGCGAGGTCACCGACGTCGTCATGGCGTACAGCGAGGGCAAGCGGCCGAGTCCCCGTCCCCTGGTCACCGTCCGCACCGACGACCACCCGCACCTCGGCGAGCGCGCCAAGGTGTACCGCTCGCTCGGCGGGAAGCCGCAGTCCGCGGAGTTCGTGGGGTACGAGGACGAGGGTGCCGCCGTGGTGCTGCGGATCACCGACAAGATGGGCCGGGGCAGGGAACCCGAGGCCGGGTCCGTGCCGGAGAAGGGGGACCTCCTCTGCTTCACCCTCTTCGAGCACGAGCAGCGCGGCGGCGCCAAGCTGCCCGACCCGGAGGACACGCCGTGGACGCACGGGGGGCCGCCGGGTGAGCCGGACGCCCTGCCGCTCCCGGACCCGGTGACCGAGGAGGACGTCCTGTGACCGCCGTCTTCGACCCGGGTGCCGAGGCCGCCCGCGCCACCGACGCGATCCTGCGCGACACCCTGCACGGCACCGACCGCGGCGTCGTCGTCGACTCGCCTCCCGGCGCCGGGAAATCGACGCTCGTGGTCCGCGCGGCCCTCGAACTGGCCGCCGCCGGACGCCCGTTGATGGTCATCGCGCAGACCAACGCCCAGGTCGACGACCTGGTGCTGCGGATCGCAGAGAAGGCCCCGGAGGTGCCCGTGGGGCGGCTGCACAGCAGCGACTCCGACCCGTACGACAAGGCGCTCGACGGCCTGGACCAGGTCCGCAAGTCGACGAAGGCGGCCGACCTGGCGGGCCTGGACGTCGTCATCTCCACCGCCGCGAAGTGGGCCCACGTCAAGGGGGTCGAGCCCTGGCGGCACGCGATCGTGGACGAGGCGTACCAGATGCGCTCGGACGCGCTGCTCGCCGTCGCGGGACTCTTCGAGCGGGCGCTGTTCGTCGGTGACCCGGGCCAGTTGGACCCGTTCGCCATCGTCGGCTCGGAGCAGTGGGCCGGCCTGTCGTACGACCCGTCCGCGTCCGCGGTGACCACGCTGCTCGCCCACAACCCGCACCTGCCGCAGCACCGGTTGCCGGTGTCCTGGCGGCTGCCCGCGTCGGCGGCCCCGCTCGTCTCGGACGCCTTCTATCCGTACACGCCGTTCCGCAGTGGCACCGGTCACGCCGACCGGCGGCTGAACTTCGGTGTCCCGTCGGACGGTTCGGGGACCGACCGGGTCATCGACGAGGCGGCGGAGTCCGGTTGGGGTCTGCTCCAGCTCCCCGCCCGGCACACACCGCGCACGGACCCGGAGGCCGTACGGGCGGTGGCCGAGGTCGTCCGCCGGCTGCTCGACCGGGGCGGCGCGGCCACCTCGGAGCGGGCGCCGGAGCCGGTGCCGCTGACCGCCGACCGGATCGCGGTCGGCACCGCGCACCGGGACCAGGCCGCGGCGGTGCGCGCGGCGCTGGCGGGCCTCGGGGTCGCGGACGTCACCGTCGACACGGCGAACCGCCTCCAGGGGCGGGAGTTCGACGTCACGGTCGTCCTGCATCCCCTGTCGGGGCGGCCGGACGCCACCGCGTTCCATCTGGAGACCGGGCGGCTGTGCGTGCTCGCGTCCCGGCACCGGCACGCCTGCATCGTGGTGTGCCGTGAGGGCGTGGGCGATCTGCTGGACGACCACCCCTCGACCGAGCCGGTCCAGCTGGGCGTCACGGTGAAGTTCCCGGACGGTTGGGAAGCCAACCACTCCGTGTTGTCCCATCTGGAGGAACATCGGGTGGCGTGGCGCTCCTGAGCCGCGGCTGCGGGACCGCCCCCGCTCCGGACCCAGCCGTTCCGGACGGACCCGGCGTGAACCGGCGGACCGGGCACCCGCACAGGGGGCGCGCCCGGCCCCCGGGGGCCCACTTGCGCCGCCGGGGGACAATGGACGGTGGCCCTCTTCCGAGAGGGGCATCTGAACCGTACGAGGAGGAGAAGACATGGCGGAGCCCACGCCGCGTCGGAACGAACCGCGGCTTCGCCCCGCGCCCCTGCTCTTCGAGCCCGCGGAGGCCGCCGGGGACCCGGAGCACTTCTTCGACCTGGAGTCGATAGACGATCCGCACGCGCTGCTGGACCGGGCCACGGAGCTGACCCAGGCGTTCCGCGCCGCGGCGGACCGGGCGCTCGAGTTCCAGGCCGTCGCGGCCGCGCAGCTCGCCGACCCGCGCCGCTTCGACCGGCTGACCACGGCGGAGATCGCCGAGCGGGCCGAGTGGACCGAGGACTACGCGAAGAAGATGGTCGAGTTCGGCCGCGACCTGCTCTCCGGCGCCGAGGGCGGTGGCCACGGCCACGGGGTGTCCGACACCCTCTGAGCGGGGACCGCACCCGCCCGCGTGCCGAAGCCGTGCGGCCACCGGACCCCGGGGACGGCGCGGCTTCCGCCACGTCGCCGCACGCCCTCCGCCGGCCCCGGATCGGGCCACCCGGCCCACGGCTTGATACGGGCCACCCCGCCGCCCGGGAGCCGCAGCCAACGGCGCCGGGGACCGCCACGGCCTCCACCCGTCCCCGTGCCCCCGGCTGCGCCGCGCCTCGCCCTCCGGCAGGAAGCGGCCGGCCGCGGACCGAGAGCCGTGCGGCCCCGGCGCCGGGGGCGCGACCCCCGCCCGAGTCCCCGCACACCCGCCGCCGCGCCGGCGGTCCTCGACCTCCGGCTTGGCGCGGCGTGCGCCCCGCGGACCCTCCGCCTCCGCCGGCGGTCCGACCGCGTGCCCCATCACCAGGCCCACCCCACCTGGGCCCCGGCTCCGCGCGACGTGCGGAGCCGGAGTCCCACGCAGCCTCCCCGGTGGGCCCGGTCCCGGCACACCGCGGCACGTCGCGCCCTGCCGTCCGGAACCTCGCCGAGGCACCCGCAGGCCGCCGGGAGGCGGTCCGGCGATCAGGTCGTCCATGCCGTCACAAGATCGCTGGCATATGCCAGGCGGGCAAGATACTCCCCTCCACCCGCTCCTGTCCCGGTTTTTCGCAACCCTCCGGAGTGACCCGCTCACCCCCGGTAGATGTATGCGTCATGAGCAGCACACGGAACCCGGCCAGCAGCACCCCGCACAGCCCCGGAACGCCGTTGCCCGAGTGGCGGGACGCCTCGGGAGTCACCTCCGAGGGAGCCACCTGGCTCGCCTCGGCAGGAACGTATCCGCGAAGCATGCTCACCCTCTGGGCGGAGCGGCCGGACGCGCCGGTCGTGCTGCCGTGCGGCAGCGCCTTCGACGTCGTCAGCGCGCCGTCACTCTTCGGCCGACGGATGCTCGACCGGCTGTGGGACGACGGGCCGGGCTCGGGCCCGGTGGCGGCGTACCGCGGGCGGATGCTGCTGTTCGCCGCGCCCGGCACCGCCCAGCGGCTGCCGTCGCTGATGCGCTGGGAGGAGTGGGGCTCCGAGGGGCGGGACTCCGGAGGGCACGGAAGCGCGGGCGGGCACGTGGGTCGCTGCCGCGAGGTGCCGCCCCTGCTCTGTCACGGCACCGGGGACGCGGTGACCGTACCGGCGCTCGCCGCGCCCGGCGTCGCGACGGACTCCGGCCGGCACGACGCGCGCTGGCTGGTCGCCCCCGACACCCGTCAGCCCTGGCTCCCCGGGCCCGAGATCCTGCTCTGGGCGGCCGTGCGGGCGGCCCGTGCGGCGGTGTCGGCGGCGGTGCGGATATCGATTTTTCCTCCCGCCGATCAGGATGCTAAGGTCTACGACGTCAGCAGGCGCCGCTAGCTCAGTTGGTTAGAGCAGCTGACTCTTAATCAGCGGGTCCGGGGTTCGAGTCCCTGGCGGCGCACGCCAACGAGAGCGGGATGATCGCGGAGACGCGAGCGTCCCGCTCTCGTCGTTTCCCCCCACCCCTACGCACCGGCGTACGGCCGTGCCGTCGCGTCCGCTCAGCCCGTCGTGATCCGGACCGTCCAGGAGCCCGACGCGGTCCGGTCCTCCACCTCGACCCGGACGCGTTCGCCCGGCACCGTGAAGCTCTCTCCGAGGCTCACCGGCGCGTCCGCCAGGGGCGGGTAGACCGAGTCCTCCCAGCAGGCCTCGGTGTGCGGGTGGGCGTCGAGGACCTGGATGGGGCCGCCGCCCGACTCGGTGCCGCTGCGCACCCGGTAGACGAGAACGCCCTGGGTGCAGGTCGAGCCGTCGTTGCCCGCCGAGCCGCGCGCCTCGAAGGCGAGGGCCGTGCCGGGTCCCGTCGGGACGACCGCCAGCTTGGTGCCCCGCCCGACACCGAACGTCCGCGTGCCCGGGAGGGAGGCGACCCCCAGCGCCCCGCGCTCGGCCGCACCGCCGGCACTGCCCGGCGCCCCGCCCGAGACCCCGGCCGCACCGACGGAACCCGTACCACCCACCGGGCGCACCGCCGAACCGGCGGAACCGGCGGACCCGGCCGGCCCGGCACCCAGCGGCTCCAGCGTCAGACGGGTGGTTCCCGAGCCCCGTACGCACGCCACCTGGTTCGGTTCCAGCCAGCCCAGCCGCCACTTGTGCCAGCCGAAGAGGTCGGGCGCGAGGCCGAACTGGCTGCCCATGAGGTCCCAGTCTCCGACGTACGTGTCCCAGTCGCCCTTGCCGTCCTCGGGACGGTGGTACAGGTCGGGCAGGTCGAAGACATGGCCGGTCTCGTGCGCGAGGACCAGCCGGTCCGGCGGGTGCTTCTCGAAGACCGTGACGACGCGGCGGATGTCCGTGCCGTCCGCGCGCAGCGGTGTGTCCAGGTTGACGACCTTCGTGGCGTCGGAGTCGACGCCCGGCGCGTCCGGGTCGGCGACGAAGTAGACGACGTCGTAGCGCGAGAAGTCGACCTGCGGGTCGGACACCGCGAGGGCGTCGCGCAGATAGGCGGCCCGGTCGGTGGCGTTCCAGTCGCGCTGTATGGCGTACGAGGTGGAGGGGTGCGGCATCTGGATCCAGGCGCGCTGGGGATGCGGGCGGACCGTGAACCTGCCGTACGAGGCGCGTTCGAAGAAACGGCTGGTGGCGGGGAAGTAGTCGCCGGTCAGCTCCGCCGGGGTGGTGGTCGGGGTGGAGTCCGGGAAGGACAGGAACACCATCACGGCGTCGAGGGGGCGGGTGGGGCGCACATAGGAGGAATTCCAGGTGTCGACGCCCTCCGAGTGGTGCGCCTCGGTGCGCGTCAGGGCGCACGGGTCCGCGAGGGGCTCGGCGAGCGCGGGGCCGGGCACCAGGGAGGTCGCGGCGAGCGCGGTCATCGAGGTGAACGCGGCCGCGGTGCTGCGCCAGCGGGGCAGCCCGTCACGGGCGAGGCCGCGCAGGGCCCCACGAGTGAGAACCCCCAGGGGGAGCGGACGCGGCACGTCGACCTCCGGATGCGGATTTCGGGACACCGCACCCAGCCTGTGTGCATTTGTATTACTTCGCCCTGTTTGTCTGCACCAGAAGAGTGAGAGGGCTGACGGGGCGACACCCCCGACCACTCACGGAACGTCACATGCGGTCGGCAGGGGAAGGAACCCGTCCAGATGCAGGCAGAAACGATCTGTCAGAACGGGTGGTTGTTCCGGGACACTGGACAGGGGCTGCACCGTTCCGAGGCCAGCCTCTATGATCGGCACACTTTCCTGCACCGACACGGCTTGTGCGGCCGCCCAGTCCGGCCGACCACCCGAGAGACCCATACGAAGAACGACTGCACTGCGGGAGCGAGCGGTGAGCGGAACGTCCGAAGGGCCGGCGCCCGCGGGAGACCTCGTCCGGCCGACCGTCACAGAGCGTCACATCGACACGTCTTCTCGTCCGTCCGTCGGACCCTCCCCCGGCACATCCGCCCCTCCCTCGCCACCCGTGTCCTCCGTGTCACCGGGGACGGCCGTGGAGTCTGCGGCTCCCGACGGAACGTCACCCCGCGCCTTCCAGGCGGCGTTCGCCACCGCGCCCCTCGCGATGGCCGTCGTCGACCGCGACGGCACCGTCGTCACCGCGAACGAGTCCCTGGCCACGCTGCTGGGCGTCGAGGCGCACACGTTCGCCGGCCGGTCCGCCTCCGAGCTGGTGGACCTGGCCTCCGACGCCCGGACCTGGCACGCCTACCGCGAGGTGCTGCGCGGCCGGCAGGCGCGGCTGCGCTGCACCCGCCGGCTCAAGCACCCCGACGGTCACTCCCTCTGGGTGCAGATCACGGTCACCCCGCTGCCCCCACAGGAACAGGCCGTCCTGGTGTCGGTCGCCGACATCGGTCCCCGGCGTGAACTCCAGGCCCGGCTGCGTCACTTGCAGATGCACGACCCGGTGACCCGGCTGCCCAACCGCACGCTGTTCTTCGAGCGTCTGACGGCGGCCCTGGAGGCGGAGGCGTACGAGGACGGCGGCACCGGCCGGATCGGACTCTGCTATCTGGACCTCGACGGTTTCAAGGCCGTCAACGACACCCTCGGCCACCGGGTCGGGGACAGACTGCTCGCGGCCGTCGCGGAGCGGCTGACACGCTGCGCCGACGAGGCCGGACACGCCCGGGCCACGTCTCCCCTGGTGGCGCGGCTGGGCGGCGACGAGTTCGCGCTGCTCGTCGAGGACTCGACCGGCACCGAGCAGGTGGCGGACCTCGCCGAGTCCGTACTGAAGGCGCTCCAGGCGCCGTTCGACCTGTCGGGTCAGCGGCTGTCCCTGTCGGCCTCCATCGGGGTCGTCGAGCGGCGCGCCACCGGGACGACCGCGACGGGCCTGATGCAGGCCGCCGACACCACGCTGTACTGGGCGAAGGCCGACGGCAAGGGGCGCTGGACGCTCTTCGACCCGGAGCGCAACGCGCACCGGATGACCCGCCAGGCCCTGTCGTCCACCCTGCGGTCCGCCGTCGAGCGCGGTGAATTCGCCCTGGAGTACCAGCCGTTGGTGGGTATGGAGGACGGCGGCGTGCACGGGGTCGAGGCGCTGGTCCGCTGGAACCATCCGCGGTTCGGCATGCTGACGCCGAATCGGTTCATCGGACTGGCCGAGGAGGACGGTTCGATCGTGCAGCTCGGCCGCTGGGTGCTGGCCACCGCCTGCCGGCAGGCCCGCCGCTGGCAGCTGGACCATCCGGACGCGCCGCCGCTCTTCGTCAGCGTCAACGTCGCCGTGCGCCAGGTCTGGGACTCGGATCTGGTGGCCGACGTCGCGGAGATCCTGGCGGAGACCGGACTCGCCCCGCATCTCCTGCAGTTGGAGCTCACGGAGTCGGCGGTGATGGGCTCGGCGGGCCGGCCGCTCCAGGCCCTCCAGGCGCTCAGCGACATGGGCGTGCGCATCGCGATCGACGACTTCGGCACCGGCTACTCGAACCTCGCCTACCTCAGCCGGCTCCCGGTGTCCGTGCTGAAGCTGGACGGTTCCTTCGTCCGCGGCTTCCAGTACGAGAACGCCGACGGGACCTCCGCCCACCCCAACCCGGCCGACGAGGTCATCGTCGAGGCGCTGATCCAGCTCGCGCACCGGCTCGGGCTGACCGTCACCGCGGAGTGCGTGGAGACGGCCTCGCAGGCGTCCCGGCTGCGCGGGATCGGCTGCGACACCGGCCAGGGGTGGCTGTACTCCCGGCCGGTGGCACCGGACCGCATCTCCGCGCTGCTGACCTCGGGCGCCTGCCCGCTGGCCTGACCGGGTCCCGAGCGGGGCGGCCGGACGCGGTCACACGCCTGGCCGGTCTCGCCGGTCCCCGGGTCTGCGGACCTGCCCTCAGGCCTCGGTGTCCTCGGCCTTCGGCAACCCGTAGGCGTCCGCGATCAGTTCGTAGGAGCGCAGCCGTACGTCTCCGCCGTGCGCGTTGCCCGTGATCATCAACTCGTCGGCCCCGGTGCGCTTCTGGAGGTCGTCGAGCCCGGTGCGCACCTCGTCGGCGGTGCCGTGGATGACGTTGGCGTTCCAGGAGTCGATGAACTCCCGCTCCATCGGGCTGAATTCGTACGCCTCCGCCTCCTCCGGCGTCGGGACGAGTCCCGGGCGGCCGGTGCGCAGGCGGACCATGTTCAGGGCGGCGGCCAGTACCTGACGGCGGGCCTCCCGCTCGTCGTCCGTGGCGAGCGCGGAGACGCCGATGAGGGCGTACGGGGCGTCCAGGACCGCGCTCGGCCGGAAGGACTCGCGGTAGAGGTCGAGCGCCGGAACGGTGTTCTGCGCCGAGAAGTGGTGGGCGAAGGCGAAGGGCAGACCGAGCACTCCGGCGAGGCGGGCGCTGAAACCGGACGAGCCGAGCAGCCAGATCGGCGGCCGGTGCGGGGACTGGACGCCGCCGGGCGAGGTGGACTGGACGGGTCCCGGAACGGCGTGGATCCGAGCGTAGGGGTGGCCGTCGGGGAAGTCGTCGTCCAGGAAGCGGGTGAGTTCCGCGAGCTGCTCGGGGAAGTCGTCGGCGCCCTCGTTGAGCCGCTGGCTGCGGCGCAGGGCCGCGGCCGTGGCGCCGTCCGTGCCGGGGGCCCGGCCGAGGCCGAGGTCGACGCGGCCCGGGGCCATCGCTTCGAGGGTCCCGAACTGCTCCGCGATGACCAGCGGCGCGTGGTTCGGGAGCATCACTCCGCCGGAGCCCAGCCGGATGCGGTCCGTGTGGGCGGCCAGGTGGGCGAGGATCACCGCGGGCGAGGAGCTGGCCACGCCCGGCATCGAGTGGTGCTCGGCCACCCAGTAGCGGTGGAAGCCGCGGGATTCCGCGAGGCGGGCGATCCGGACGCTGGTGCGCAGCGCGTCGGTCGCGGTGCGGCCCGCGCCCACGGTGACCAGGTCCAGTACGGAGAGGGGGACCGGGGCCGTGCCCTGTGCCGTGCCTCGGATCTCGCCCGTTTCGGCCGTCTCGTCCACCGGGGGTGCCTCCTGTTGCTCCGCGATCGTGTCCTCGCGCCTGCCAACAGGAGGGTGGCTCCGTTTATTCCTCGGGGTGCCCCCCGGGCGGGCGGAGGGGCGTTGGTTTCGCCCCCTCCGCCCCTGCCCTTCCCGTCCCCTGGGGCTCCGCCCCAGACCCCGCTCCTCAAACGCCGGAGGGGCTGAGACTACTTTTGGCGAGCGGCTCGCTACGCCTGGACGATCGGTTCCCTCGTGAACAGGGCGCCCAGTTGGGGAGCGTTCACGCGGCGGTCCGTCAGGCGGAGGGCCTCCCGGACCGTGACCTGGTTGGCGGTGAGGACCGGTTTGCCGAGTTCCTTCTCCAGGTCCGGGATGTGCGCCACGGTGTGCAGCGCGGTGTCCGGGAGGAGGATCGCCTCGGCGTCGGGGCGGTCCACGTCGCGTGCGAGGGCGAGGACCTGGTCGTACTCCCAGGTGCCGACCTCGGCCGCGGTGACGACGCCGGAGGCGCTCACGGCCACCACCTCGGTGCCCGCCTCCTTGAGGAACGCGGCGAAGAGCGCGGCCACGTCCTCGGGGTACGTCGCCCCGATCGCCACGCGGGTCGCCCCGATCTCCTGGACGGCGTGCGCGAAGGCGAAGGAGGTCGAGGACGCGGGGATGCCCGCCGAGCGGGCGAGGCCGCGGACCTGCTCGTGGGCGCCCTCCAGGCCACGGACGAAGCTGCCACTGGTGCAGGCCCAGACCACGGCCTCGGCACCGGACAGGCGCAGCTCCTCGACACCTGCCTCCAGGCGTTCCGCGGACCCCATCTCGAGCAGGGCGTCCACGCGGTGGGCGTCCTCCCCGATGTCCGTGTGGACGACGGTCAGGCGGACGTCGCTGCCGAGCAGCTGCTCCATGCGCGGGTAGTCGTCCTCGGCCGAGTGGCCGGGGTAGAGGAATCCGAGTGCGGTCATGCCCAACCTTCCTGTTCTTCCGGCAGTACGGGGTCCCTGCGGGCGGCGGAATCGATCAGCCGTTGATAGGGGCCCACCGCTCGGGTACCCAGTTGGCGCAGCGCCGCCCACATCGTCACCTGGTTGGCCGAGATCACCGGGATCCGCAGCTCGGCCTCCAGCTGGGGGATGACGTCGTACGTCGGAAGGTTGGTGCAGCTGATGAAGAGGGCGTCGGCGTGGCAGCGCACCGCCCGGCGGGCCATCTCGGCGACGTCGCGGTACGGGACCTTCCAGATGTGCCGGGTCAGGCCCATGAAGGCGCGGTCCGTGACGGTGATGCCGGCCTCGGCGAGGTACTCCTCCAGGGACTGGGTGACGGACACGGTGTACGGGGTGACCAGGGCGATCCGGCGGGCGCCGAGTTCCTTGAGGGCGTCCAGGAGGGCACCGGAGGTGGTGAGCGAGGGGATCGCGCCCGCCCGTGTCATCGCCTCGCACATGGCCTTCTCACCGGCGACCCCGCCGACGAAGCTGCCGGAGGTGCACGCGTACGCGACGACCTCGGGGGCGACCGCGTTCAGCGCGCGGACCGCGTCGCCGAGCGTCTCGTGCTCGGAGACCAGCCGGGCCAGGTCGAGGCTGACCTCGACCGGCACGAACGGCGTGCGGGTCAGATGCAGGGAGACCTCGGCCGGCACCCAGCGCCACAGCTCACGGTCGAGGGCGAAGTCGAACGGGGCGACGACACCGACCCCGCGCTGCGGATGCGGACCGCCGAGAAAGGAAACGTCCATGGCTGGCACCGGCCTCACGAAGGGAAACAGGTGGGCAACGGACCGTGTGCGGGCCCGTGTTGACGAAGGTAGGTTCGGGTGCGAGCGTGGTCAATCCGCGCATCTCAGACGGCTTCGACCCCTGTTCGCCCGCACGTCCCCCCGGTCATCTCGCCTCAGGACACCCCAGAGAAGCGGACTGGCATTGCGAAACGGTTTCCTCCGATGAACGCCCGTATGTCCCTCGCCCCGTCCTCCCCCTCGTCCCCCGGGACCACCCTGCTCGTCCTGGACGCCGAGCCCCTCCCCCGCCTCGGCCGTCTCACCGGCCGGGTCCGCGTCGAGCACGCCGACACCTCGACGCTCGCGGAGAAGCTGCCGTCCGCGGACGCGCTGCTCGTGTGGGACTTCGCCTCGGACGCCGTGCGCCGCGCCTGGCCGGGCGAGGGTCCGCGGCCCCGCTGGGTGCACACCGCGAGCGCCGGTGTGGACCATCTGATGTGCCCCGAACTCGCCGCCTCCGACACGGTAGTGACGAACGCGCGCGGGGTGTTCGACCAGCCGATCGCCGAGTACGTGGCGGCGCTGGTGCTCGCCATGGCGAAGGACCTGCCCCGGACCTGGGACCTCCAGCGCGACCGTGAGTGGCGCCACCGTGAGTCACAGCGCGTGGCCGGCACCCGGGCCTGTGTGGTGGGGTCCGGGCCCATCGGGCGGGCGATCGTCCGCACGCTCAAGGCGCTCGACATCACCACGGCCCTGGTCGGCCGCAGGCCGCGCACCGGGATCCACGGACCGGCGGAGCTCGACCGGTTGATGGCCCGCGCCGACTGGGTGGTGTGCGCCGCGCCGCTCACCGACGAGACGCACGGCATGTTCGACGCGCGGCGCTTCGGGATGATGCAGCCCTCGGCCCGGTTCATCAACGTGGGGCGCGGTCAGCTCGTCGTCGAGCGGGCGCTCGCCGAGGCACTGTCGAAGCGCTGGATCGCGGGCGCGGCCCTCGACGTCTTCGAGCACGAACCGCTGGGCCCCGACAGCCCGTTGTGGCAGGTCCCGGGTCTGATCGTGTCGCCGCACATGAGCGGGGACACGATCGGCTGGCGGGACGAACTGAGCGCACAGTTCCTGGAGTTGTACGACCGCTGGGCGGCGGGTGAGCCCCTGCGGAACGTGGTCGACAAGAAGCGTGGGTACGTACCCGGACACTGAACCACCGTGGAGGGGCCGATGTCGGAACTCACCGAGCTGACCGCCGTACAACTCGTCGACGGGTACCGCAAGGGCGAATTCAGCCCCGAGGAGGTGACGCGTGCCGCCCTGGAACGGGCCGAGCGGGTGCAGCCCGCCGTGAACGCGTTCGTCCGTCTCCTCGCCGGCGACGCGATGGACCAGGCGCGCGCTTCGGCGGACCGCTGGCGGCGCGGGGCGCCGGCGGGCCTGCTGGACGGGGTGCCCGTCACGGTGAAGGACATCCTGCTGCTGCGCGGGCATCCGACGCTGCGCGGCTCCAGGACCGTGAGCGAGCAGGGCCGTTGGGACGAGGACGCGCCGTCGGTGGCCCGGCTGCGCGAGCACGGCGCGGTGTTCCTCGGCAAGACGACCACGCCGGAGTTCGGCTGGAAGGGGGTCACGGACTCGCCGCTGTCGGGCGTGACCCGCAACCCGTACGACGTCTCGCGCACGGCGGGCGGCTCCAGCGGGGGCAGCGCGGCGGCCGTCGCGCTCGGCGCGGGTCCCCTGTCGCTCGGCACGGACGGCGGTGGCAGCGTGCGCATACCGGCCGCGTTCTGCGGGATCTTCGGGCTGAAGCCGACGTACGGCAGGGTGCCGCTCTATCCGGCCAGCGCCTTCGGGACGCTCGCGCACGTGGGCCCGATGACCCGGGACGCCGCCGACGCGGCGCTGATGCTCGACGTGATCGGCGCGCCGGACGCCCGCGACTGGTCCGCGCTCGGCCCGGCGCACGGTTCCTTCGTGGACGCCCTCGACGGCGGGGTGCGCGGTCTGCGCGTCGCGTACTCGCCGTCGCTCGGCGGGCAGGTCGCGGTCGCCCCCGCGGTCGCGGCTGCGGTGCGGCGGGCGGTGGAGCGGCTCGCGGGGCTCGGCGCCCATGTCACCGAGGCCGACCCGGACTTCACCGATCCGGTGGAGGCGTTCCACACGCTGTGGTTCAGCGGGGCGGCCCGGGTGACCCAGCGACTCGGGCCCGACCGGCGGGCCCTGCTCGATCCGGGGCTGCGGGAGGTCTGCGGCCGGGGCGCCCGGTACAGCGCGCTGGAGTATCTCGCCGCGACGGACGTCCGGATGGCGCTGGGCCGCCGCACGGGCCTGTTCCACACGACGTACGACGTGCTGGTCACGCCGACGCTGCCGCTGACGGCGTTCGCCGCGGGCGTCGAGGTGCCGGCCCGTTCGGGGCTGCGCCGCTGGACGGGCTGGACACCGTTCACATACCCCTTCAACCTGACGCAGCAGCCCGCCGCGACGGTCCCGGTCGGTCTGGACGGGGACGGACTGCCGGCCGGGCTGCAGATCGTCGCGGCCCGGCACCGGGACGACCTCGTCCTGCGCACCGCGCACGCGCTGTACGAGGCGGGCGCCGCCGGGGTCGCTCCCCCGGCGACTCCCGCGCCCTAGCCGCCCGGTGGGACCGGCACCGGCGGTGCCGGAAGCTGCCGGTGCGCCTCAGGCCCGCCGGAAGCTGAGTGTCTCCCCGGCGGCGCCGGTCCGCCACAGGTCGTTGCAGGCCTCGGCCATCTCGTCGAGGCCTTCGACCAGTTGGCCCCAGACGATGCCCGGGATCCAGCCCACGTCCCCGTTCAGGAGCAGGTTGTTGCGCTCGTAGAAGAGCGCGAGGTCGACCACCGTCGTGCCGGGACGGACGTCCGCGTCGTAGCCGTAGGCCTTGGTCCCCAGCTCCGTTCCCGCGAAAGCGAAATAGCAGAGGTCTCCTGGAATAGGGGTAACTGTCGGATTTTCCAGGGGTGGCTCGGATATCGCGAAAGGGGGGAAGAGAGCGTAGATCTCATTGCGTGCGTATTTCGCGTGGTAGACGTCGCCGCTCAGCGGAAGGGCGTCCCAGACCGCCGCGCAGGTGATCGGCGCGCGGTCGTCGAGGAGTTTCGCGGTGCCGTGCACACCGCGCTTGACCAGCGAGACTTCGATGAATCGATCAGCCATGCATTCCATGGTCCCCCCGAGGTCAAGTGCGCGTCGTACCCGTACGGGGCTGAAATAGATCCGAATACTTCGCATGCTCTCGGGTAGCCGCGCGGCCATGGCTCCACCTTTTGGGAAAGCACATGAAAACAGCCGCGCACACGACAGACACACCCCCGGGACCACCCGCCGGTCGCTGCTCGCGGGGGTCGCGGCGCTCGGTGCGCTGGGTGCCGCCGGCTGCAGTCGGGTGGCCACCGCGTCCTCGACCGACGGCGGCGAACTCCTCGACCGGCTGAGGGCGCAGGGCGTCGTCCGGCTGGGTATCGCGGGCGAGATCCCCTTCGGGTACATCGACCGGGACGGCCACCTCACCGGAGAGGCACCGGAACTGGCCAAGGCCGTCTTCAAGCGGCTGGGCGTCGACCGGGTCCAGCCGGTGCCGACCGAGTTCGGCTCCCTCATACCCGGGCTCAACTCGCAGCAGTTCGACGTCGTGTCCGCCGGGATGTACATCAACGCCGAGCGGTGCGAGCAGGTCATCTTCGCCGACCCCGACTACCAGATGCTCGACGCGTTCATCGTGCGCAAGGGCAATCCGAAGGGCCTGCGCGACTACAAGGACGTCGTGGCGAAGAAGGCCAGGTTCGCGACGGGCACGGGGTACGCGGAGATCCAGTACGCGGTCGAGGCCGGGTACGAGGAGAGCGAGATCCTGATCGTGCCCGACCAGGTCGCCGGGCTGAACGCGGTCGAGGCCGGGCGCGCCGACGTCTTCGCGGGGACCGCGCTGACCGTCCGCGAAGTGGTGAAGAAGTCCGGCAAGACCGAGAGCACCAAGCCCTTCGCGCCACTGGTCAAGGGCAAGCCGCACGTCGACGGCGGCGGTTTCGCGTTCCGTTCGCCGGAGACGAGACTGCGGGACGCCTTCAACGTCGAGCTGCGGAAGATGAAGGAGAGCGGCGAACTCTTCCGCATCCTGCGGCCGTTCGGCTTCACCAAGGCCGAGATGACCGACATGACCGCGAAGGAGCTGTGCCGCGGATGACATCGGGACTCTGGGAACTCGTACTCAAAGGGATCTGGGTCACCGTCCAACTGCTGTTCTGCAGCGCTCTGTTGGCCGGTGCCATGTCCTTCGTGGTGGGCATCGCGCGTACCTCGCGGCGATGGATCGTCCGCTTCCTCGCGGGCTTCTACACCGAGGTGTTCCGCGGTACCTCCGCCCTGATCATGATCTTCTGGGTGTACTTCGTGCTGCCGCTCGCCTTCGGCTGGCAGCTCGTCCCGCTGTGGGCGGGCACGCTGGCGCTGGGGCTGACCTACGGCGCGTACGGCTCGGAGATCGTGCGCGGCGCGCTGAACGCGGTCGACCCGGCGCAGCGTGAGGGCGGGATCGCCCTCAGTTTCACGCACTGGCAGCGGCTGCGGCTGATCCTGCTGCCGCAGGCTGTGCCGGAAATGGTGCCTCCGTTCAGCAACCTGCTCGTCGAGCTGCTCAAGGGCACGGCGCTGGTCTCCGTGATGGGCATGGGCGACCTGACGTTCAGCGCCAACCTGGTGCGGCTCGCGCTCCAGCAGAGCGCGGAGGTCTACACGTACGTCCTGCTGATCTACTTCGTCATCGCCTTCGTCCTCACCCGTCTGATGCGCGGTCTGGAGAAGCGGCTGAAGGCCGGGGTCGGCAAGGAGCCGGACAGCCTGCCGGCACGCGAGCTGAAGCGGGCGGAGACGACCGGCGTGGGCGCCGGCGCCGGTACCGCGGGCGGGAGTGGCTCATGAGCACCACGGACCTCATGGAGACGACGACCGGAGGTGCCTCATGACGTGGGACTGGAACGCCGTCGGTGACTTCATGCCGCACTTCTGGGACGGCCTGCTGGTCACCCTGCAGGCGCTGGCCCTCGGCTCGGTGATCGCGTTCGCGCTCGGTCTGGTGTGGGCGCTGCTGATGCGGACGCCGACGCGCTGGGTGCGCTGGCCGGTCGGGGTGGTCACCGAGTTCGTCCGCAACACCCCGCTGCTGGTGCAGCTGTTCTTCCTCTTCTACGTGCTGCCCGAGTGGAACATCACGTTCTCCGCGCTGACCACCGGTGTCGTCGCGATCGGCCTGCACTACTCGACGTACACGATGCAGGTCTACCGGGCCGGTATCGAGGGGGTGCCCGCCGGCCAGTGGGAGGCGGCCACCGCGCTCAGCCTGCCGGTGCGGCGCACCTGGACGGCGGTGATCCTGCCGCAGGCGATCCGCCGCGTGGTGCCGGCGCTCGGCAACTACGTCATCGCCATGCTCAAGGACACCCCGATGCTGATGACGATCACCGTGCTGGAGATGCTCGGGGAGGCGCGGCTGTACTCGCAGCAGCACTTCCAGTTCACCGAGCCGCTCACGGTCATCGGCGTGGCCTTCATCCTCATTTCCTACCCGGCTTCCCTGCTGCTGCGAGCCCTGGAGCGACGCCTTGTCCGCTGACACGAACACCGACACCAGCCCCCTGAAGGACCTGGCCAATCCCAAGGTGGACGGCAGCGAGCTGATCCGCTTCGACCAGGTCACCAAGCGCTTCGGGGACAACACCGTCCTCGACCACCTCGACTTCCGGGTCGACTCCGGCAAGCACGTCACGCTGATCGGCCCGTCCGGGTCCGGCAAGACGACGATCCTGCGGCTGCTGATGACGCTGACCAAGCCGGACGAGGGGACGATCACCGTCGCCGGGGACCGGCTCTTCCCCGCGGCAGAGAGGGAGGTCCGTGAGGTCCGCAAGAAGATCGGGATGGTCTTCCAGCAGTTCAACCTGTTCCCGAACATGAGCGTGCTCAGAAACGTCACCGAGGCGCCGGTGACGGTCCTCGGCATGTCCAAGGACGAGGCGGAGGTGCGGGCACGGGAACTGCTCGACCTGGTCGGCCTCGCGGACAAGTGCGACGAGCGGCCGAGTCGGCTGTCCGGTGGCCAGCAGCAGCGGGTGGCGATCGCCCGCGCGCTGGCGATGCGGCCGCAGGTGCTGCTGCTGGACGAGGTGACCTCCGCGCTCGACCCGGAGCTGGTCGCGGGCGTCCTCGATGTCCTCCGGGACATCGCCCGCACCACGGACATCACGATGCTCTGCGTGACCCACGAGATGAATTTCGCCCGGGACATCTCGGACCAGGTCCTCATGTTCGATTCCGGCCACGTCATCGAGTCCGGTCCGCCGGAGAAGATCTTCAGCGATCCGGAGCACGAGCGGACCCGGGAATTCCTCAGCGCCGTGCTGTGACGACGGGGAGTGAACCGGGGGCGGACGGCGGGCGCGGAGGGGAAGGCGCGAGGTCCGGCGTGCGGGGCATGCCCCATGGGCCGTGACCTTGACATATGCCAGGGTGGTGCGCTCCTGCTGAGCGGCATGGAGCGCACCACCAATCTCGTCAACAGGCGCTCACGGAGAGCTGCTTGACGGTTATCGTGGGGTGAGCCCAGCCGTCCGGACCGACGTCTTTTTTGAGCCGGGCCACAAAGCGCAGGGGGAAACCGTGGCGCTGAAGAACGAGCCGACCACGCCGTACCACTCGGCTCAGGACGCCCTGCGCGTCCTGGAGACGGTGGCCCGGCAGACCACCGGTGTCACCGGCGCCGAGCTCGCCCGGCAGACCGGCCTCGGCGGTGACCGGCTGACCGCGCTGGTCAGGATGCTGCGCCGGGAGGGGTACGTCGAGCAGGTCGCCGACGGGGCGTACGTGACCGGCACCTCCCTCAGCCGCCTGGGTTCCGCCGAGGGCCGCGACCAGGCCGTGCGCGAGACGCTCCAGCAGACCCTCGACCGGCTCCGGGACTCGGTCGGCGCGGCGGTCTACGTCAGCCGGTACATCGACGGCGAGGTGCACGTCACCCAGTACGCGGAGAGCCCGGCGACCCCCGCGGTCAACGAATGGGTCGACTTCCGTTCCGCCGCGCACGCCAGCGCGGTCGGCAAGAGCCTGCTGGGCCAGCTCGACCACGACGGCCGCCGTGACCACCTCGCCCGGCACAGGATGGCCCGCCTCACCTCGCGGACCATCACCAGCGAGCGGCTGCTGCTGTCCCGCTTGGACTCCCAGCCGGCCACCATGCCGGTGCTCGACCTCCAGGAGTACGCGATCGGCACGGTCTGCGCGGCCGTCCCGATCACCGCGGGCTCCTCCGTCGGCTGCCTCGCCCTCTCCCTCCCGGTCGAGCACGCCCACCGGCTGCGCCGCGCCGCGGAGACACTGAACCGCGGCGCGGCCCCCGTCCTGCTCTCCCTCTCGATCTAGGGACCGACCCGCACGGCGTCCCCGGGACCCGGCACCCACCGGTGTCCCCGGGGTGTCGCGCGGGTGGTCGGAAGCACCCCCGAGGACCAGGTAGTATTTCTTTTGTCGCCGCCCGCGGAAGCGGGAGGCGAGAGTCATGCGCCGCTAGCTCAGTTGGTTAGAGCAGCTGACTCTTAATCAGCGGGTCCGGGGTTCGAGTCCCTGGCGGCGCACCTTGGTGAAGGCCCCCCACGCGCGTGGGGGGCCTTCACGCGTGTCGGCCTACTGTGACGTGACGAACTCCGTCAGCACCCGCGCCAGCAGCCCGGGGTCCCGTGCTCCGCACAGCTCACGCGCCGAGTGCATCGACAGTCCGGCCACCCCCACGTCGACCGTCGCCACGCCGAGCCGGGCCGCGGTGATCGGGCCGATCGAGGTGCCGCAGGGCATCGCGTTGTGCGAGACGAACGGCTGCCAGGACACCCCGGCCCGCTCGCACGCCCCGGCGAAGGCGGCGAAACCCGCGCCGTCGGTGGCGTACCGCTGGTTGGCGTTGACCTTGATGACCGGGCCGCCGTTGGGCAGCGGGTGGTGGCCCGGGTCGTGCCGCTCGGCGTAGTTGGGGTGGACGGCGTGGGACATGTCGGAGGAGACGCACAGGGCGCCGGCGAGAGCCCGGTCGAAGTCCTCCGCACCCCCGCCGCGAGCGGTCACCGACCGGCCGAGCACCCGTTCCAGGAGGGGGCCCTGGGCGCCGGACTCGGAGCCGCTGCCCACCTCCTCGTGGTCGAAGGCGGCGAGCACCGGGATGCGCGCGGGCGGCCGGGCCGCGCCGGCCGCGGCCACCAGGGCCGCGACGCCCGCGTGCACCGAGATCTGGTTGTCCAGGCGGGACGCGACGACGAACTCCTCGTCCGCGCCCAGGTACCCGGGCGGCTGGACGTCGTGGAGCATCAGGTCCCAGCCGAGGATCTCGGAGACGTCCGCGCCGGCCGCCTCCGCGACCCGGCCGAGCAGCGCGCCGGGCCGCGGGTCGCCCAGTCCCCACAGCGGGGCCATGTGGCGCTGCCGGTCCAGGGCGAGCCCCTCGTTGACGGTCCGGTCCAGATGGATGGCGAGCTGGGGCACCCGCAGCAGCGGCTCGTCGACGCAGACCAGCCGGCTCGAACCGTCACGCAGGGCCAGCCGCCCCGAGACGCCCAGGTCACGGTCGAGCCAGGTGTTGAGCGGCACACCGCCGTAGACCTCCACGGCGATCTGCCGCCAGCCCGCCGAACCGGTGTCCGGGGTGGGCTTGACCCGCAGGTTCGGGGAGTCGGTGTGGGCGCCGACGATCCGGAAGGGCGTGTGGGCGGGGGCGCCCGGCGGCACGTACCAGGCGAGCAGCGCTCCCGCACGGACGACGTACCGGCCGCCCTCGGCTCCGGCCGTCCAGTCGTCCCGCTCCCGCAGCTCCGCGAAGCCCGCCTTCTCCAGGCGCTGCGCCGCGCTCGCCACTACGTGGTACGGCGAGGGGCTGGCCCTGACGAAGGCGAGCAGGTCGTCGGTGTGGCCGCGGTCGAGCGTGTCATGCGTGGGGGACATGAGTGCCTTTCGGGTGCTGTCGAGGGTGGGTGGGGCACCGCCGGACCGTCGGGCCGGGTGCACGGTCCGGCCCCCAGGGGGTGTCTCTCCGATCCGTTCGAAGGCCCACCTGGGCTCGGGCGTCGGGCACGCGGGCCCGCCGGCTCACGTGTCCCGGTATCCTCCCCGCGCGGACCGGCCGGGACTCCTCACCGCGGCACCCTTCACGGCACTCCGGAAAGACCCCGTGGCGCCCCAACTACCCCCGCAGATAGGCGAGTACGGCGAGGACGCGGCGGTGTGTCCCCTCGGCCGGCGGCAGGTCCAGCTTTCCCAGGATGTTGCCGATGTGCTTGCCGACGGCGGCCTCGGTGACGACCAGTTCCCGGGCGATGGCGCCGTTGGAGCGGCCTTCGGCGACCAGGGCGAGGACCTCACGCTCGCGCGGTGTCAGCGTCGCCAGCGGATCGCGCCGGCGGCGCAGCAACTGCCGTACGACCTCGGGGTCCACGACGGTCCCGCCGGCCGCGACCCGCTCGACCGCCTCCGCGAACTGCTCGACCTGCCCGACCCGGTCCTTGAGGAGGTAGCCGACGCCGGTTCCGTCACCGGTGTCGAGGAGGTCGGCCGCGTAGGCGCGCTGGACGTACTGGCTGAGCACCAGCACCGGGAGACGCGGGTCGGCGGCGCGCAGCGCGAGGGCCGCGCGCAGGCCCTCGTCCTGGAAGCCGGGCGGCATACGGACATCGGTGACGACGAGGTCGGGCGTGTACGCGGACACGGCGTCCCGCAGCGCCTCCGCGTCGCCCACGGCCGCGACCACCTCGTGCCCGAAGCGGTTCAGCAGCCCCACCAGGCCCTCCCGCAACAGCACGCCGTCCTCGGCGAGTACGACTCTCAGCACGGGATCTCCATACGCAGCACGGTGGGACCGCCCGGTGGGCTGTCGACGGCCAGTGTTCCATCGAGGACGGCGAGGCGGTCGGCGAGACCGGTGAGGCCGGAACCGGCACGACCGGCGGATCCTCCGGTCCCAACGGTCCCGCCCATCCCGACGATCCCTCCGGCCGCGCCCCCGGACGGCACGGCTCCGCCGCGGCCGTCGTCCCGCACCTCGATCCACAGCCGCCGTCCGTGCCGGTCCCCCGACGCGCAGCCGGCGCTGATCCACGCCCGTCCGGCGCCGCTGTGCCGGGCCACGTTCGCGAGCGCCTCGCGGACGGCGAAGTACGCGGCGGACTCGACGGCTTCGGTGAACCGGGGCAGCTCGACGTCGACGTCCACCGGGACGGCCGAGCGGTCGGCGGCGTCGGTGATCGCGTCCCCGAGGCCGTAGTCGGCGAGTACCTGGGGGTGGATGCCGTGGATCAACTCCCTCAGTTCACCCAGGGCTTCGTCGGCCTCCCGGTGCGCTTCCGCGAGGCGGTCGGCCAGTTCGGGCGGGGCGTCGAGGCGGGCGAGCCCGAGACGCATGCTCAGGGCGACCAGCCGCTGTTGGGCTCCGTCGTGCAGGTCCCGTTCGATGCGCCGCCGTTCCGCCTCGAAGGCGGCCACCAGCCGGGCCCGGGACTCCGTCACCTCGGCGAGCCGCGTCTCCGTCTCGCGCGGCGCGAGGAGCACCCGGGCGAGGGCGGCGCGGGCCCGGCCGTAGAGGGCGAGCGGCCACAACAGGGCGAAGAGCAGCAGGAGTCCGCCCGCGGCGATCACGGACGCCTGCGCGTAGCCGTCGACGAGCCAGAGCTTGGCGACGCGGGTCTCGTCGCCGGCGAGGGCGAGCCCGGCGGGGGCGGCGAGCAGGGCGCCGGGGAGACCGAACACCACGGCCAGGACCAGCAGGTCCAGCGGCCACAGCACGAAGGCGAGCAGCACCGTGTACGCCAGTTCGCGCCAGGTCGCCTGCTCGGTGAAGCGGAGTCTGGCCCAGGGTCCGAGTCCCGGCTCGGCCGGGGTGCGGTGCGGGTCGACCGGCGGGTGGCCGCGCTCGTCACCCGGGCCGGGGTCCCGCACGGCGGGCCGGTCGAGTCGGCCCACCCGCCACCGTTCGAGGACGCCGACGGGTATGCCGGACAGCGCGAGCAGCCCGAGCAGGGGCAGCCCGACCAGGACGGGGGTCAGCGCCGCGCCCAGGGTGCCGAGGGTCAGCAGTCCCGCCGACAGCGGTGCGCCGACCAGCACGCCGCCGACGAGATATCCCGTGTACGCCACCGGTCGGATCATGGCGAACACCGTAGGCGGGCCCGGTGACCGCGCACCAACCGGCCCGCGGGTGCGCACGGCGTGGACCGTGCCCCACCCTCCGGCGCCCCGCCGCCCGGAACCCGCCCGCCTAGCCCTGCGGGGTCCGGCCCGTGGGCGACTCCGCCGGCGCGTGGGACGGTCGGGCGAGGAGATCCTCCCGGCCGTGGGCCCGGTACTGGGCGTCGAGGCCGTCGGTGTCGGCGGCCGTCAGGGGCCGGTACGCCCGCTCACCCGGGGGCCGCCACCACACGGGGTCGGGGCAGCGGAAGCCCTCGCGTCGCAGGCAAACCCGGTGGATCTTGTTGGTGGCGGTGACGGGCATGCGCTCCACGATCCGCAGGAAGCGGGGCGCCATCTTGGTGCCCAGGTCGGGCTGGGCGTCCAGGAACGCCGCGAAGTCCAGGGGGTCGAAGGAGGCCCCGTCCTTCAGGGCGAGCGTCGCCATGACCTGGTCGCCCGCCACCGGATCCGGCACGGCGTACACCGCGACGGCGGCGGCGTCCCCGTACCGGGCAAGGATGTTCTCGATCATCGCGGCGGCGAGGTTCTCGCTGTCGACGCGGAGCCGGTCGTCGGTGCGTCCGGCGAAGTAGAGGTAGCCGTCCTTGTCCCGGTAGAAGAGGTCGCCGGTCCAGTACCAGTTCCGTTCCGCGGCGGGGGCGTCCGGTCGAGGATCCGTGCCCCGGCGCCGGGCCGCGTCCGCGGCGGGGTTGCGCCAGTACCCCTCGAAGGGGCTGGCGCCCCGGTTCACCAACTCCCCTATCGACTCGTCCCCGTTGAGCAGCCGCCCGTCGGGGGTGAAGACGGCCGGCGGGCAGCTGCGGCCGGTCCGGGGGTCGATCACCGCGAGGTCGTCTCCGGGGGCCGCCCGCCCGATGGCCCCGGCGGGGGTGCCGGACGTGCGCTGGATGGCGGCGCCGCCCTCCGAGGATCCGTACCCCTCCACCAGTCGCGCGCCGAAGCGTTTCTCGAAGGCCGCCGCGTCGACCGCGCCGGCCTCGGTGCCGAATCCCCTGCGCAGCGGGTTGTCCCGGTCGTCGGGGCGGGCTGGTGTGGCCAGCAGGTACTGCACCGCGCGGCCCACATAGGTGAAGTAGGTGGCGCCGCAGGCGCGGACGTCGGGGAGGAACCCGGACGCCGAGAAGCGGCGCCGCAGCGCGACGCGCGCGCCGGCCGCGAGCGCGGGCGCCCAGTCGGCGATCACCGCGTTGCCGTGGAACATCGGCATGCAGATGTAGTGGGTGTCGTCCGGGCGCACCCCGAAGTGGCCGGCGAGCGAGAGTCCGGCGGCCGCGATCCTGCCCTGGGTGCAGATCGCGGCCTTGGGAGCGCCGGTCGAGCCGGAGGTGAAGAGGAGCAGGAACCGGCTGTCGGGCCGCGCGGCGGTCGGGTCGGGCTTCGCTCCCTCGTACGGTGCGAGGAGTTCGCCGTAGGCGTCCGTGTCGGTCACCAGGACCTGTACGCCGGGGAGTTCGAGGCCGTCCAGGAGCGGCAGGTGGGCCCGCTCGGTGATCAGGACGCGGCATTCGGTGTGCAGGATGTCGCGGGCGAGTTCGGCCCCGCGCCGGGTCGGGTTGATCCCGGCGACGGTGGCTCCGGCGAGGGCGGCCGCGCCGAGCCACAGCGGGTACTCGGGGGTGTTGTCGAGCAGCACCCCGAGGTGTGGTTCGGCGCCGGGCGGCAGCAGTTCGCCGAGCAGCGCGGCGCGTTGGGCCGCGCCCGCCGCCATCCGGTGGTGGCTGACGGTCCGGCCCTCGAACCACAGCCCCAGCCGGTGGTCGCCCCATCGCTGCGCCACGAGTTCCCCGACGGTACGCCTGCTGGACCCCATGGGCGCGTACGGTAATTGACGGCCCGTCAGATGTGGAGGGGTGTGCGTCCGTCACCCGTGAGGTCCTAGATGCCGCCGAAGAAGGAGTCCCCCGCGAAGGCCTCGTGGTAGGTGACCATGAAGCCGACACAGAAGGCGACGATCACACCGCAGAACGCCAGCATGACGAACGTGCCCGCCGCCGCCTTCACCGGGCTCGGCGCGTGGGCCGTGGCCTTCTCGGGGTGCGCGGTGGTGTAGTGCACGGTGACGATGTCGCCCTCGACGACGGTCGGGCGGCCGTTCTCCTCGTCGAAGCGGACGGCGCGGCCGTCGCGCGTCGTGAACTCGTAGACGTGGTGCCGGGTCGTGGTGACCGAGGAGTCGCCACTGCCTCCGCTGGTCGTGGTGTAGAAGCGCAGACAGCGCGCCTCGGCGGTGAGCCCGCTGTTCCACGCGCTGCGCAGTTCCAGCGAGCGGCGGACCACCTTGACCGCCATGAGCAGCGCCACGGCGATGATCAGCACGGGCACTGCGTAGAAGAACACACTCATCATGGACCCCCCGGTCGGTCGGACACCGCTTTCCCCGCACGCCGTCCTGGTCGGAACGGCGTGCGGGGAACATACCCGCGCCGGTGGTGCCCGCGCCTCAAGAGAGGCTCAGAACCGTGCCGGCCTCAGAACGTGACGTCCGCGCAGGAGTAGAACGCGTTCGTCGTGTCCGCGACCGTCCACACCCCGAGGATGATGTGGTGTCCGCTCTTGCCGCTCGGCAGGGTGCCGGTGTGCGAGAGCGTGGACGGGGGGCGCTGTCCGTTGTAGGGGACCGTCAGGAACGGGGTGGTCTCCAGGTCCGCGCGGGTCAGCGCGTGGTTCTGGTTCCAGCCGGTCTTGGTGATGAAGTACTTGAAGTCGGTCGTCGCGTGCATGGCGGTGAACTGCCAGCGGAAGCTGTAGCTCTGCCCCGCGCTGACCTTGGTCGTCGGCCAGGCCGTACCCGAGGGGGTCTTGGGCTGGTCGAGCTGGCTGAAGTTGGTGTGGCCCGCGGAGCAGATCTGCCCGTCGGCCGGACCCGCCGCCGGGAAGCCCTTGAGACCCTCGGCGCTCTGCGGTTCCCACTGGATGTCACCGCAGTTGGCGACGCTGCCGCCGCTGGCACACATCTTCTGCCGGCTGAGGGGCTGGTCGGTGTAGCCGTGGGCGCTCGCCCCGCCGCTGGAGAGCACGAACGTGCCCGCCGTGGCGAGGCCGAGAGCCGCCGCGTACATCTTCGTCTTGCCGCTGGTGAGGGACTTGTTCGTCCGTTTGCGCATGCTGCCGCTCCTGGAGGACGTGGGGGAGGTTCTCGTGAGCTGTGCGCGCGGTACTCAGGTCTAGACCAAGTCCCAGATTATTGCGGGTAGTTGAACATGTCCATACCAATCGCGGACCCGCCTACGACGACACCTCTCCGCGTCCCGTGCAGAACGCCACCGTGAGGTCCTTCACCAGCGCCTTGCGCTCGTAGTCGTCGAGTTCGACCAGTCCCCGCACGGTCAGCCGGGTCACGGTGTCCTCCACCGAGTCGACGACAGAGCCGAGCACACTGTCACGGTGCTGCGCGTCCAGGGCCGCGATCCGGCGCCGCTGCATCACGGCCGCGATCTCGGGCGCGTACTCGATCCGCGTCGGCTGGGCGGAGAAGACCTCCAGGCCGACCGGGGCGGTGTCCGCGGCCACCATCCGGGTCAGCGCCTCGCCGACCGCGTCCGTGTTGCGCAGGGTCAGGTCCTTGACCACCGCGGGGGGCAGTTCGGCCGGCTGCTGCGAGAGGACCCGCGACAGTGCCGCCTCCACGCACTCGCGCAGATACATCTGGTGGTCGTCGACCCCGAGGGTGGCCCGCGCGGTGTCCTTGACGCGCCAGACGACGAGCACGACCACCCGCAGCGCGACGCCGTTCGCGTCCACCACGGACATCGGTTCGCTGCGCCAGTGCCGCAGCCGGACGTCGACCCGGCGGCGCAGCACCAGCGGGTTGACCCACATCAGCCCGGTACGCCGGACGGTGCCGCGGTAGCGCCCGAAGAGGCCGAGCACCCAGGCCCGTCCGGTCCGGCCGCGGGCGAGACCGCCGAAGCCGAACAGACCGAGGGTGCCGGCCCCCACGTACGCCGCCCACTGCGCGGGGCCGAACCCGGCGCCCGCGGCCTGGGGCAGGTGCAGGGCGTCGAGGAGGGCGGGCGGCAGGACGCCGGCCCACCACGAGGTGACGGCGCAGCCGGCCACACCGCAGGTCCCGGCGAGCACGCCCGCCAGTCCCGGGAGCACGCGGGCGGGCCGCTCGACGAGGTCGGGGTCGGTCTCCGGGACCGGGCGGGGCGGCCGGCCGACGGCGGGCCGCCTGATCCTCGGCTGTTCGCCGGTGCCGCGCCGCCGGCCCACGACGGCGGGCGCGAGCGGCACCGACACCGGGTCGGGGTCGTCGCGGAAGAGCAGGTGGACGGGGATCTCGGTGGTCACCTCGTTCTGGATGAGCCGGACGGCCCGCGCACCGCCGCCGCCCTCGGCGGGGCCCTCGGGCCGGGACTCGGGTGAGGGCGGCCCCTCGGGCTCGGGGGTGTGTTCCGGGGTGTGTGACGTCGTCGTAGTCATAGCTGCCTCCATGCCTCCGCGCCTGGAAGTGTGTTCACGAACCGTGGGCGAGCCCGGCCGGTTCGGCGGGGGATCCGGCCGGTTCGGATCCGGGGTCCGGCGGGCTCAGGAGAAGAGCCGCCGCCAGGTCTCCGGCCCGGGGTAGCCGTCCGCCGCGCCGCCGCGCCAGCCCTGGGCCCGCTGGAACGCCTCGACGTTGCGCCGGTCCGCCTCGCCCCAGCGGGACCCGGGGCCGGTCGTGTAGTGCGTGCCGAACCCCTTCTTGACGAGCTGCTTCCCGAGCTGGGTGACGTACGCGTTGTTCGCGCCGGGCCGGAACATCGCGCGTCCGGGGTAGCCGGGCACGGGGTGCGAGGTGCCCGTGCCCGGGGCCCCGGGGCTTCCGGCGACGGCCGGGATGTCCTTGCCCTTCTTGCCGGTCAGGTAGGCCCAGGTGGTCGGTCCGGGCCGGCCGTCCGCGTCCGCGCCGGTCCAGCCCTGCGCCTTCTGGAACGCCTGGGTCGCCCGCTGGTCGGCGCTCGTCCAGCGCGGTCCGGGACCCGTGGTGTAGAAGCGTGCGCCGCCCCGCTCGACCAGGAGCTTGCCGAGCTGGGTGACGTAGGCGTTGTTCGCGCCGGTCCCGAAGTACGCGGCTCCCGGGAAACGGGTCGCCGTCCCCGGGGTGGCCGGCACCGTCGGCGTGGACGGCTCCGCACCGCCCGCGCCCTCCGCCAGCCCCTTGGAGCGGTAGGGCACGTAGTGGTCCGAGTTCGACCAGTACGCGTACGGGGTGGACTGCTTCCTGGCGTGCGGCGGGGTCTGCTCGTAGGCGACGTAGTAGGTGTGGGTGTAGTCGGTCCAGCCGCCGAAGATGACGACGTGCGAGCCCTTCTCCGGGTTGTCCGGGTTGTGGAAGAGCAGCATGTCCCCGGGCTGCAGCTGGTCGCGGGTGATCCGCACCCCGAAGCTGTCGAGGCTGCCCGTCCACTCGTTGCCCGGGAGCCCCCAGGCCATCGAGACGAACCCGGAGCAGTCCTGCCGGTAGCCGTCCTTCCAGTACGCGCTCATGCTGTACGGCACGTCCGCGTCGATCCAGGTCTTGGCGCGGTTGATGATCTCGGCCCGCGTGGTGGTGGGCGCCTTGGCAGCCTGGCCGGGCTTCGCCGCTGCCGCCGGACTGCCCGCGGGTCCGTGCAGCGGCGCCTTGCTGCCTTGCGGCGTGTCGGGCTCGTCACCTGCGGGAACGCCCGGCAGGGCGGGTCCGTGCGCGGCGGCGACCGCCGGCACCGCCTGCCCGGCCGCGAGGACGGCGCCCGCCGTGGCGGCCAGCGCGAGAGCCATCGGGGTCCGCCCGGCCCGGGCGAGGCCGCGTACGTGGGAGAGGGTCGCCGGGTGGCCCCAGGGGCCCGCCGCCCGGGACCCTGGGGGCAGGACGCGCCGCCAGTGAACGCATCCGGGGCAGTCGCAGTCGCTCGCGGGATCGAGTTCCTCGAATACCGGAGTCTCCATGCGATGCCCCTCACACTCCAGATGGAAATGTTCGCATTTCTGCACAATCGTCAGTTTCTCAACTGTCGTCCGGTGTCGCATGTTGACGGTCCGAATGATGTACGGGACCCCTCCCACCTGCTGCGGAGCACACCCCTGCGGTCCGGAGCACCCCCGCGGGTCGGATAGAGTTTTCGCGTCAGCAGGCGCCGCTAGCTCAGTTGGTTAGAGCAGCTGACTCTTAATCAGCGGGTCCGGGGTTCGAGTCCCTGGCGGCGCACCGACCGAAGAGCCCCCTCGTGGTGACGAGGGGGCTCTTCGTCATGCCCCGGGAGCCCCTCACGGACGCCCCCATGTGCCCCTTCTTCGCACACGCGTCCCAATTAGCGCGTATGACCGGTTAACACCGCGTTTCGCATCTTGCGATCATGAAGGGAGACGTAGAACCCTGGGCCCGCAAGAGGCTGTCGATTTATGGCAGTTGAGAGAAGTGGGGGGCTTGGCCGGTTGCGGCATGGGGGGTTGGGGGCCCCGTTCATGGCCGGACGCCGAGGGGGGCGTCGTGCAACCGGATAGCCGGGGTTCCACGTCCATACGCTGTGGACGACGCGTTGGCCCCGGTCTGCCAGTGACACGTCCGCGAGGGTCGAGGGGGACCCCGGCGGACGAAGAGAACCGACGAACACGCGCCAGACGGCGCGTGTTGGGGGGATGACTCATGACGTCGACGCCGACGGGTGCCCGAAAGGATTTCGACCCGTCCGAGACGACCCAGCTGCGCATGCCGGCACACCGCACCGGCAGCATCCGCAGGATCAAGAGCACGCTGCCGAGATACGACTACGAGCACTACAGCCGGCTCGCCGGCCCGCTCACCCAGCCCGACCCGGACAAGCCGTACACGGTGCAGTACCGCTCCCTGCTCTCGCAGGAACCGCACCGCCTCAGGGCCGCGCTCATGCTGGGGGCCGCGCCGCTGCTGTCGCTGGTGCTGCTCGGCTGGCTGCTCCAGCCCGAGCACTGGACCGAACGCGACTATCCCGCCTACGACTTCCTGCCGGTCCTCGACATCGTGATGCTGGTCTCGATCGGTCTGATCGAGTTCTTCCGCTGCATGAACGTGCTGTCGAACGCGCACGCCACCCTGGTCGCCCGCGACCCGGTCCCGGTGGTGCCCGAGACCGGCACCAGAGTCGCCTTCCTCACCTCGTTCGTGCCGGGCAAGGAGCCGCTCGCCATGGTGACGGCGACCCTGGAGGCCGCCGTCAGGCTGCGCCACCGGGGCCTTCTGCACATCTGGCTCCTCGACGAGGGCGACGACCCGGAGGTGAAGGAGGTCTGCGCGCGCCTGGGCGTGCACCACTTCTCCCGCAAGGGCGTGGAGAAGTGGAACCAGCCCAAGGGCGCGCACCGTGCGAAGACCAAGCACGGCAACTACAACGCCTGGCTGGAGGCGCACGGCGACGCGTACGACTACTTCGCCTCGGTCGACACCGACCACGTTCCGCTGCCCAACTACCTGGAGCGGATGCTCGGTTTCTTCCGCGACCCGAACGTCGGCTTCGTCATCGGCCCCCAGGTGTACGGCAATTACGACAACCCCATCACCAAGGCCGCCGAGTCCCAGCAGTTCCTCTTCCACGCCCTCATCCAGCGGGCCGGCAACTTCTACGGCTCCCCGATGTTCGTCGGCACTTCCAACGCCGTCCGCATCAGGGCGCTGAAGCAGATCGGCGGTCTCTACGACTCGATCACCGAGGACATGGCGACCGGGTTCGAGATGCACCGCGCCAAGAACCCGGCGACGGGCCGGAGGTGGAAGTCCGTCTACACACCGGACGTGCTCGCCGTCGGTGAGGGCCCCGGCGCCTGGACGGACTTCTTCACCCAGCAGCTGCGCTGGTCGCGGGGCACCTACGAGACGATCCTCAAGCAGTACTGGAAGGGCTTCGCCACGATGCCTCCGGGCAAGCTCTTCAACTACACGATGATGATCATCTTCTACCCGATGTCGGCGCTCAACTGGATCCTCGCGGCGCTGAGTTGTGCCCTGTTCCTCGGGCTCGGCGCCTCGGGCGTGAACATCGACCCGACGGTCTGGCTGATGCTGTACGGCAACGCCTCGGCACTCCAGATCGGCCTGTACATCTGGAACCGCCGTCACAACGTCTCGCCGCACGAGCCGGAGGGCTCCGGCGGTGTCGCGGGCATGGTGATGTCGGCGCTGTCCGCGCCGATCTACGCACGGTCGCTGATGGACACCGTGCTGCGCCGCAAGAGCTCGTTCGTGGTGACACCCAAGGGCGACTCGGCCAGTCCCGACACGCTGTTCGGGACCTTCCGGATCCATCTGTTCTTCATCCTGGTCTTCGCCGGCTCGATCACCGCCGGCTTCGTCTTCGGCCACTCCCACCCGGCGATGATCACCTGGGGCGCCTTCGCCCTGCTGATCACCGCGTCGCCGATCCTCGCCTGGCGCTGGAGCCTGCGGCAGGAGCGGCGCAGGTCGCCGGCGGTGCCCGAGAACGTGGCCGTTCCGCAGCAGCCCCCGGCCCCGCAGCAGGAGCAGCACGCCCCGCACGCGCCGCAGCACAAGCCCCGGTGGGCCGCGGCGGGCGGGGGCGGCGACCAGACCGTGCAGATCGCCCTTGGGGGACGTAAGAAATGAATGACGGTGCCCGTCGCCGCCGTGCCCGCCGCCTCGGGATAACCGGGGTGGTGGTGCTCGCGCTGGCCGGGATGAACGGGCCGTGGCTGTACCGCTTCGGGACGGACAAGTACCACCAGTACACGATCAACAAGCCGGAGTACAAAGCCGACAACGGCCACTGGGACATCATCGACTTCCCGAAGCGCTACCGGCTCAACACGATCCACGCGGCCCTGCTGCACACGGGCAAGATCCTGCTGATCGCCGGCTCCGGGAACAACCAGCAGAACTTCGACGCGAAGAAGTTCGACACGCGGATCTGGGACCCGGTCAAGGGCACGATCAAGAAGATCCCGACCCCCGCCGACCTCTTCTGCACGGGGCACACCCAGCTCGCCAACGGCAATCTGCTGATCGCGGGCGGCACCAAGCGCTACGAGACGCTGAAGGGCGACGTCACCAAGGCGGGCGGTCTGATGGTCGTCCACAACGAGAACCCGGACAGGCCGATCACGCTGCCGGCGGGCAGCGCCTTCACGGGCAAGGAGAACGGCAGGACGTTCGTCTCCAAGGACCCGGTGCTCGTCCCCCGCGCCAAGAAGGTCTTCGACAGGAAGACCGGCGCGTTCCTGCGCAACGACCCGGGGCTCGGCCGCATCTACGTCGAGGCGCAAAGAAGCGGCCGGAAGTACGAGACCGGCACCCAGGACAACTACCGGATCCGGGGACTGAGCGGTTCCGACGCCCGCAACACGTACGGGATCGCCCAGAAACTCGCCCTGGACAAGAAGGACTTCCAGGGCATCCGGGACGCCTACGAGTTCGATCCGGTCGCCGAGCGGTACATCAAGGTCGACCCGATGAACGAGGCACGCTGGTACCCGACGCTGACCACCCTCGGCGACGGCAAGGTCCTCAGCCTGTCCGGCCTGGACGAGATCGGGCAGCTCGTCCCCGGCAAGAACGAGGTCTTCGACCCGAAGACCAGGAAGTGGACCTACACCAAGGGCATCCGGCAGTTCCCGACCTATCCGGCGATCTCCCTGATGCAGAACGGCAAGCTCTTCTACTCGGGCTCGAACGCCGGCTACGGCCCCGACGACGTGGGCCGCGACCCCGGTGTGTGGGACCTGGCGAGCAACACGTTCACCAAGCTCGGGGGCCTGAGCGACCCGAACATGATGGAGACGTCCGGCACCGTGCTGCTGCCGCCCGCGCAGGACGAGAAGTACCTGGTGATCGGGGGCGGCGGGGTCGGCGAGTCCAAGCTCTCCAGCAGGAAGACCCGACTGATCGACCTCAAGGACCCGCACCCGGCCTTCGTGGACGGGCCCGAGCTGGAGAAGGGCACCCGCTATCCGCAGTCCTCGATCCTGCCCGACGACACCGTCCTGGTGTCCGGCGGCTCCGAGGACTACCGGGGGCGCGGCGACTCCGACATCCTGCAGGCGCGGATCTACGACCCGAAGGCCGACAGCTTCGACCGGGTCGCCGATCCGCTGGTGGGCCGGAACTACCACTCGGGCTCGATCCTGCTGCCCGACGGCCGCGTGATGTTCTTCGGTTCCAACTCGCTCTACGCGGACAAGGCCAACACCAAGCCGGCCACGTTCGAGCAGCGCATCGAGATCTACACGCCGCCGTACCTGTACCGGGACTCGCGCCCCTCGCTGTCCGGGGGGCCGAGGACGATCGCCCGGGGCGCGTCGGCGACGTTCACCTCGGCGCACGCCTCCTCCATCAGGACGGCACGGCTGATCCGGCCGAGCGCGTCCACCCATGTCACCGACGTCGACCAGCGGTCCATCGCGCTGGACTTCACGAGGACGGGGACGGGGATCTCGGTGACCGTGCCGAAGAGCCGGAACCTCGTGGAGGCCGGCTGGTACATGCTGTTCGTGACGGACGACCAGGGCACCCCCAGCAAGGCCCAGTGGGTCAAGGTGCCCTGACCACGCGGCGGTTGCACGAGAGGGCGCCCTCCGCTCGCGGCGGAGGGCGCCCTCTCGTGTGCGGGCCGGTGCGGCTACTCGGACGCCTTCGCGAGCTTGAGGGCGTAGTCGGCCCACCACTCGCCGGCCTTGGGACCGCCCTTGCAGGTGCCGTCCGACTCACCGGGACGCTTGATCCACAGGTAGGCGTCGACGAGCGGGTCCGCGGTCTTCGTCGTCGGGTTCTCGCCGAGCGCGCGGCCCGGCGGGTTGCACCAGTTCTCGTCGGGCTTGCCGCGCGTGTAGGGGCCGTTGCCGTTGCGGCTGGTGTCGATGACGAAGTGCTTGTTCCCCACCTTCGCCGCGAGCCGCTTGCCGTAGGCGACCGAGTCGTCGGTCGAGTAGAAGTTGGAGACGTTGACCGAGAAGCCGTCGGCGCGGTCGACTCCGGCGGCGCGCAGCGGCTCGAAGATCTGGTCGGGGTGGCCCCAGCCGGCGTTGCCCGCGTCGAGGTACACCTTGGTGTTCTTCAGGGACGCGAGCTGCGTGACGGCGCCCTTGAGCAGGTCGTAGCGCTCCTCCCGGAACTCCTCGGGGGTGCACTGGTTGACGAGGTGCAGGATGGCGTCCGGCTCCAGGATCACCGTGGCGGGGCGGTCCCCGATGCCCCGGGCCACGCCGTCGATCCAGGTCCGGTAGGCGTTGCCGTCGGCGGCGCCTCCCTGCGAGAACTGGCCGCAGTCGCGGTGCGGGATGTTGTAGAGGACGAGGATCGCGGCCCGGTCGGCCTTCTCCGCGGCCTCGGTGAAACCGCGGGCCTCCTGCTCCGGGTTCTCCGGTCCGATCCATTCGCCGGTCGGCTGTCCCGCTATCTTGCGGATCTGCTCGGCGTCGTCGTCGCGGCCCGCCTTGTCGTAGGCGGCGACCTGTTCGGCCGCGTTCCCGTCCGGGTTCACCCAGAACGGGTCCGCGTTCTTCGGCTGTTGTGTGACCGGCGCCCCGGATTGCTCGCCCTTCCCGCCGCCGCCCCCGGAGGAGCACCCCGCGAGCAGCAGTGCCGCCCCCAGCACCGCCATGGACGCCCGTGCCCCGGCACCCGTTTTGCCGTACATCCGACTCCCCCTTGGGTGCACCGTCCTAAGGGTCAATCGTGACATACCCACCGTCGGCCCCGCGGGGTCTCCGGTCCTTGTCCGGGAGCTGTTACAGCCCCGACACGACGAGGGACGGCCGCGGGCCTCGGGGCGTCACCGAGCCGCAGGTCAGGCCGAGTTGGCGCCGACACCCTCTAGGCCGTGTCGCCCGTTCCCTCTAAGGTGGCCCCAAACGGCCCCAGCCCCCGGCCGGTTGTCCCGCCCCTCCGCCGTGTCCGGCGGACGGGGACCCAGACCTCCCGCGTCGGCGCCGGGTTACTCCCGCAATCCGTGCGCGCGCGGTCGAGGACCAGCCCGGTCGGCGGCTTCTCGGGGGGAGCAGGTCGTCGACCGGGCTGCGGCGACGGTCCCGGTCACCGGCCGGTGGATGCCGACCGTCGCGCAGGCGGTCCCGGCGTCCGGTTCACACACCGCGCCCGGTGAGGTACGCCGAGACGACCACGTTCGCCGTGTAGTTCCCGGTCGTCCTGTCGAAGGTCCCGCCGCAGGTGACCAGCCGCAGCTCGGCACGCCCCGACCGCCGTGCCCCGTAGGCCTGCCGGGCGTCGAAGTGGTCGCGCGGGAGCACCTGGACGTCGTCCACGGTGAACTCGGCGACCGTCCCGTCGTCGCGGACCACCCGGACGGTGTCGCCGGGCTTCACGGAGCTGAGTCTGTAGAAGACCGCGGGCCGGGTGTCGGTGTCGACGTGCCCGACCATCAGCGCGGTGCCGACGGCGCCCGGCTCCACGCCGGCCGCGTACCAGGCGACGACGCCGGGCTGGTCGTACGGGGGCGGGTCGATGGCGCCCGCGCGGTCGAGTCCGCGGGCCACGACAGGGGCCTGCACGCCCATCGCGGGGATGTCGACGCGCTGCGGGCGGGCGTTGCCGAGGGGCTTGAGCGCGTGCGGCAGCCGGACCTCGGGCGGCCGTCCGACGGCGGCGACGTCCCCGGTCGTCGGCGCCGATGTCCCCAGCCGGATGTCCGTCACTCTGCTCCCCCACAGCCACAGGCCGAGCAGCAGCACCAGCCAGGCGATCCCGGTGAGCAGCCGGCCGGCGCCGGAGGAGCGGTCACGTTCGGCCATGTCAGTCGCGGCCGTCCTGGCCCCGGCGTGCGCTGCGGATCGCGACGGCGACCGCGGCGACGCCCGCGAGGACCAGGCCGGTCACGGCCTGCTTGGTTCCGGGGCCGGCCTCCCGGGCGTCCACCGAGCCGAAGTGGGCGGTGGCGCCGCCGCCCGCGTGCACGGGTGCGACGGGCGAGGCGGGCGCGGTCACGGCGGGCGAGGCGGCCGGGTCGGCGACGGTGACCGTGCCTCTGACCCGGTCGGTGTGTCCGTCGCAGTCGATCTCGACGGGGTAGCTGCCGGGGTGCAGGGAGGTGCGGACGCGGGTCTCGCCGACCAGCCCGCCGCCGCCGGGCCCGGTCAGCCGCGCGTCCGAGACGAACGCGTCCGACACCGCGGTGCCGGTCCGGCCGGCGCAGCCCATCGCCCGCAGCCGGACGTCGCTGCCGAAGGCGGGGCCCGCGGGCGTCACGGAGACACCGGCCGGTCCCGCGTCGGCCGCGTGGGCGACGGGGGTGAACGCGGCCGCGACCACCGCACCGGCACAGAGAGTGAGTCGCACTGAGCGCATCGTGAAACCTCCAGACATCTGGAGAGTCCCCCGCGCGGCGGTGGCCCGCATCTTCAGCGGGCCACCGTTGCTCCGAACGGGTCGGTCCGGCGCGTTTCGGGTTTCGGGTCCGCCGCTGACGCCGGGCCGGTCAGACGCGCTCGACGAGGTCGGCGATCGAGTCGACGACCATCGACGGACGGTACGGGTACTGCTCGATCTCCTCGGGCGTGGTCAGCCCGGTCAGCACGAGGAAGGTCTGCATCCCCGCCTCCAGCCCGGCCAGCACGTCGGTGTCCATGCGGTCGCCGATCATCGCGCTGGTCTCGGAGTGGGCACCGATGGCGTTCAGGCCGGTCCGCATCATCAGCGGGTTCGGCTTGCCGGCGAAGTAGGGCTGCTTGCCGGTGGCCTTGGTGATGAGGGCGGCGACGGCGCCGGTGGCGGGCAGCGGACCCTCGGTGGAGGGGCCGGTCTCGTCCGGGTTGGTGGCGATGAACCGGGCGCCGCCCTTGATCAGCCGGACCGCCTTGGTCATGGCCTCGAAGGAGTAGGTGCGCGTCTCGCCGAGGACGACGTAGTCCGGCTCGTGGTCGGTGAGGACGTACCCGATGTCGTGCAGCGCGGTGGTCAGGCCGGCCTCGCCGATGACGTAGGCGGTGCCGCCGGGCCGCTGGTCGTCGAGGAACTTGGCGGTGGCGAGGGCGGAGGTCCAGATGTTCTCGACCGGCACGTCCAGGCCCATGCGCCGCAGCCTCGCGTGCAGGTCACGGGCGGTGTAGATGGAGTTGTTCGTCAGGACCAGGAAGGGCTTGCCGGACTCCCGCAGCTTCTTGACGAAGGAGTCGGCGCCGGGGATCGGCACGCCCTCGTGGATGAGGACACCGTCCATGTCGGTGAGCCACGACTCGATGGGCTTGCGCTCTGACATGTGCTGGGTCTCCTGCCGTCCTGTGGCGTACGTACGCACTCGATCCGGGGGCGCCGGAACGACGCTGTGCCGACGCCCCCAGAGTAGTCAGGACGGCGTGATCCCGGCCCGGCCGGGATCACGCCGGGCTGATCAGGCGGTCCTGAGCGAGACGCCGTCGATCACCCAGTACCAGTTGTTCCCGCCGGTGTAGCGGAACCGGACCCGGGCGGTCCTCGCTCCGGCCGGGACCTGGAGGGTCAGCTTCTCCACGCGGGAGGACGTGTCGGCGGTGTACGTCTTCACGCTGACCGGCGCGGCACCGTCGTAGGAGACGAGGACCTCGCCCTTCTGCGGGGACTCGTGCCGGTAGTAGGTGGTGTACGTGAGGGTGGCGGCCGCGCCTCCGGTGACCGGGTACGCCGGGCTGACGAGGGTGGAGTCGAAGGTGCCCGAGAAGGTCCTGTCCTGCCACTCGTCGCCGTCGGCGACCGCGAACACGTCGCGGGCGCGGACGTTGCTCTCGCGGTTCTGGTCGGCCTGCGCCTTGGTCCAGAACTCGTCCGTGGTGAAGGACCAGCCGCGCCACTCGGTGACACCGCCGGTGCCCATCGCGGAGTTGTCGACGGACCAGCCGCTCGGCGGGGTGTGGGTGAAGCCGATCACCGTCGCGCCGATGCCGGTCTCGTCGACGCGGGTGGCGAGCTGCGGGCGCAGCGCGTCGAAGTCGTCCGGGGCGGGCTGCTGCACGGGCCGTCCGTCGAGGCCCCAGGCGGGGTCGATGGCGACGCCGAGGTGGGCGAGCGCGGAGGCGGCGATGTCCGGCATCTTGACGTCGTGGCGCACCGAACCGGCGGCCAGGGTCGGGCCGGTCGCGATCATGAAGGTCTGCCGCTCGGGCCCGCTGGATCCGCCGTGGCCGCCCGCGTCGGTGTGCCCGTGGTCGGCGGTGACCATGATCAGCCAGTCCTCGGAGGCGTACGTGGTCCGGGCCCTGACCGCGGCGACCAGTTGCCCGAGCTGGGTGTCGACGCCGTGGATGGCGTCCAGGTACTGCTGGCTCGCGGCGCCGTAGCTGTGGCCCGCGTGGTCGACGTTGTCGAGCTGGACGAACACCGCGTCGGGGTTGGCGTCACGCAGTTGGGCGACGGCGCGCGAGGTGGTGCCGGTGTCGTACTCGGCGCTCGGGGTGGAGACCCGGGTGTCCACCTTGGAGGAGAAGACGGTGTCCGTCAGCGGCGCCCAGGAGGAGACGGCGTACGTGGACAGGGACGGCTTGGCGGTCTCGATGCGAGTGAGGAAGTCCGGGTACTGGGCGAACTTCTGGCCGGTGAAGTTGTTGTCCTTGACGTTGTGCTTGTCGGGCCAGACGCCGGTGATGAGGGTGGACCAGCCGGGGCCGGAGAGGGTCGGCGCGAACGGGTTGGCGTAGATGCTGCTGGGCGCGGTGAGGCCCGCGGCCATCAGGGCGTCGAGGTTCGGGGCGTCGGCGTCCTTGATCCGGTTCAGGAGAGTGCCGTCGAGACCGACGACGAGGACCTTGGGGGTCTTGGCGGCGGCGCGGGCGACGGATGCGAGCGGGCCGGCGGCGAGGGCGAGACCGGCCGCGGAGGCGAGCAGGGAGCGACGGGACATGCGTGACGACACGTGATCCTCCGGGAGGGGGACGAGGGTGTGGAGCACGGATGGAGCGGCGAGGGGTGGTGCGTGCCGGGCACGGCGACGCCCCGGCGGTCCAGGGGCGTCGCATGTCGGGCGGGAGGGGCGACCAACGGCTGCTCGGCAGAGGCCGGTTCAGGTACCGCTGGTTCAGGTACGGCTGTTTCAGCTGCCGGTGGTTCAGCTGCCGGTGGCGGACTTCCAGTCCTCGACGTACGCGGTGAGGTTCTTGTCGATGTCCGCCCAGTCGGGCTCGAAGACCTCGACGCCGTCCATGAGCTTGGTCAGCGCGATGGCGTTGGCGTCGGTGGCCTTGACGTCGGAGCGCGCGGAGAAGCCGCCGCCGATCTCACTGACCTGCTGCTGGGCCTTGGCGGACAGCATGAAGTCGAGGAGCTTCCTGCCGTTCGCGGAGTGCGGGGCCTTGGTGACGAGCCCGGCGGCGTACGGGAGCGCGAAGGTGGTGGGCTTGCCGACGGCGTCGGTGGCCTTGTCGGTGGCCTGCGGGAACCAGATCCCGAGGTTCGGCATGTTCTTGGACTGCGCGTAGTTCATCTGGACGTCGCCGTTGGCGGCCAGCAGTTCGCCCTTGTCGACCTTGGGGGCGAGCTTGCCGGTGGAGGCGGACGGGCCGACGTTGTTGGACTGGAGCTTCTTCAGGTAGGCGAGCGCCGCGTCCTTCCCGCCGAAGTCGTGGATCGCCTTGATCAGCACGGCGGTTCCGTCGCCGGCGACACCGGGGGTGGAGTACTGGAGCTTGTTCTTGTAGGTGCCGCCGAGCAGTTCGTCCCACGTGGTGGGCGCCTGCTTCAGCTCCTTCTTGTTGTAGACGAAGCCGAAGTAGTTGTTGACGACGGAGGTCCAGGTGGCGTCGGCGGCCTTGTCGGCGCCGTCGACCTGGTCGGAGCCCTTCGGCGCGTACTTCTGGAGCAGGCCCTTGCCGTCGGCCTGCTGGATGAACGGCGGGAGGGTGACGAGGACGTCGGCCTGCGGGTTGGTCTTCTCGCGGACGGCCCGCTGGACCATCTCGCCCGAACCCCCCTCGACGTACTTGACCTTGATGCCGGTCTGCTTCTCGAAGTCCTTGAAGACCTGGTCGTACCAGCCGTCGCCGTTCTCGCCCTTGAGGCCGTCCGCGCTGTACACGGTGACGACCTTGGCGTCGGCGGCGGCCGAGTCGCCGCCGCACGCGGTGAGGGAGCAGGCGAGGACGAGGCTGCCGGTCACGGCGGCGATCGGGGCGAGGCGGAGCGAGCGGGCGTTTCTGGGCATGGCGAGATGAACTCCTTGCGTGGATGGGGCTTTTGAGGGTGTCCGACGGTGGAGCTGGATCAGCGCGTCAGCGGTAGGAGGCCTTGGTGCGGATCCGGGAGACGGCGAACAGCACGAGCACGGTCGCCGTCATGAGGACCACGGCGAGTGCGGAACCGGTGAACAGGGCGCCGCGGTCGGTGGCCGCGTAGATCTGGACGGGAAGCGGGGTCCAGTCCGGCGGGTAGAGCATCATCGTGGCGCTCAACTCGCCCATGGACAGGGCGAAGCAGAGGCCGGCGGCGGCGGTGAGCGAGGGCAGCAGCAGCGGCAGCCGCACCCGCCACAGGACGTAGGAGGGCCGGGCGCCGAGGGAGGCGGCGGCCTGTTCGTACGCCGGGTCGAGACGCACGATGGCGGCCGACACCGACTGGTGGGCGAACGCCGTGACAAGGACGGCGTGCGCGAGGATGACGATCCACCGGGTGCCGTTGAGCAGCACCGGCGGCTTGGAGAAGGCGACCAGGACCGCGAGCCCGACGACGACGGAGGGCACCGCGACCGGCAGCATGAACAGCGTGTCCAGCAGCCGCTTGCCGCGCCTCTTCAGGGCGTGCCCGGCGAGCGCCGCCCAGGTGCCCACGACGAGCGCGAGCACGCTCGCCGTGAGGGCGGTGACCAGGCTGGTGGTGAGGGCCTGGAGGGATGCGCCGCGGGTGGCGGCGGTGTAGTGCCCGGTGGTGAATCCGGACGGGAGCGCGCTCGACCAGTTCGTGGCGAACGACGCGGCGAGGACGACGAGCAGGGGCAGGGCGAACAGGGGCAGGAAGAGGACGAAGAAGACGGTCCAGGTGGCCCACTTCCCCGTGCGGCTATGCACCAACACGGCGGCTCACCACCCGGTAGAGGCCGTAGAGACCCACGGAGATCGCGACGTTGACGACGGCGACGACGCACGCTCCCGGATAGTCGGACTCCAGGATCGCCTTGCTGTAGACGAGCATCGGCAGGGTGGTGACCCCCTTGGCCCCGGTGAACAGGACGATGCCGAACTCGTTCAGGCACAGGACCAGGACCAGGCTGCCGCCGGCGGCGAGCGCGGGCAGTGCCTCGGGGAGGATGACCTGCCGCACGATCCGCGCGGGCCGCGCGCCGAGCGAGGACGCCACCTCCAGCTGCCCGGTGTCGATGCCGGAGAAGGCGGCGAGCAGCGGCCGCATCACGAACGGGGTGAAGTACGTGACCTCCGCGAGGAGCACTCCCCAGGGCGTGGTGAGGAACTGGAAGGGCCCCTCGGCCGCGCCGGTGGCGCCCGTCCAGAGCCCGTTGGCCATGCCGACCGTGCCGTAGACGAACAGCAGCGCGAGCGTGATCAGGAAGGACGGGAAGGACAGGAAGACGTCGATGAACCTGGCGACCGCCTTGCCGCCGGGGAACGGCACGAAGGCGATGACCAGGGCGAGGACGAACCCGAGGACCAGGCAGCCGACCGTGGATCCGAGCGCCAGCCACACCGTGGTGCCGAGCGCCTCCCGGAACGCGGTCGAGGCGAACACGTCCCCGTAGGCCCGCGCCGAGGTCCCTCCGGTGTCGGGCCGGAACGACTGCTGGACGACCAGCCCGAGCGGGTAGAGAAACACCAGCCCGAGCACGGCCACGGGGGGCAGGGCCCAGACCCAGGAGGGGATCGCCTTCCTGGTCCGGGGCACGGCCTTCGCCGGGGCGGCGACCGTTGCGCTAGCCATCCCGGCTCACCCCTCCCACCGCTCCCACGGCCTCCTCGCCGGAGACGGCCGCGGAGAGCAGTACGGCGTCCTCCGATGCGAAGTGCAGGTCCACCGATTCCCCCGGAGCAGGCGGGTTCCGCAGCTCGCGAAGGTCGGCCATCATCCGGTGGCCCGCCACGTCGACGTACAGCCGGTGGGTGGACCCCCGCCACTGCACCTCGGCGACGGTCCCGCTGACCTGGTTGGGCCCGGAGCCGAGGCCGACGAGGTGGGGCCGCACGCACAGCGTGGCCGAGGCACCGGGAGCGACGTCCCCCGTCGGAACCTTGAGCTCGGCCCCGGCGAGGGACACCGTGCCGGAACCCACCGTCACCGGCAGCAGATTCGCGTTGCCGACGAACGACGCGGTGAACTCGGTGCGCGGTGCCCGGTACAGCTCCTGGGGTGTCCCGACGTCCCGCAGCCGGGCCTTGTCCATGACGGCGATCCGGTCGGCCAGGGTCAGTGCCTCGACCTGGTCGTGGGTGACGTAGAGGATCGACACGTCCGGCAACTCGCGGTGCAGCCGGGCGAGTTCGGTGAGCATCCCGGAGCGCAGCTGTGCGTCGAGGGCGGACAGCGGCTCGTCGAGCAGGAGGACGCCGGGCCGGATGGCGAGGGCCCGCGCGATGGCGACGCGCTGCTGCTGTCCGCCGGAGAGTTCGCGCGGGTGACGTCGTGCGTACGCCGCCATCCCGGTCATCTCCAGCGCCTCGGCCACCCGCCCGCGGATCTCGCCCTTGGGGGCTTTCTGCGCCTTGAGCCCGAACGCGACGTTGTCCTCGACCCGCATGTGCGGGAAGAGGGCGTACTGCTGGACGACCATGCCGATCCCGCGCCGGTGCGGCGGCAGGTCGGTGACGTCGCGGTCGCCGATGAACACCCGCCCGGCGGCCGGCCGGACGAATCCGGCGACGGCCCGCAGCGCGGTGGTCTTGCCCGAGCCGGACGGCCCGAGCAGGGCCATCACCTCGCCGGGCTCGACGGTCAGGTCGAGGGAGTCGAGGACCGTGGTGCCGCCGTAGGCGACGGACACCCGGTCGAAGCGGATCCCGCTGCTCATCGCCCGGCTCCACCTGCGCCGGTGAACTCGCCCAACAGGGAGGGCAGTTCGGCCACCGAGGCGAGGACGTGACCGGCCCCGGCGGCGCGCAGCGCGTCCTCGTCGTGGGCGCCGGTGAGGACGCCGGCGACGAGTCCGGCACCGGCGCGTACGCCGCTGAGCATGTCGTACGAGGTGTCGCCCAGGACGGCGGTCTGCTGGACCCCGTCGGCGGCCTTGGTGCGCAGGAACGCCTCCAGGACCATGTCGGGGTAGGGGCGGCCGCGGCCGCCGGCGTCCGCCGGGCACAGCGTGAGCGGCACCAGGTCCTGCCAGCCGAGGGCGGCGAGGATGGCGTCCTGGGTGACGCGGGCGAACCCGGTGCTCAGGACGACGGTCCGGCCGCCGGCCTGGAGTTCCTCGATCGTCTCGCGGGCCCCGGCGATCGGCGCGATGGCGCCGCCGTCGACGCGTTCCCCGTACGCCTTCTCGAAGGCGGCGTTGGCGCGCTGGGCGAGGGACTCCTCGCCGAACAGGTGCCGGAAGACGGAGATCTTGGACTCGCCCATCGTGGCGCGGACGTAGTCGAGCTTCTCCGTGTGGTCCGCGGAACCTGGCTCCACGCCCAGTTCACCGGCGGCCGCGGCGAAGGCCTGTTCCACGAGGCCGCCGTCGGCCACGGTGGTCCCGGCCATGTCGAGCACCACAAGGCGTATGTCGTTCAGTTCGTTCGGCTCGTTCGGCTCGGTCATCTCGTTCACCATCCCAGCTCGTCGGCGGTGGTCTCTGCGATCGCGGGTGAGCAGGTCATGCCGCGCCCGCCGGGCCCGGTGACCAGCCACACCCCGTCCCGGACGCGCTGGCGGTGCACGACCTGGCTGGTGTCGGTGCACTGCGCGTACACCCCGGCCCAGCGGCGCCGGATCTTCGGCAGCGGGCGGCCGAGGAAGGACTCGACGACCTCGGTGAGGTGGTCGTAGGGGTCTTCGAGGGTGTCGAAGGCGAAGGGGTGCTCGTACTCGTGGGTGTCGCCGATGGTCAGCCCGCCGTCCGCGCGCTGCACCATGAGCAGTTGCATCCGGTGCTCGGCCGCGGTCGGCGTCTGCGGCTGCCCGGCGTTGAGGGCGTCGAGCGCCTCACTGCCGTAGGCCGGGTAGTAGCGGAAGCTGTCCGCGTCGGCGACGGAGGTGGTGAGCGGCTCGCCCAGCGGGTCGGTCTGCATCATCTGGAGGCGCACGCGCCGTACGGGCAGCTCGGGGCCGGCCAGTTCGCGGACGAGGCCGCCGAGCCAGGCGCCGGTGCACAGCACCACGACGTCACCGGTGTGGACGTCGCCGTGGTCGTCGCGGACGGCGTTCTCGCCGATCACCTCGCGGACCTCGCGGCCCGGCAGGAACGTGTAGTCCGGTGACTTCAGCAGCTCGGCGCGCAGGGCGACCTGGGCGGTACGCGGCTCGACGGCCGCGTCGCGCTCGCAGAACAGGGCGGCCTCGAAGGTCCCGCGCAGGGCGGGGTTCACGGCGCGCGCCTCACCGGCCGTGAGCAGCTTGTAGCCGCGGGCCGCCGCGTCGTCGCGGGCCAGGGCGGCCTCGGCGACGGCGATCTCGCGCGGGTTGCGCAGCGGGGTCAGCGATCCGCAGCCCCGGAAACCGAGACCCGGGACCCGGGCGCCGATCTCCTCCCACAGCTCCCGCGCCCGCAGGGCGGTGTCGAGCTCCTCTCCTCCGGCTCGGCCACTGACCCATATCTGGCCGAAGTTGCGCAGCGAGGCCCCGCGGGCCTCCGCCTCACGCTCGATCTGTACGACCTGGTGGCCGCGCTCCAGTGCATGCCAGGCGTGCAGGGTGCCCACCACGCCGGCTCCGACGACTATCACTCTCACAACGGCCACGCTCCTCGGTACGGGGGAATCGGAAGGGTCCGGACAGCAACCAGATGGTGAACTGCCCATCACGTTTGGGCTAGACCCGTTATCTTGTCGTTATAAAAAGAGGCGAGCGTCAGCTCGCCTCGGTCCGGCCGGAATCAGTCTCCCAGGTGCGCGGTGAACGAGAACCGGTCACCCCGGTACAGCGTCCGCACCCGCTCCAGCGGCCGCCCGTCGGTGTCCCGGGAGATCCGGTGGATCAGCAGCATCGGCAGGGCGGGCGGCGTGCCGATCAGCAGCGCCTCGCGCGGGGTGGCCAGCACCGTCTCGATCCGCTCGTCGGCGGCGCCGAACACGATGCCCAGCCGGTCGTGGAGGTAGGCGTAGAAGGAGGAGTCGGGATCGAAGTCGCTGTCGAGTCCGGGGACCCGGCCGACCGCCACGTACGTGCTCTCCAGGCCGACCCGCTCGTCGTCCGCGAGCAGCACCCGCTCCATGTGCCACACCGGTTCACCGCGCTCCAGACCCGCCTCGGCGGCGAGTGTTTCCGGACACGGGAACCGGTCGAGGGAGATCAGCGAACGGCCGGGGACGCGCCCCTGTCTGCGGACGCCCTCGGTGTAGCTCGCCAGCGACAGCGGCTGCTCCAGTTTGGGACCGGCGACGACCGTGCCGCGTCCCTGCCGCCGCAGCTTCCCTTCGAGCAGCAGCTCGCGCAACGCCTGCCGCACCGTCTCCCGCGCCACCTCGTACTTCTCCGCGAGGTCCCGCTCGGTGGGCAACAGCCCCCCTTCGCCCAACTCGTCGACGAGCCGGGCGATGTGCGCCTTCACCGCGTAGTACTTGGGAATGCGGCCGTGCTCCGGGATGCCGGAGCGGACGGGGGCGCCGGGAGCCTGGTCGTTCGGGTAGTCCACGGACACGATCGTCGCAGACGGCGCGGGCCGCGCGGCTGTCAGGTCTCAGCGGCGGCGGGTGCGCAACCGCCGTGCCACGAGGAGCAGTCCGGCTCCGAGAGCCGTCAGGGCGACCGCGAGCGCGGCCAGTACCGGACGGTTCGGGGCGCCGCCGGGTCCGGTCCTGGCCAGCTCGTCCAGGTCCGGCGCCGCCAGGCCCGTACCGGCGGAGGCGGACGGGCCGGCGCTCGCACCCGGGCTCGCGGTGCCGGTTCCAGGGCTCCGGGTGTCCCCGGTCGCGGTCCCCGTGCCGGGGCTCGGGCTGCCGGTGCCCGTGCCGGCCGTGGCGGTGCCGGGGTCCGTCGTGCCGCCCTCGTCCGTGTCCTGTTCCCGGCCGGTGTCCCCGGCGTCGTCGCCGACGTGGAACCGGTAGTCGTTGGACTCCCCCACCCAGTCACCGTCGCCGCCGTGCCGCTGCACGACCGACGCGCTCGCGACGACGTCGTTCGGGGCGGTCGCGGCGGAGGTGAAGGAGAGCCGCACCTTCACGGTCAGGGTGCGGCCGGGCGCCACGGTGAACCCGGGGAATCCGTCGTCGAACGGCGCCACGTTCTCGGCCTCGTCGCTCCGCTCGAACGTCACCGGGTGCGCCCGCTCGCCCTCGTAGAACTCCATCCGCAGCTGCTCGGGCCGCAGCGTCCGGCCGGTGTCCACGAGGACGACCACCGGGTGGATCGCGCCGCAGGTGTGCGACGTGGTGTTGGTGAGGTCCAGGTACCAGGTCCCGGAGTCGCCGCCCGGCCGGTAGTCGTCCGGACCGCCGTGGATCCTGCTCGTGACGGGGAAGTCATGGGTGTCGGACGCCACACACGCGGGACGCGGTTCGAGTGCGTGGGCGGGCACCGGTGCGAGCGCCGCGCACAGGGCGAGGGCGGCCGGGACGAGCGGGTGGGACGTACGCAGTCGCATGGGGAGCCTCTGGCCGATCGGTGGGGGACGGGGATCGGGAGCTTCGAAAGCGTCAGGCGGTACGGGGCAATGGCGCCGTGACCTTGACACGTCTCCTCGCAGGTCCCCGGCGCGCCACGCACACCGACCCCCCGTCCGGCGGCAGAAATCCCCCGCCCGGCCCGGGCCACCCGCCCGAACGGGCCCCGTACGCGGCTCCCGCGCACCCGTCGCACGCGGCTCCGGCGCACCCGGGGATCGGAACCGGACCCCGGGGCAGGCACAGCCCCCGAGGAAGGCAGCCCCGGACGCCGAGTGGGCGCCAGAGGGGCGCCGAGGCGGCACAAGCCGGAAGCGGCCGATTCCGGGCTGCCGATTCCGGGCCACGGAAACCCGCCTCCTGCGCGACGAGACCACCTACCCGCTCAGCCGTCCCCCCGTCCGAACAGCGGGGCCAGCAGGAGTTGGGCCGCGCCCTCGGCCACACCGCGCGCACCGCCGGGAGCGACGCCGACCGGAATCGCCGTGCCGCCGCCTTCGCGCCGGGCCCGTTCCCCGAGGACGGCGCCGACTCCCCGTACGAAGACCTCCTCGTGGGCGGCGACCGTGCGGCCGCCGAGCAGCACGAGGTCGATGTCGAGCAGACCCACCAGGTTCGCGGCCCCGGCGCCGAGCACCCGGGCCGCCTCGTCGAGGGTGCCGCGTCCGACCGCGTCCAGACAGAGCACCTCGATGCAGCCCCGGTTCCCGCACTCGCACAGCGGCCCGTCCAGCTGGATGACCTGGTGTCCGAACTCCCCGGCCCCGGTGCGGGCCCCGCGGTGCACGGTCCCGCCGATCACGAGGCCGGCGCCCAGCCCCGTACCGAGATGCAGGTAGGCGAAGGACCCGCCGCCCACCGGGCCGGAACCGGAGCCGGCCCCCACCGCCACCCCGAGGGCCGCCGCGTTGGTGTCCTTGTCGACGACCACCGGGAGCCCCAGCCGCCCGGCCAGCGCGTCGCGCAGCGCGAATCCGTCCCACTCGGGGAAGCCCGTGACCCGGTGCAGGACGCCGAGGGTGTGGTCGAGCGGGCCGGGCAGCGCGACCCCCACGCCCAGCGGGGACACCCCGCCGAGCAGGGCCTCCACCTCACCGGCGGCGCCCTCGACCACCGCGTCCGCCCCGGCGCCGAGATCCAGCGGGGCGCGCCGCTCGGCCACCACGGCACCGGTGAGATCGCAGAGCACCGCGGTCAGTTCGTCCCGGTCGAGGTGCAGACCGACGGCGTGACCGGCCTCGGGCACGAGTCGCAGCACCGTACGGGGCTTGCCGCCGGTGGACGCGCGGCGCCCCGCCTCCGCGGCGAGACCGTCGGCGCGCAGCCGCGCGGTGATCTTGCTGACGGCCTGCGGGGTCAGTCCCGTGCGCTCGGCGAGTTCGAGCCGGCTGATCCCGGCGGCCCCGGCCGTGCGCAGCAGGTCGAGCACCAGCGCGGCGTTGTGGCTGCGCAGGGCCGGCAGGTTCACGCCTGACGCCCCTGCCTGCCCGGCGCTTCCGGCCGACCGCGCACCCGTCACGGTTCCGGAAGCCGCCAGAGGTCCGGGACTCCCAGGCACCCCGGTCACGCCGCTCCCACCCACGTCGGTCCTGCATCGGTCCTGTTCACGCGACCCATTGTCCCCCGCGCTTGCACTTTGGCAACAGCGTTGCGAAAGTGGGAGCCATGACAGGCATGACTGGTACGCCCCTCCGTGTGGGTCTCGTCGGCTACGGCCTCGCGGGCTCCGTCTTCCACGCCCCGCTGATCGCCTCGACCGAGGGCCTGACCCTCGACACGGTCGTCACCTCCAACCCGGAGCGGCAGGAACAGGCCCGCGCCGAGTTCGGCGACGGACTCCGCTTCGCCGCCACGCCCGACGACCTGTGGGCCCGCGCCGACGAACTCGACCTGATCGTCATCGCGTCCCCCAACAAGACGCACGTCCCGATCGCGACCGCCGCGCTCAAGGCGGGCCTGCCCGTCGTCGTGGACAAGCCCATCGCCGGTACGGCGGCCGAGGCCCGTGAGCTGGCCGCCCTGGCCGACGAGCGCGGTCTGCTGCTCTCCGTCTTCCAGAACCGCCGCTGGGACAACGACTTCCTGACCCTGCGCGGGCTCATCGCCGACGGCGAACTGGGTGACGTCTGGCGCTTCGAGTCCCGTTTCGAGCGCTGGCGTCCGCAGCCCAAGGGCGGCTGGCGCGAGTCCGGCGACCCGGCAGAGATCGGAGGTCTCCTCTACGACCTCGGCAGCCACGTCGTCGACCAGGCGCTCGTCCTCTTCGGCCCCGCCGCCTCGGTGTACGCCGAGTCGGACATCCGCCGGCCGGGTGCGGCGACCGACGACGACACGTTCATCGCGATCACGCACACGAGCGGGGTCCGCTCCCACCTCTACGTCTCCGCGACGACCGCGCAGCTCGGCCCGCGCTTCCGCGTCCTCGGTTCGCAGGCGGGCTACGTCAAGTACGGGCTCGACCCGCAGGAGGCCGACCTGCGCGAGGGCAAGCGTCCCGGCGGCACGTCCGAGTGGGGTGTGGAGCCGCAGTCGCTGTGGGGCCACGTCGGCTCCGGCGAGTCCCCGCTGACCGGCGGCGGCCGACCGCAGCCCACCGTCCCGGGCGCGTATCCCGCGTACTACGCGGCCGTCGCCGCCGCCCTGCGCGACGGCGCGCCGAACCCGGTGACCGCGCACGAGGCGGCCGCCGCCCTCGACGTCCTGGAGGCGGCCCGCCGCTCCGCGCACGAGGGAGTGGTGGTGTCCCTGTGAACGCGCCCGTCGCACCCGAGATCGCCGAGCTGGAGGAGCAGGAGCGCCGGCTGACGCTCCCCCGTTTCACCCACGACGACGCCTGGACTCTCGGCACGCTCCTCGTCGAGCTGGCCCGTGAACGCAACGCTCCCGTCGCCGTCGACATCCGGCGCGGGGGTCAGCAGCTGTTCCACGCGGCGCTGCCCGGCTCGACGCCGGACAACGACGCCTGGATCGACCGCAAGCGCCGCGTGGTCGAGCGCTACGGCTGCTCCTCGCTCCTGGTCGGCTCCCGCTTTCGCGCGAAGGGCACGACGTTCGAGGACTCCTCCCGCCTGGACCTCGACACGTACGCGGCCCACGGCGGGGCGTTCCCGCTCACCGTGAAGGACACGGGAGTCATCGGCACCGTGGTGGTCTCCGGCCTCCCCCAGATCGAGGACCACCGCATGGTGGTCGAGGCCCTGGACAAGTTCCTCAAGGCGTAACGACCCGTGTCCCCGCGCCCCGAAAGAGGCGCGGGGAACGGCACGAACAACCACGGCGCACCCGCAGACGAGGGGCGCGAACGACCCCGCCAGGGGCGCGGGGAACGGCGCGACACGCCACGGCGCACCCGCAGACGAAGGTCATGGGCTGCCCCGTCCAGGGGCACGGGGAACTGCGCGAACGGCCACAGCGCACCCGCAGCCAAGAAGGCACCCCGGCCCCAGCGGATCCACACGGCAACCCAAGCGGAGCGCTCACGCCCCCTTGAGTTCCTGCCGCTGCCGCCCCAGCCCCGCGATCTCCAGCTCCACGACATCCCCGGCCCGCAGATACGGCTTCGGCTCGGGCTGTCCCATGGCGACCCCCGCCGGCGTACCGGTGTTGATGACGTCGCCCGGGTACAGCGTCATGAAGTGGCTGACGTACCGGACGACCTCGGCGACGGGAAAGATCTGCTCGGCGGTCGTACCGTCCTGCTTCAGCTCGCCGTTCACCCACAGCTTCAGCGACAGCGCCTGCGGGTCCGCCACCTCGTCCGCGGTCACCAGCCACGGCCCCAGCGGGTTGAACGTCTCGCAGTTCTTGCCCTTGTCCCAGGTGCCGCCGCGCTCGATCTGGAACTCGCGCTCGGAGACGTCGTGCGCCACCGCGTACCCGGCGACATGGGCGAGCGCCTCCTCGTGGGACTCCAGGTAACGGGCGGTACGGCCGATGACGACCGCCAGCTCGACCTCCCAGTCGGTCTTCACCGACCCGCGCGGCACGAGCACCGTGTCGTCCGGGCCGACCACGGTGTCCGCGGCCTTGAAGAAGATCACCGGCTCGCCGGGCGCCTCGGCACCGGTCTCGCGGGCGTGGTCGTGGTAGTTCAGCCCGATGCAGACGACCTTGCCGATCCGGGCCAGCGGCGGCCCGACGCGCAGCCCGGTCGCGTCCAGTACGGGCAGCTCACCGGACTCGGCGGCGGAACGGATCCGTCCGAGCGCGGCCTCGTCGGCGAGCAGTCCCCCGTCGATGTCGGGAACGAGACCCGACAGATCCCGCAGAGTCCCCTGGGCGTCGAGCAGCGCGGGTCGCTCCGACCCCGCCGTACCGACTCGCAGCAGCTTCATGATCACCATCTCCCTCGATCGCGGGCGTCGACCGACGGGTGCAGCCATCGGATGACTGGTCGATCCTCCAAGCTCGCGGTCCAGTCCGCAAGACCCCGTTCACGGACTGGACCGCCGGGATGGCCGCTTACCCGGTGTCAGACGAGCGCGGCCGCGACGGGTGCCGCTCCCGGCATGTCCCGGTAGAGCACCGCCCGCTCCACCGCGCTCCACGTCGTACTGGTGACGACGTACAGCGCGGCGGCCAGCGGCACCACGGCCACGGTGAAGAGCGTGAAGAAGGACATGAACGGCATGAGCTTGTTGATCGAGGCGAGGCCGGGCACGGGTTCGCCGTCGGTGCCCACGGCGGCCGGAGCCGCCGCGGCCGTCATCCGCTTGGTCCGCCGGAAGTTGAAGGTGGCCACGGCCGCGACGACGGCGAACAGGGCCAGGTAGACGAGTCCGGCCGCCCCGAAGAGGCCGCCGTCTCCGAGGGCGCCCGCCCAGCGTCCGCCGAGCGGCGCGTCGAAGAGGGTGTGCCCGAGCAGGGAGTTCGCGTCGCCGCCGATCGTCGAGCTGGAGAACAGGTGGTACAGCAGGAAGAACGCCGGCATCTGGAACAGGCTGGGCAGGCAGCCGGAGAGCGGCGACACCTTCTCCTCGGCGTGCAGCTCCATCAGGGCCTTCTGGAACTTCTCGCGGTCCTTGCCGTGCTTCTTCCGCAGCGCCGTGATCTGCGGCTGGAGCGCGGCGCGCGCCCGCTGTCCACGCGCCGAGGCGCGTGAGAGGGGGTGCACGAGGAGTCGTACGAGCGCGGTGAACAGGACGATCGCGACGGCCGCCGCCGAGGCGTGGAACAGAGGCTGGAGCAGGTCGGCGAAGTTCTCGACCAGATGCGCGAAAGCGGACAGGAACGTGGACATGGGTGAGCCCTCCGGGGGTCTCGTCGTGCCGGGGATACGGAATGCGGCATGACGGACCACGCGGGGTCACCAGGAGTGGGGAAGGTGGAGCGGGGTGCCCTACGCGGCCGTCGGGAGGGCGTGTCCGGGCGCCCTGGGCCGCGGGCGCCCCTTGGCGTCCGGGTCGCGTTGCGCGAGGAAGGCCGTACGGCGGGCGCGGTCGCGGATGGCCGTACGGACCCGGGTGCGGGGCACGGCGGGCGCGCAGCGCGACACGATGAGCGAACAGGCCGCGAAGGCGGACCCGGCGGCGGCCGTCGCGGCGAGCGCGACGGTGGCGGAGAGACTGCCCGTGTCGAACAGGGCGACCTGGAGGAGCAGCAGCACCAGTACGGCGGCGGGACGGGCGTTGGCCCAGGTGCGGATCATCGGCTGCCCCTCCTCTCGTACGTCGTGCGGGCGTCGGTCCTTCCGTTCGTTATACAGGATGCTTCTCTCCGGCCCGCCCGGAAGCGGGTCGCCGCGTCGGCCCGGCGGGGCGCTTCGCGGCCGGCTCGACGGGACGCGTGGCGGCCGGCTCGGTGGGACGCGTAACGGTCGGCTCGGTGGGACGCGTAACGGTCGGATCAGCGGGACGCGTGGCGGCCGGCTCGACGGGAGGACGTCCCTGCGCCCCAGAGGGGCCCCATCGGGCTTCGCCTCAGCGGGGGCGCATCGCCGTGAGCTTCCCCCACACCGCCATCCGGTACCGGGAGGTGTAGTCGGGGGTGCACGTGGTGAGCGTGATGTAGTACCCGGGCTCGCTGTACCCGTACGACGGGCGCACGGTGCTGCGGGGCACCGGCCGGATGACCCCGCCGTCGCTCGGTGAGGTCTGCGGCAGGGTCCGGTCGACGACGTACGTGTAGACGGCGCTCTTCGTCTCGACGGTGATCGTGTCGCCTCGTCTGAGCCTCGGCAGGTACCGGAACGGCTCCCCGTGCGTGTTCCGGTGCCCGGCGAGCGCGAAGTTCCCCGCCTGGCCGGGCTGCTGGGTGCCCGTGTAGTGACCGACGTACCCCTTGTTGAGGACGTCCGCCTTGCTGACGCCCTCCGCGACGGGGACCCGGAGCGAGAGCCGGGGAATGCCGAGGACGGCGTACGCCTGGGACCAACGGGGCGTCGTCCGGGCGCTGTCGGCGGCGGTCCCGCCCGAGGACGCCGCCCCCACGGAAGCCTCGCCGCCGGTCTTCCCGCCCTGCCCGCCGTCTCCCGTTCCCGACCCGGAACCGGAGGCGGAAGCGGAACCGGAGTCATCGCCTCCCGGAGTTGTCCCCGCCGCCCCGGGAGTCCCCGCGCTCCCCCACTCCCGTTCCAGCGCCTGCACCTTGTGCTCCGCGTCCTGTCGCGCCTGCCGGTTGGTCCACCACAGCTGGTGCGCGACGAGGAGGAGGAGCACCACCCCGACGGTGACGAGCGCCTCGGCACCGCTCCAGACCGCCCGTCGATACGCCGCCCGCCGTCGCCGCGTCCCGTGGTGCACGACCCCCGGAGCCCCCATCGGACCGCCCCCTTCGCCGGCCCGCACGATAGGCGGCACCTCGCGAAGTCACCAGAGCGACGGAGCAAGCTCCGCGGCGCGCTCACGGGGGAACTCCGGCCGCCACGGCCGGTGCACCGGGCCCCCGCCCTCACCGGTCGTGCGGGGGCAGACACCCCTCCCGCCCCTCCCGCATATGCCCTTGGTGACTCCCGCCGCTGTGGCCAGCACCTCTCTCTTCTTTGTCGGCCAACGGCAGTACGGTGTCACCCATGCGCCCCGACACGCCTGCCGAGAACGTCGACCACACCGCCGAAGCGGCACGCCTGGAGCGGACCGCCGGCCTCTACCCCGAGGACGCCGAACACCTGCTCGTGCAGGCGGCGGCCCACCTCGAACTGGCCGGAGACCGCCCAGCCGCGACCACGCTCTACGACCGCCTGCTGTCCTCGACGGACCCGCTGGAGGACCCCCACCTGGTGCGCGCCCTGAAGGCGTCGAACCTCTGGGAGTACGGCCACGAGGCGGAGGCCCGCGCGATCATCGACGGCGTCCGAGCGGCGGCACCCCGGGACCCGGCACCCTGGGTCATCGTGGCCGAGGCCCTGGAGTCCCACGACGAGCTGGAAGCGGCACAGGACACGTTCACCGAGGGCGCGACCCTGCTGCTGACGGACGTGGCGGAGCCGCCCTACGCCACGCGCTCGCTGCTCTTCGGCCGGCACCGGGTGCGCCGGATGCTGGGCGCGGCGCACGACGAGTGGGACGCGCTGGCGGACACCCAGCACTCGTCCGCGATCTCTCTGGACGAACTCCACGACCCGAAGCGGATCTGGTCGCTCGGCTCGGACAACCCGGCGGAGCTCCAGGCCGAGATCAGCCGCCTCCAGGCGGAACTGGGCGCCTACCGCGAGGCCCTCTCCCGCCCGTTCCCGGTGGCGGTGCTGCACTGGTCGGCCCCCGAACTGGCCGAACTGGTCGCCGCGTACCCGGACCTCGCCGAGGAGTACCCCTCCCACGAGGAGCACCTCGCGACGATAGAGGCCTCCCTGCGCGAACTGGCCTCGTCGGGCACCCCGAACCTGGGCATCGTCACCGCCACGGTCCCCTCCTACGAAGCCTTCGCCGCCTCCGAGGCCTCGTCCCCCTCGGACACGACCCTGCTCCCCCAGTACGCGACGACGCTGGCGGCGCGAGGCCTGGCAGTGGCTTGGCCGCCGTCGCGGGGGGCGGAGTGCTGGTGCGGGTCGGGGCAGGTATACGGGGAGTGCCACGGGAGCACCCGGTGAACTGAAGTTCCCCTGCCCCCTTCCCCTGTTCCGGGTGAGACCTCTGACCGTTCTTCAGGCGGCCAGTGGCCAAGGGTGCGGCGAACCTGCCCGCCGGCCGTTGAACGTTCGAAGGTCACCCTTCCCTACCTGTCACGACATCGACAGCCCCATCAGCCCGGAACCACTAGCGATCCCAGGCATAGGGCACTCTCCCAGGATTCGGTACGCACTCGCCGCCTCGAACGATCCTGCGGCTCTTGGCGTTCGGTTCCTTTGATCAACTGCCACACGACCCACAAAGCAACACCTTCAGCATCAAGTCGACCGTCAGAGTCGATTGACGGTCTGTCAGTATGATGACCCGAAGCACCTAGCTACCCGCCCAGGGGGGATTCCATGGTCTGGCAGGAGCAGCACTCTTCGAAACAAATGTCGACTCCGGATACGCCATCAATCAAAGAATTGATGGACGACATGAAGCGAGGTCGGCTGGCTATACCAGATTTCCAGCGAAGTTTCGTTTGGGATCCTGCCGATACACAAAAACTGCTCGTCTCAATCGTTGCCCGCTACCCAGCCGGAACTCTTCTTTTCTGGGAGCAGAAAACACCACAGATCAGACGGCGGTCCTTCGAAGGGTTCGACAGAATCCAGCTTAAAGAGTCTGCCACCCTGGTCCTAGACGGGCAGCAAAGACTCACTTCAATATTTCAGGCCCTCACCGGCACGGGGCCACAAAGATTCTTCGTCGATCTCAAACTTCTGGGATCGCTCGACTCCGACTCTCCAGGCCTGCTTGACGCAAGCCGCCTGGATGACGTCATCGTTTATCGAGAGATAAACGCAAGATCGCTGCGCCGGCGCCCTCCAGCCGACGCTGTCGAAGAGATCCGGCAGTCACTTTTCCCGTTGTCGCTAATCGCCTCCGACCGCATCGAGGAGTGGCTCGACGTGATGGAGGAGGCTATTGAGAATGAGAACTGGAAAGTAATCCGCAATGGAGTTAGGGAACTTGTTCGAAAGTACTTGCGCCCGATTGGAAACTATCGATTCCCGGTCGTTGAGCTCCCTGAGGCGACACCCCTTGACGCAGTATGTCGAATCTTTGAGACCCTCAACAGAACGGGTGTGAAGCTCAGCGTTTTTGAGCTGCTGGCTGCTCGCTTTTGGCCCGCAGGAGTGGATCTTCGAAGGGATTGGGAAAGGGTGCAGCACAAGCACCCAATCTTGGCTACATTCGAAGTAGACGCTTACTACCTACTCCAGGCCGTTTCACTCCGCGCAACGGTTGAGAAGTTCAAGGGAACACGTGGCACCAAGTCTGCCTCAGCTCAACGTAGCGATGTGTTGGAACTAACGCCCAAGGAATTCGAGAAGCACTGGGACCAAGTCGCCCTGGGGGCTGCGCGAGCCCTAACCTTCCTTCGCGATGAGTGTGGTGTGCTTGCACCTAAGTGGCTTCCGTATTCCATGATGCTCGTTCCTCTGTCAGCAGTGTGGCACGAGGTCGAAACCAAGCGGTCTGTGGAGAGCGGGGCAGCTCTCCAAAAGATTCGCCGCTTCTTCTGGTGCTCCGTTTTTTCCAGAAATTACGACCAAGGCGGCAACAGTCAAGCAGGTAAGGACTTCATGGACCTCACCTCATGGCTTAACGGCGGAGAAAGAATTCCTGAGGCGGTGGAGGGCTTTACATTCACCGGCGAGGTCCTGGATTCGGCCAGAACTAATCTACAAGCCCTATACAAGGGCGTCATGGCGTTGACGTTGAGTAGCGGAGCCCGGGATTTTCACTCGGGATCAACCCTGACGCCAGAGAAAATTCTCGAGGAGAGCATCGACGCCCACCACGTCTTCCCAAAGAAATATCTCGAGGATATTGGCGATCCGGGAAATCCGGAACTTATCCTGAATCGCGCGCTGATCGACAAAAGAACCAACCAGAGCATCGGGAAGCGTGCCCCTTCGGAGTATCTTTCCACTATGGAGGAGGCGCTGGGCGAAGATGAAGTTTCTGGAATTCTGCAGTCGCACTTGTTGCCCGGTGACCAACATTCACAGCTGAGAAACGATAACTACGGCGCCTTCCTGCTTTCCCGCAAGGATCTCGTGGTCAGGGCTATTGAGTCCGTCACAGGTGAATCAGCAACATGATCAACGTCGAGCGTTGAGTCGCACAGCGTGACCAACCTCATCTAGTACCTCATTCGTGGGGCGCACGGCCAGTCGGTCGTGCGCCCCAGGGTGTCACCACTCGTGCCGACAGCCCATGGCACGCGACAACGACAGGTTGTCGGCGCGCGTGAACCCCGAAATCAGCCCCTTGGTCCACATTTTCGGGTGCGCTTCAACCACAACACCCGCCCATCCCAGCGTCAAACTGCCTGTGGGCTCGATCCAACACCTCATCCACATCACGGCCATGGGCTTGGAGCCAGTGGAGGAGGTCGGCGATCACATCGATGGCCGCCTCTTCCCTCATGGCAACGCTCAGCACCGTAGGGGCCATCACCTGGGGTGGCCGCGGAGCACGGTACACATCGAGCATGGCGGCCGCCCTTGCCACGGGCGCGCCTCCGCTGTGGCCGTCGGGCGAGATCAGGTGGGTGGCCAGCTCGCACCAGGTGACCTTGCGGTCCGGATGGAGCAGCACACCCCAGCGATACGCGATGGCATCGACAAGCGCCATGCCCCGCCCTCTCTCGGCATCGGCTTCCGCCTGCACGAGGGTCGGTAACGCGCGAGCGTCTGGATCGTGAACCTCGATGCGCAGATACGTGCCGCTCATCGAGACGGCGAGAGTGGCTGGTGTTCCCCATCCCACGTGGGCGATGACGTTGGAGACCAGCTCGGTCACACAGAGCTGGGCCGCCTCGCTGACCTCGGTCAGGCCCCAAAGCCCCAGCTGACGTCGCATGATGCGGCGAAGGGCCGGTACCTCCTTGGGCTCAGCCACGAAGGGCAGATCCCACGGCTTCCTCGACACACAGCTCGCGCAGTCCATCCACAAGTCCCCTTCCTCACGGGCAGCTTCGCTTTTCGCGATCACCTCATCACAGAGCGTTGCAGTGGAACTCTCAAAATGGAACTCTCACATTGTGAAATGAACGGCGATCAGGAGCGTGGTGAGGTTCGCACGCCCCCGGCGCACGCGACCTTGCCGTCGCGGTCCGGCAGCCACCACGATCTGAGAGATCCAGACGGAAGGGCCGTGCACATGGCAGTTGGACCTACAACGCGCAGACGCCAACTCGGAGCCGACTTACGTCGCCTGCGGGAACGGAAAGGGCTGACGCTAGAGGAGGCGGGTGCACGTGTCGGGATCTCCAAAGCCACACTCAGCCGGTACGAGACCAAGGAGGGGTCGGTCAAATGGCCGACCGTCGATGCCCTGTGCCGTGAGTACGACGTCACCGACGTGGAGCGGCTCGCCCTGGTCGAACTCGCCAAGGGGGCGAAGATTCAGGGCTGGTGGCGATCGCTCGCCGACCCGATCCCCGACTCCATGAACCTGATGCTCACCCTTGAGGACGAGGTCGTCCGCGAGGACCACTACGCCTGCATGTACATCCCTGGACTCCTCCAGACACGCGCCTACGCCGAGGCGGTCCACCGCGCCTCGGAGATGCAGTGCCCGGAGCGGGAGGTGCAGCACATGGTCGACATCCGCATGAAGCGACAGGAACTCCTCCACCGCGATGAGCCACCGCACATCTGGTGCGTGATCGACGAAGCCGCGATCCGACGCAGCGTTGGCGGGCGCGACGTCATGCGGGAGCAGCTCCAGCACCTCCTGACGGTGGCGGAGCTGCCTCACATCACCGTCCAAGTCCTGACGTTCTCAACAGGAGCGCATGCAGCAGCTGTTGGCAGTTTCGCGCTCCTGCGGGGCCCCGCTCCGGACCTGGACGTGGTGTACGTAGACGTTCTGAGCGGTGGCCTGTTCATGGAGAAGCAGCAGGAACTGGAGCGCTATAGGTTGGCGTTCCAGTACCTCAGCGCACAGGCACTCGACCTGGAGTCCTCGGCAACGCTGATCCGCCGCATAAGCAAGGAGCCGTAATGCCCGAACCGCTGACGCCCGTCTGGTTCAAGTCCTCCTACAGCGGCGGCAGCGGCACCGAGTGCGTTGAGTGCGCCCACACGAACGAGGGCACGCTGATCCGCGACTCAAAGACATCTGCAAGCCCGCTCATCTCCGTCCGCCCTCCCGCTTGGCAGGCCTTCATACGCAGCCTCCCCGAGCCGCGCACCGGCGGCGGAGGCCGGGGGCCGAACGCCTCACTCTGACGCGGCTACTGGGCCGCGAGCGGATACCCCATCGCCTTGGCCTCCGCCAGGACCGTCTCCACAGGTGCCGACGGATTGAGGGCCGTGATGTGTGACCGGCCGAGCGGGCGCAGGGCGTAGATGTGGCGGACTGGCCCGATGTCTACCGACGTCTCGTAGTAATCCTCGGCGAACCTCTGGAACGCCTCGGGTGTCGGGTCCATGAGCAGCTCGAAGAGCCAGACCGAGCCGTCCGGGTCAGGGTGTCCGGCGGGGAAGGTGATGGAACCCGCCTCCCAGGACGTGGCGTCCGTGGTGCGCCACAGGCACACGGTCACCACGGGGCATCCGTCCTCGTCCGTGAAGGCAGGCTCGTCGACGTAGCGCCGGAAGACCTCAGGGATCGAGTCCAGCACTCCCGGCCACGGCGCAGGCACGTCCCCGTGGCCGTACGGGCTCAGGGGGGACTCGTGGTCGAAGCCACGGATGTACGCGCCGGTGGGAGCGAAGACGATGTCGAGTTCGTCACCCGAACCGTTGCGCAGCGAGGCGAGCTCCTCGGTTTCCGACCAGGACGGCAAGAAGCAGTACTCCCGTGCCCCGTCTGGGTTCAGAACGGCCTCCGCCATGGCTATCGAGCGGCAGAGGTTTCTCAAGGTCGCGATGTCAGGCAACGCCCGGGCTACGTCGTGAACGGTCATGCCGCACATCCAAACGGATGCCACTGACAAGTCGAAAAGGTTGGCCCCCGTCGGTCCAGTCTTGTGCCCGCGTTAGCCTCGGTTCGTTCGGCAGGCGCGGCGTTCGGCGCAGCGGCGGCCCAGGCAGCAGCAGGAGGCAGCAATGGCGAAGGTACCGGCCGCGGTGGTGGCCGCTGGGGGGCTTGTCGGGGGGTACGGGGTTGCCCGGTGGACCAGGAAGCGGCAACTCGGTGGGGTTGTGCTGGCTGCCGCCGGGGCCGTTGCCGCTCAGCAGTGGAAGCAGCAGGCCGGCGGGAAGGCCGCCGGGGTGCTGACCGCCACGTACGTCGCCGCCTTCGCCGGGTCGCATCCGCTGGCCAAGAAGGTGGGCGCCTGGCCCGCCGTCTTCGGTGTCGCCGGAGCCGTGGCCCTCGCCTCCTGGGCCGTCGCCGACCGCCGGGGCTGACTGCTGATCCGCGGCCTGGCCGCCGGGGCCGACGGCGACCGGCGGGCTGCCGGACAGAGGCCGAGCGAGCCCCGGACCGGCTCGCCCCTCACGCCGCCCCCGCGCCGCGAAACGCCCGTCGGTACGCCAGGGGGCTCGTCCCCACCACCCTCTTGAAGCGTTCCCGGAACGCCGTCGGTGAGCCGAACCCCGCCTGGGCGGCGATGCGTTCGACCGGGTGGGTGGTCGTCTCCAGGAGGTACTGGGCGCGGCGGACCCGGGCCAGGTGCAGCCACTGCGAGGGCGTCGTGCCGGTCTGTTCGCGGAAGCGGCGGTTGAGGGTACGGGTGCTCATGCCGGCCTCGACGGCGATGTCCTCCAGGGTCAGTTCGCGCTCCGCGTTCTCCTCCAGCCAGGCGAGGAGCGGCTCCATCGTCGTGCCCGCCGGTGCCGGTGGCTGCGCGTGGACGATGAACTGGGCCTGCCCGCCCTCCCGTTCGAGGGGCATCACCGACAGCCGGGCCGCGTCCGCGGCGACCGCCGAGCCGTGGTCCCCGCGGATCATGTGCAGGCACATGTCCAGGGCCGCCGCCGCGCCCGCCGACGTGAGGAACTGGCCGTTGTCGACGTAGAGGACGTTCGGGTCGACGGTCACCGCCGGGTGGCGGGCCGCCAGTTCCGCCGCCGCCCGCCAGTGCGTCGTCGCGCGCAGGCCGTCCAGCAGGCCCGTGGCCGCGAAGACGAACGCCCCGACGCAGACCGACGCGATCCGCGTGCCGTTCGCGGCCGCCGCGCGCAGCGCGTCCGCGACGCCCGGCGGGAGGGGCAGAGACAGGTCGGACCGCCCCGGCAGGACGATCGTGTCGGCCTCCGCCAGCGCCTCCAGGCCGTGCGGCGCGCGCAGCGTGAAGGCTCCCGCGCTCACCTCCGCGTCCGGCGTGACCGAGCAGACACGGGTCCGGTACGCGGGCCGGCCGTCCGGCAGTCTGGCCCAGCCGAAGGTGTCGATCGGGGCGGAGAGGTCGAACGGGATGACCTGGTCGAGCGCCAGAACGGCCACGGTGTGCATGGCTGGAGCGTAGACATACGACGAGTTCCCGTCACCCCTGTCATCCATCACCCCGGCCGATTTCCTGAGGTCGACTTCTTCCGGCGCAGTCCTTCCGCCGGGTCCCGCGGCCTCGCGAGCCGTGCCCTCGCCCAGGGCAGGAAGCCAATCCGCCTGCTCAGACGCCCTTCTCTCCTACCTGATAGGAGTGCTGGCCAGAATTCGTTGCCCTCTGGCAAAAGCGCCACTTCTACAAGATCCCTCCCGGCCCTACCGTCGCCCCGTGACCAAGTTCCTCCTCGCCGTCCACGTCATCGCCGCGATCGTCGCCGTCGGGCCCGTGACGGTCGCCGCGAGCATGTTCCCGCCGGCCGCGCGCCGGGCCCTCGGTGCGCCGGACGATGCCGACGCCCTCGCCACCACGCGGCTGCTGCACCGCATCTGCCGGGTGTACGCCGTCGTCGGCGTCGCCGTCCCCGTGTTCGGGTTCGCCACGGCGAGCAACATGGGCGTGCTCGGCGACACCTGGCTGATCGTCTCCATCGTGCTGACCGCGCTCGCGGCCGGCGTGCTCGCCCTGCTCGTACTGCCCCGCCAGAGCGCCGTCCTGGAAACGGCCGAGGGAGTCGGAGCGGTGGAAGGGACGCGGGGAGACGGAGACGGGGCAACGGCCGTCCGCGCGGCCACCGTTCGGCTCGCCATGGTCACCGGGATCTTCAACCTGCTGTGGGCCACCGTCACGGTCCTGATGATCATCCGGCCCGGGTCCACGACTGGGGCCTGAGGGGCCGCGCCGGGCAGCGGCCTAGGATCCGCGCATGGACGCACAGCAGCAACAGCAGTCGGCGCCCGGCGCCTACCTGGCCTTCGTACAGGGCCGGTTGACCGAGGACGGATGCACCACCCGCTGGGAGGACTGGGCCGGGGTGCCCGTGCTCGTCGGACGGCGGGCCGAGTTCCGGATGAGCTGGATGGCGACGAAACTGCATCTGTTCACGGTGGCCGCGGCGGTCCCGGAGATAACCGTGCCCGTCGTGTCCGCCTTCACCGACCAGGTGATGAAGTACGCCAAGGACACCGAGGGCGGTCTGCCCGTCGGCCTGCAGAACGGCGTCGGCGCCTTCCCGCTGCTGGTCAGCGACCGCGTCGACCCGGCGGCCGTGCAGTGGGCGGAGGCGCAGCAGCGGGTCAAGTTCGCCTGCATGACGCGGCCCGTCGTGGTCGACAGTTCACGTCAGTACGTGGGGATGTACCGCGGCAAGCCGGCCCTCGGCCGCGTCTACGCCTCGTACTTCATCGAGAAGGGGACGCGGTACTTCTACGCCCCATGACGCCCGGCGAGACCTGGTGAGGCTCCCTGGGACCTGGTGGGGCTCCGTGGGAGGACCTGGTGGGGCGCCGTGAGACCTGGTGAACCCGGTCAGTCCCGGTGGCCCAGCACGTTCACCACCCGTCCGTTCGGATCGAGGACGAAGAACCGTCGTACGCCCCACTCCTCGTCCCGCAGGTCCCGCACGATCTCCGCGCCCGACGCGAGCACCTGCGCGTACACGGCGTCGACGTCCTCGACCTCCACACTCAGGTCGGGGACGACGGGCGCGGTGCGTTCCTCGGTGAGGAAGCTGATCTGGGCGGTGGGGTTGGCCGGGGAGGCGAGGGTCATGACCCAGCCCTGGTTCATGACCTCCTCGAACCCGAGCACGCCGTAGAACTCACGGTTCGCCGACATGTCCTGCTCGGAGCCGACCTGGATGTCGGGGACGATCCTGCGGACGGTCATGGGCGGTGCCTCCTGGTGGCTCACGGGTGGCGGACGGCGGGGACGGCGGGGCGGAGTTCGACCCGACTCGCGGCTCGACCCAGGCCGCGGTTCGACCCGGGCCGCGGCCCCTCACAGACCGCGGCTCCTCACGTGCAGGGACGGCGAGCGAGCACGAACCCCTCGTCGACCTCGTTCGACTCCGTCCAGTCTGTCCTGAACCGGCGGGCCACCGCGGCCACGACCAGCACACCCGCCGCGCCGAGCAGCGTGTAGAACGCCCAGGTGAGTGGCCAGGCGTCGACGAAGCCGTCGGGCGGTCCGGGATGCGTGCTCAGGGACACGTACAGCAGGGCCGCCGGAGGGGCCGCGACGAGCAGCAGGGGCCAGGCGAGTGCGTCGCGGTGGCCGACGTAGGCGGCCAGGAGCAGCAGGCAGACGGCGAGGACGAGGATGCCCGTGCCGGTCACCGGGGTGGTCTCCAGCGTGGAACCCGGTGCCGCGGGTCGGTTGCGCAGGTCCCACGGGAGGCACAGGAGGTACGCCGCGCCGGAGAGGGCGGCGCCGAGCACGCGGGTCAGCCAGCGTTCCGGCCAGGGGCGCGTTCGCAGGGGGCGGAGCAGCTTCTCGGTCATGCGTACGAGGGTGACGTGTCCGGCGGGGGCCCGACAGAGTACGCGTACTCAGAAGGGGACACTCGGAAGGGCCCGCGCCGGCGCTCAGTTGGACGGCGTCGACGGTGTCGAGGACGACGTGCCGGTGGGGGAGGGCGCCGTCGACAGTGGGGCGGCGATGTCCTCCAGCGAGCGGCGTTCGGCGTTGACCGCGAGGAACACGGCGACCAGGCCGGCCGCGCACATCAGGCCGGCGCCGATCTGGAAGGCGAGCACCGTGTCGCCCACGACACCGGACTTGGTGAGGTCGGCGAAGACGAGCGGGCCGCTGATGCCGCCGGCTGCGGTGCCGATGGCGTAGAAGAAGGCGATGGCCATGGCCCGGGTCTCCATGGGGAAGATCTCGGAGACGGTCAGGTAGGCGCTGGAGGCGCCGGCGGAGGCGAAGAACAGGACCACGCACCAGCAGGCGGTCATCGTCACGGCGTTCAGCGAGCCCTGGTCGAAGAGCCACGCGGTGCCGAACAGGAGCACGCCGGAGAGCAGGTACGTCGAGGAGATCATCACCCGGCGGCCGACGGTGTCGAAGAGCTTGCCGAGGAGCAGCGGGCCCATGAAGTTGCCGGCCGCGATGACCGCGAAGTAGTAGCCGGTGCCGCCCGTGGGGACGTCGAAGAACGTGGTGAGGATGGCGCCGAAACCGAAGGTGATGGCGTTGTAGAGGAAGGCCTGGCCGATGAAGAGGGCGAGGCCGAGCACGGCGCGTTTGGGGTAGCGGCCGAAGACGGTCCTGGCGATGATCCCGAAGCCGATGCTCTTGCGCTGCTCGACGGTGATCTCACCCGCGGGCGGTGGCAGCGGTTTGCCGGTCTCCTTCTCGACTTCCTGTTCGACGGAGTCGACGAGTTCGTCGGCCTCCTCCCCCTGGCCGTGGATGAACTGCCACCGCGGGCTCTCGGGCACGTGCCGCCTGACCAGGAGGATCACCAGACCGAGGACGACGCCGAGGGCGAAGGTGAGCCGCCAGCCGAGGTCCTTCGGGAAGATGTCCGTGTTCAGCATGACGATGGACAGCAGCGCGCCGCCGATCGCGCCGAGCCAGTAACTGCCGTTGATGATCAGGTCGACCCGGCCGCGGTACTTGGCGGGGATCAGTTCGTCGATCGCCGAGTTGATGGCCGCGTACTCGCCTCCGATGCCGAACCCGGTGAGGAAGCGGAAGGTGAAGAACCACCAGGCGTCGAAGGACAGGGCGGTCAGGGCGGTCGAGGCGAGATAGACCACCAGGGTGACCATGAACAGTTTCTTGCGGCCGTAGCGGTCGGTCAGCCAGCCGAAGAACAGGGCGCCCGCGCAGGCACCCGCCACGTAGAGCGCCGCCGCGACACCGGTGACCTGCGCCGAGGTGATGGAGAGCCCGCTGCCCTCCTCGGAGAGGCGGCCCGCGATGTTGCCGACGGTGGTGACCTCGAGGCCGTCCAGGATCCAGACGGTGCCGAGGCCGATCACGATCATCCAGTGCCAGCGGGACCACGGCAGCCGGTCCAGCCGGGCGGGCACGCTGGTCGTGATGGTGCCGGTGGACCCGGGCGTGGGGGCCGGCGAGGCGGGTGCGGTCATGGGGTCCCTCTCCTTCGAGTGAACGCCGCACGTGTTCCCCGATCTCCGCCCGCCTACGCCCCCGCCGTCCGTGCCCCCTTACGCCCCCAGCGCCTGCGACACGGTGTAGATCAGCAGGCCGACGAGCGAGCCGACCACCGTGCCGTTGATCCGGATGAACTGCAGGTCACGGCCGATGTTCGCCTCGATCTTCTTCGTCGTGTGCTCGGCGTCCCAGCCGGCGACCGTGTCGGTGATGAGCGAGGTGATCTCCGTGCGGTACGTCGTCACCACGTACACCGCGGCGCCCTCGACCCAGCCGTCGACCTTGGCCTGGAGCTTGGGCTCGGTGGCCATGCGGGCGCCGAGGGACAGCAGGGAGGCCCGCACCCGCAGCCGCAGTTCGCTGCGCTCGTCCTCCGCCGCGGAGACGATCATCGACCGTACGGCCGTCCAGGCGGACGCGATCAGGTCCTGGACCTCGCCGCGGCCGAGCACCTCCCCCTTGAGGCGCTCCACGCGGGCCCGGGTCTCGGTGTCGGACTGCAGGTCGGAGGCGAAGTCGGTGAGGAACCGGTCGAGGGCGCCGCGGGCCGGGTGGGCCGGGGAGTCGCGCATCTCGGTGACGAAGCGGAGCAGCTCCCGGTAGACGCGCTCGCCGACCTTCTTGTCGACGAAGCGGGGCGTCCAGCCGGGTGCGCCGCCCTGCACGGCGTCCATGACCTGCTCGTCGTGGAAGACCAGCCAGTCGTGGGCGCGGCTGACCACCAGGTCGACGACCCGCCGGTGCCCGCCGTCGGCGACGACCCGCTCCAGCATCTTGCCGATGCCGGGCCCGATCTCCTGGGCGTCGGCGCGCCGGGTGATGGCCTCGCCGACCACGGCCTGGACGTCCGAGTCCCGCAGTACGGTCAGCGCGCCCCGCAGGGCGGCGGCCAGTTCGGCGGTCACCCGGTCCGCGTGCTCGGGGTCAGCGAGCCAGGTGCCCAGCCTGCTGCCGATGCCCACGGCCCGCAGGCGCTGCCGCACGACCTCCTCGGAGAGGAAGTTCTCGCCGACGAACTCGCCGAGCGAGACGCCGAGCTGGTCCTTCTTGGTGGGGATGATCGCGGTGTGCGGGATGGGCAGGCCGAGCGGGTGCCGGAAGAGGGCGGTGACGGCGAACCAGTCGGCCATCGCGCCGACCATGCCCGCCTCCGCGGCCGCCGCGACATAGTCGGCCCAGGCGCCCGCGCCCTCGTGCGAGGCCCACTTCGCCAGCACGTACACCAGGGCGACGAGGAGCAGCAGGCCGGTGGCGGTCGCCTTCATCCGGCGCACCCCGCGCCGCTTCTCGATGTCGGAGGCGCTGAAGGTGTTCATCGCGCGGCCCGGCGGTGCGGCGGATGCCGTGGCGTTCGCGGTCCCCCCGGGGCGGGCATGCTCCATGCCGTCCGGTTCACCCGATTTCGTGCGTTCCATTCACTCCACCTGTCCGCAGAACCCGACCCACCCCGTAAATATTGTCTCTTTCCCCTCTCTTCTTGACCGACTACTGGAACGGCACACGAGTTCCCGGCGTCTGTTCGGTTGGGGATTCGACCGGTGGGACCCAAAGGGGGGTGCGTCGGTGCTCCTCCCGGCCCATGCCGCATCATGGGGTGATCACATCGGAGCATTTCGCTCCCATCGTTTCGAGGAGAGACGCACCGCATGACCAAGCGTCACGGTTATGCCCTGCTCGCCGCGGTTCTCGCCGTGGTCGTGGTCCTTTCGGGGGCCATCTACATCGGTGTCGCCGCCGACGACGGCAGCGGCACCCGGACCGACGTCGCCAGTGGGCGTACGTCGCACAACTCCGCCGCGCCCGCCTCCACCGGCACCTGGGTCGGCGCCTGGTCGGCGTCCCCGGCCGGAGCGGAGCCCGGCACGGAGACCGACGGCATGGCCGGCCGCTCCGTGCGCAACGTCGTGCACGCGGCCGTCGGGGGCACGGGTGCCCGCATCACGCTGTCCAATCTCTACGGACAGCGCCCGCTGGCCCTCGCGCACGCCACGATCGCGGTCGCCGCGACCGCCGAGAACGCCGCCGCCGCGGCCGACACCATGCGCCGCCTCACGTTCGGCGGCGCCACGGCCGTCGTGATCCCGGCAGGCGGACAGGTGATGAGCGACGCCGTCCGGGTGCGCATCCCGCACGGCGCGGACGTTCTCGTGACGACGTACTCGCCGACGCCGTCCGGACCGGTCACCTACCACCCGATGGCCCGCCAGCTCTCGTACGTCGCGCAGGGCGACCGTACGGAGGACGTGAGCGGCACCTCGTACACCGAGCAGACGCCGTACTGGCGTTACCTGACGGCGGTCGACGTGCTGAGCGACGAGGCGACGGGCACGGTCGTCGTGCTCGGCGACTCGCTCACCGACGGCGTCACCTCCACCGTCGGGGCCAACCGCCGCTGGCCGGACGTCCTCGCGGAGCGGCTGCGTGCCTCGGCCGGGACCGGTGAGACGCCCCGCTACAGCGTCGTGAACCAGGGCATCAGCGGCAACCAGATCCTCGCCGCGGGCCTCGGCCGTCCCGCCGACAACCCCAGCGGACTGAGCCGCTTCGGGCGGGACGTCCTCGACCGTACGAACGTCAAGGCCGTCGTCATCGACCTCGGCGTCAACGACATCCTGCGCAACCCGAACCAGGTCGACCCGCGCACCATCACGGCGGGCCTGCGGACCCTGGTCCGGCAGGCGCACTCCCGCGGCCTGCGGGTGGTCGGCGCCACCCTGATGCCCTTCGAGGGCCACCGGGGCTACACCCCGCAGCGGGAGGCCGTCCGGGAGGCCGTGAACGCGCAGATCCGCGCCGGGAAGGTGTACGACGCCGTCGTCGACTTCGACGCGGCCCTGCGCGACCCGTACAACCCGCGCCGCCTGCGCACCGACTACGACTCGGGTGACCATCTCCACCCGAGCGACCGGGGCTTCCGGCGGATGGCCGAGGTGTTCGACCTCCAACAGCTGAAGGGCTCGGCTCCGGCGGAGCTGTGATCCGACCCCTCACGCCCACCGGCGCGCTCGCGATCGCGGGCGCGCCGCGGCCTTTCCCGGGGGCACCGTGGTCACGTCGGTCACCGCGCCCGCCAACGACCCGAGGGGCCGCGGGAGTTCAGTGGTCGCCGAAGTGACGGCGGTGGCGGTCCTCGCGGCGCTCCCGGTGACGCTCCCGGCGCTCCTCGTGGCGTTCGCGGCGCTCCTGCTCCCGCTCGTCGCGGTACTCGTGATGGTCTTCGTGCCGGTCGCGGATCAGGTCCCGCGCGTCGTCGAGGACGTCGAACACGTCACCGAGGCGGCCGCCCTGCGACCCCTGCAGCTCCTTGCGGGCCGCACGTCGCTCCAGCTTCTCCTGGCGGCGCTCCTCCCGCTGGCGCTGGCGCTCGGCGCGGGTGAGCTTGCGCTCCACCCCGACGCCGCCCCAGAAGGCGAAGCCCGTGATGATCACCCGGGGTGCCCCGGGATCGCCCGGCCGGCCCTCCTCGCGCTGGTCGAAGCCGCCCATGATGCCGATGCCACGGACGACGACCTCGACGCCGGGCGGCACGATGACGTTCATCCCGCCCATGACCGCGACGCAGTTGACGACGACCTCGCGGTCCGCGAAGTTCGCCTCGCGCAGGTCGATCTCACCGCCGCCCATGAAGGCGAAGGAGTTGAAGCGGCGCGGCACCGTCCAGCGGCCCTTGCGCTCGAAGCCGGACAGCACGGCCACGCCCCACGACGAGGACCCCTCGCCGCCCACGATCCGCGAAGCCCAACTTCCGTCGTCCACGGGCTGCTTGACCATGGAGATCGGGGCCGCGGCCGCCGCGCCGGGCAGATCGCGGGTGATCGGCGTCAACTCCCCGTAGGTACGGGCCTTGTACGTCGCCTCCAGCCGCTCCTCGAACTCCTCCATGTCGAGGCGGCCTTCGGCGACGGCGTCCCTCAGCTGTTCGGCGACCCGTTCACGATCGGCGTCTGAGGCGCGCAGCTCCGGGAGTTCGTCGTCCGTCATGGACAGCAGCCTACGAGTTCCCCCGCCCGCTCGCCATGCCGCTCGCCGCCTTGGACAAGCCTTGGGGGTCGGTTCACGAGACGCGTCATGAGACCGCTTTCTCCGCGTACATGCGGCTGATCACGGCCTCGATGTCCGGCTCGCGCACCGAGAGGTCCACGAGCGGGTACTCCGCGGCGATCCGCGCCACCAGCGGAGCCGCCGAGAGAGCCGCCGGGAACGCCAGCCACTGGCGCGGTCCCTCCACCTTCACGACCCGCGCCGACTCCACCTCGATCGGCGGGAGTTCCCGCTCCAGATCGACGACCAGGGTCCGCTCGCTCTCCCCCACCTCGTGCAGCCCGGCCAGCGGACCGTCGTACATCAGCCGCCCGTGGTCGATGACCATCACCCGCCGGCACAGCTGCTCGATGTCGGTCAGGTCGTGCGTGGTGAGCAGCACGGTCGTGCCGCGGTCGGCGTTCAGGTCGCGCAGGAACTCACGGACCCGCGCCTTGCTGATCACGTCGAGCCCGATGGTCGGCTCGTCCAGGTAGAGCACCTCGGGATCGTGCAGCAGCGCCGCCGCGATGTCGCCGCGCATCCGCTGCCCCAGCGACAGCTGCCGCACGGGCACGTCCAACAGGGCTCCGAGTTCGAGGAGTTCGACACAGCGGTCCAGGTTCTCCCGGTACCGCGCGTCGGGGATGCGGTACATGCGGTGCATCAGCCGGTAGGAGTCGATCAGCGGGAGATCCCACCACAGGGTCGTCCGCTGCCCGAACACCACCCCGATCCGGCGGGCCAGCCGGGTCCGTTCCCGGGACGGGTCGAGGCCCGCGACCCGCAGCCGGCCGCCGCTCGGGGTGAGGATGCCGGTGAGCATCTTGATGGTCGTCGACTTCCCGGCACCGTTCGGACCGATGTAGCCGACCATCTCGCCGCGCGGCACGCTGAACGAGATCGAGTCGACCGCCCGCACCTGCCGCCGCTCGCTGCGCAGGAACCCCGTCCGCTTGCGCACGTCGAAGACCTTCTCGACGCCGTCCAGTTCGATGAATCCGGCGTCCGGACCGGTGGGTCCGCCGGCCCGGCCCGCCGGTGCGCTGTCCGGACCCGTGGGTCCGCCGTCCTCGGTGATGGCCACGCCCGTTCCCCTAACTTCCCGTACTGCGGTAGGCGCGCAGCCCCGCGCGCCAGGCGATCCCGGCGAGCGCGCAGCAGAGCGCCGCCACGAGTGGTGGTGTGAAGGCGACCCACGTCGGCAGGTCGAGCGGATAGGGCCGCCCCAGCACGTACAGCGCGGGCAGCCAGTTGACGAAGGCGAGCGGGAGCACGAAGGTCACCCCGCGCACCATGTCCTTGGCGAAGACGGTCGGCGGGTACTGCAGGAGCGTGCTGCCGCCGTAGGTGAAGGAGTTCTGCACCTCGGAGGCGTCCTGCGCGACGAACTGGAAGGCCGCGCCCGCCACGAACACCGCCGAGAAGATCACGCCGCCGCTGAGCAGCATCAGCGGGACGAGCAGCACCTTGAGCGGCGTCCACTGGATGTCGAGGACGGCCAGGGCGTAGCCGAGGACGAGCAGGCCCTGGACGATGCGGCCGAGGCGGCGCAGCGCGAACCGGTCGGCGGCGACCTGCGCGAGGACGGGCGCGGGCCGCACCAGCAGGGTGTCGAGCGTGCCGTCGCGGACCCGCCGACCGAGCCGGTCCATCGAGCCGAGCGCGAGGTCGGCGAGCCCGAAGGCGGTGCCGGCCACCCCGTAGAGGAAGGCCACCTCGGGCAGTCCGTACCCGCCGATCCGGTCGACCTGCGAGAACATCAGCAGGATCGCCACGAAGTCCAAGGCGGTCGCGGCGAAGTTCCCGAGCGCGGTCATCACGAACGACGCCCGGTAGGCCATCGTCGAGCGCATCCACATCGCCGTGATCAGCCGGTAGGCGCGCAGCCCGTCGCACAGCCGCTCGTACGCCCCCCGCCGCGCGAAGGGATCCGCCGCCCACTCCGGCCGCTCCCCCGGCGTCCCGGTCACGCCGGGCGCCCGCTCCAGCACGGCCTCCTCCACAGGGTCAGCCACCCTGCACCACCACCCTCCGGGTCGCCGCCGACTGGAGCAGCCGCCCCGCCGTGAGCAGGACGAGCGCCCAGGCGGCCTGGAACGCGTACGTGCCGAGCGGGTCCGCCGTGCCGAGCAGGACGTCCACGGGCGCCTGGATCAGCGACGACCACGGCAGGGCCCGTACGACCTCGCCGAGGGTGCCCGGGAACACGTTCAGCGGGAGGAGCATCCCCGAGCAGAACACCCCGGCGATCATGGTGAGTTGCGAGACGCCCGCCCCGTCGAGCAGCCAGAACGCCGACAGCGCCACCAGGAAGCGGATCGAGAACCCGACGACCACGCCGAGCGTGACCGCGACCAGGAAGGCGAGCCAGGTCAGCGGATCGGCGGGCAGCGCCAGGTCGAAGAGGAGCGCCCCGAAGGCGAGCGGGACCACCCCTCGGCCCAGCAGGTGGAACAGCGCCCGTCCCACGTCCTGCGCGAGCCACCACAGCTGCAGATCCGCGGGCCGGTACAGGTCGATCGCGATGTCACCCGTACGGATGCGCTCGATCAGCTCGTCCTCGAAGCCGCCGCCCATCACCGCGACCACCATCAGCAGCGCCTGGCTGAGCCACACGTAGCTCAGCGCCTGGGCCTGGTCGTAGCCCCCGAGGTGCGGCCTGCTGTCCCACAGCGCGATGAAGATGTAGGCCAGGATCAGCCCGAAGACGGTGTTCGTGAAGACGCCCGCGGCCGTGGCGACCCGATAGGTGGCGTACCGCCGGAAACCGCCCGCCGCGACGGACGCGTACAACCGCGTCGTGCCCACAACCCGTCCCCCTCCTGAGCGTTGAGCCAAGTTGAGCCAAAACGCAGGAGCCTAGCCCCGGCCCCGCGCGTGCCGCCAGGCATTTTCCGGCGCGACGCGTGCCGGGATCAGGGAACGAAACGCGGGGTGCGACAGTCTTCAAGAGGGGCGCACCAGGCGTATGAGGCGTAAGAGGTCGTACGGCGACGTACGACGTGAAACAGGAGTCCGGCGAACAGATGAGTGACGAGCCGCAGCCGCAGCGGAACGACCAGGGCTGGGCACCCAGGGAACCGGAACCGGGCCCCCGCCCGGCCGGCGACCCCGCGGCGGGACCGGGCGAGCCCGACAAGAAGCGGAAGGAGAAGCGGAAGCGGACCGGCTGGCGCCGGCTCGTCCCGACCTGGCGGATGCTGCTCGGCACCCTCGTGTGCCTGATCCTCGTCCTGGTCGGCCTCTTCGCGCTCGGCTACTACCTCGTCAAGATCCCGCCGGCCAACGCCGCCGCGACCAAGCAGAGCAACGTCTATCTGTACGCCGACGGCAGCCAGCTCGCCCGCGACGGCGACGTCAACCGCGAGAACGTCTCCCTCGCGCAGATCTCCAAGGACGCCCAGCACGCCACCCTCGCCGCCGAGGACCGCGACTTCTACACCGAGTCCGCCATCGACCCCAAGGCGATGATCCGCGCGGGCTGGAACACGGCCACCGGCAAGGGCAGACAGTCGGGTTCGACGATCACCCAGCAGTACGTGAAGAACTACTACCTGGGCCAGGAACAGACCGTCACCCGAAAGATCAAGGAGTTCTTCATCTCGATCAAGCTCGATCGGGAGAAGAGCAAGGACGACATCCTGGAGGGCTACCTCAACACCAGCTACTACGGCCGCAACGCCTACGGCATCCAGGCCGCCGCCCAGGCCTACTACGGCGTCGACGCCCGGAACCTCACCGTCGCCCAGGGCGCCTACCTCGCCGCGCTGCTCAACGCGCCCAGCGAGTTCGACGTGATCGCGCACCCCGAGAACAAGGCGGCGGCGCTCGCCCGCTGGAACTACGTCCTCGACGGCATGGTCAAGAAGAAGTGGCTGACCCAGCCGGCGCGCGCCCGCGTCACCTTCGAGCCGCCCAAGCAGGCCAAGGGCCCGTCGGGCATGTCCGGCCAGCGCGGCTATCTCGTGCAGGCCGTCAACGACTACCTGACCTCGAACAAGATCATCGACGAGGACACCCTCACCACCGGCGGCTACCGCATCACGACCACCCTGCAGAAGCCCAAGCAGGACGCCTTCGTGAAGGCCGTCAACGACCAGGTGACGGACCGGCTCGACAAGAAGAACCGCAAGGTCGACTCGTACGTCCGGGCCGGCGGCGTCGCCATCGACCCGTCCAGCGGCAAGGTCCGCGCGATGTACGGCGGCATCGACTACACCAAGCAGTACGTGAACAACGCGACCCGCCGCGACTACCAGGTCGGCTCCACCTTCAAGCCGTTCGTCTTCACCTCGGCCGTGCAGAACTTCTCCACGACCCAGGACGGCCGCATGATCACCCCGAACACCGTCTACGACGGCACCGACAAGCGCCCGGTGCAGGGCTGGAGCGGCGGCACCTACGCCCCGGAGAACGAGGACGGCGTCTCGTACGGCGACATCACCGTCCGCACGGCCACCGACAAGTCGGTCAACTCGGTGTACGCGCAGATGGCCGTCGACGTCGGCCCCGCCAAGGTGGAGAAGACCGCCGTCGCGCTCGGCCTGCCCGCGAACACCCCCGACCTGACGGCCTCCCCCTCCATCGCCCTCGGCCCGGCCACCGCCAGCGTCCTCGACATGACGGAGGCGTACGCCACGCTCGCCAACCACGGCAGGCACGGCACGTACTCCCTCGTCGAGAAGATCACCAAGGACGGTGAGGACGACGTGGAGCTGCCCGAGCAGCGGACCACCCAGGCGGTGAGCCGTGAGGCCGCCGACACGACCACGTCCATGCTCCAGAGCGTCGTCGACGGCGGCACCGGACAGGCCGCGCAGGCCGCCGACCGGCCCGCCGCGGGCAAGACCGGCACCGCCGAGGAGGACACGGCCGCCTGGTTCGCGGGCTACACCCCCGACCTCGCCACCGTCGTCTCCGTGATGGGCCAGGACCCCGAGACCGGCGCCCACAAGTCCCTGTACGGCGCGCTCGGCCAGGCCCGCATCAACGGCGGCGGCTACCCCGCCCAGATCTGGGCCCAGTTCACCAAGGACGCCCTCGACGGCACCGACGCGTCCGACTTCGACCTCCAGCTCCAGCCGGGTGCCGAGGAACAGGAGGACGTCCCCTCCTTCGAACCCAGCGAGCCGGACACCACCGACGAGGACGACGGCGGCACCACCGACGGCGGGCAGGAGACCCCGGGCCAGGACCAGGGGCAGACGCAGGGCGCCAGCCAGTCCCCGGGACGGACCAACGGCCAGACCCAGGGGCAGACCGCGGGTCAGAACCAGGGCCAGACCGACGGCGGCGCCGACACCGGAGGCGGCACCACGAGCGGCGACGGCGGGGGCACCACCGACGGCGGCACCACCGGATCCACCACGGACGGCGGCACCGGCACCGACGGCGGAGCCACGGACGGCGGAACGGGCACCATCGCCGGCCAGGGCCCGCTGAACCCGCTCAGCACCAGAAAGCCCTGACGGGCCGGGCGGCACGCTGGGGCCCTCCCCGGAAGGAGGACCCCAGCGTGCCGAACGGGACTGAACCGCAACGAGCGGGTCAGATCCCCAGGTCCTTGATGATCTTCGCCACGTGCCCGGTCGCCTTCACGTTGTAGAAGGCCCGCTCGACCTTGCCCTCCTCGTCCACCACCACGGTGGAGCGGATGACCCCGACGACCGTCTTGCCGTACAGCTTCTTCTCACCGAAGGCGCCGTACGCCTCCAGGACCGACTTGTCGGTGTCCCCGACCAGCGTGACCTTCAGGGACTCCTTCTCACGGAACTTCGCGAGCTTCTCCGGCTTGTCCGGGGAGACACCGATGACGTCGTAACCCGCGCTCGCCAGCACGTCGAGGTTGTCCGTGAAGTCGCAGGCCTGCTTCGTGCAGCCCGGGGTGAGGGCGGCCGGGTAGAAGTAGACGATGACCTTGCGGCCCTTGTGGTCCGCCAGGGAGACCTCGTTGCCGTCGGCGTCGGGCAGGGTGAAGGCGGGGGCGGTGTCGCCGGGCTGCAGTCGCTCGCTCATCGGAACCTCACGTGGCCAAGGGGATGGAATGGATACGGAACGAGCGTAATGGGGGGTGCCGAGGGGTGCGGCGCAGCAGGAGCTGACAGACTGTCCGAACCAGACAGTCACTACACGACCACGGAGGCAGCGCGGTGTCGGATACGTCGGACACGTCGGATACCAGGACTCCGGCGCAGATCGAGGCGGACATCAAGAACCGCCGCGCAACGCTCGCCGACACGCTCGACGAGATCGGCGTGCGGGTCCACCCCAAGACGATCGTCGGAGACGCCAAGGCCAAGGTCGCCTCCAACATCGACCACACGCTGGGGCGCGCCTACGTCGGCGTGAACCGCGTCGTCGGCGATGTGAAGGGGCAGTTCGTCACCGAGGAGGGTGCGCCCCGGCTGGAGCGCATCGTGCCGGCGGCCCTGCTGGCGGTGGGTGTCGTCGGGCTGCTCGTACTCGGCACACGGCGGCGCAAGGGCTGACCCGCCCGGCTACGGAAGGCTCGGGGACAGGTAGGTTCTGGGCGTGAGCGCCAATCGGGAACAGCACAACACCCACGACGACAAATTGCCCATCCGGATGCTGCACGACCGTGTGCTCGTGCGGCAGGACGCCGCCGAGGGCGAGCGGCGTTCGGGCGGCGGCATCCTGATCCCCGCGACGGCGGCCGTCGGACGCCGCCTCGCCTGGGCCGACGTCGTCGCGGTGGGCCAGAACGTCCGCACGGTCGAGCCGGGCGACCGGGTCCTGTACGACCCCGAGGACCGCGCCGAGGTCGAGGTGCGCGGGACCGCCTATGTGCTGATGCGCGAGCGGGACCTGCACGCCGTGGCCGCGGACCGGTTCGAGGGGTCCGAGGACTCGACGGGCCTGTATTTGTAGGGCGAACATCGCCGCGAGGGGCTGGTGACCATGGTCACCAGCCCCTTTCGCATTCCTTTGCTACGGTGGAAAGCACCCCGACGAGACGCGCCGTACCGGGCCCTGCAAAGACGACGCACTTCGGTCCAGCCGTCGTCCTGTCTCTCGGAGGTGCCCCATGGCCTGGGTTCTGCTGCTCGTCGCCGGTCTGCTCGAAGTCGGCTGGTCGATCGGAATGAAGTACACCGACGGTTTCACCCGGCCGGTCCCGAGCGTGCTCACCGGCGCGGGAATCGTCGCCAGCATGGTCCTCCTCTCGTACGCCGCGAAGACCCTCCCCATCGGCACGGCCTACGGCGTCTGGGTCGGCATCGGCGCGGCGGGCGCCGCCGTCCTCGGCATGCTCCTCCTCGGCGAACCGGCCAACGCGGCCCGCATCTTCTTCATCGGCCTGCTGCTGGTGGCGGTGGTCGGGCTGAAGGTGACGTCGGGACACTGAGGCCCCACATCGGGCGGACGCTGAGCCCCGTGGGGGGCGTGACCATCCGATGGCCTGCTCGTTGACCCGTTCGAGGTGCGAACACGCAACCGACGGTGGGGGAAAATGAGCGTCAGGTACACCCGTGAGCTGCTGGAGGAAGCGGCTCGCGAGACGCGGCACATCGATGACGCGGTCCGCTGGTGCGGCGGGAACCCGACACCGGGCAGTCGCCGCTATCTGCGGCAGAAGATGGGCGAGGCCGGCATCGACATCGCCCACCTCATGACGAACCAGGTGCGGCACACAAAGGAGCTTCTGCTCGCCGCCGTGAGCGCGTCGACCAGCGTCAAGGACGTCGTACGCCACCTGGGGATCAGCCAGGTCGGCGGCAACCAGGCGCACGTGGCCCGCAGGATCGCGGCGCTCGGGATCGACTCGTCCCACTTCGCGCAGTCCCGTCGCAGGGCCGCGAAGGGCTCGTCCGGCGGACTCCTCACCCTGCGGCCACCGGAGAAGGGCAGGGTGCCGGGAGCACGGCTCCGCCGTGAGCTGCTGCGCGCGGGGGTGGCCGAGCGCTGTGCCGACTGCGGCACCGGCCCCGGGTGGAACGGCAGGCCACTCACTCTCGAGGTCGACCACGTGAACGGCGACTGGTGGGACAACCGACCGGGGAACCTGCGGCTCCTCTGCCCCAACTGCCACGCGACGACGGACACTTACCGCGGGCGCAAGCGGAGGTCGGCGTGACCGGGGCGAAGTATCCACGGGACACGCTGGCCAGGACGGCGGACCTCTCGACCAGCCTGGTGGACCTGCTACGCCGCCTGGGCGCTCCCCTGGGACCTCCGAGCCTGCGCTACGTGCGACGCAGGCTCGACCACTACGGGATCGACACCTCACACTTCGTCGACGAGCCCCTTCCCGTCCGCGAGAGGCGCTCCTACACACGGGAGTTGCTCACCGAGGCGGCGGCCCACTCGTACAGCGTGCGGGAGTTGTTCGAGTATCTGGGACACCCACCCGACACCAGCCCGTACGGCCATGTGCGGAAGAAGCTCGACCAGTTCGGGATCGACACCTCGCACTTCACCCGAGGCCGTGGGTACGGCCCGAGTCTGATCCCGCCGGAGACGCTCGCGCCCGCGGCCGCCCGGTCCAGCAGCCTCGCCGTGCTGCTGAAGACACTGGGCATGGCCGACAACACCACCAACCGCGCACGGTTGAGGCGCAGTGCGGAGACACACGGCATCGCGTTCGATCACTTCACCGGACAGGGGCACCGACGCGGTGTCCCGTCACCACGTCGGAAGTCCGCCGAGCAGGTTCTGCACCGTGGAGCGCCTGGGTCCCCGCGGACCAGGACCACGCTCCTACGGCGAGCTCTCGACGACCTCGAGGTGCCTCACACCTGCGCGGAATGCGGCATCGGCGACATCTGGCGCGGCAAGCGTCTGGTGCTGGAGATCGACCACGTCAACGGCGAGCGGTTCGACAACCGACCGGAGAACCTGCGCTACCTCTGCCCGTCCTGCCACAGTCAGACGGGGACCCACTCCCGACGAGGCCCGTCTCTCGGAGTCGGCGGACGGGCGGACCGCGCGGACCAGTAAAGTGACGGCGTTGGGCCCGTACCCCAGCTGGCTAGAGGGCGCCGGTTTAGGTCCGGTGTGTCGTGGGTTCGAATCCCACCGGGCCCACCGCGGACAGGGGCGCGCCGTCTTCGTGACGGCGCGCCCCTCTGCGTACTGCTTGTCCTGTCGGTCAGCCCAGCAGTTCGCGGACCACCGGTACCAGCGCGCGGAACGCCTTGCCTCGGTGGCTGATCGCGTTCTTTTCGGCGGCAGTGAGTTCCGCGCAGGTGCGGGTGTCGCCGTCGGGCTGGAGGATCGGGTCGTAGCCGAAGCCGTGGGTGCCGGCCGGGGTGTGGCGGAGGGTGCCGAGGAGCTGGCCCTCGACGACGCGTTCCGTGCCGTCGGGCAGGGCGAGAGCCGCCGCGCAGGCGAAGTGGGCGCCGCGGTGCGGGGCGTCGATGTCGGAGAGCTGGGCGAGGAGCAGGTCCAGGTTGGCCTGGTCGTCGCCGTGGCGGCCGGCCCAGCGCGCGGAGAAGATCCCGGGGGCGCCGTTCAGGACGTCGACGCACAGGCCCGAGTCGTCGGCGACGGCGGGCAGCCCGGTCGCCTGGGCGAGGGCGTGGGCCTTCAGCAGGGCGTTCTCGGCGAAGGTGACGCCGGTTTCCTTGACGTCGGGGATGTCGGGGTAGGCGTCCGCGCCGACGAGGTCGTGCGTGATGCCTGCGTCGGCGAGGATCGCCTTCAGTTCGGTGAGCTTTCCGGCGTTGCGGGTGGCGAGGATCAGGCGGGTCATGGGGGCCAGTATCTCCGAGGGCGCCTCCGCCGCGGGACGGGCGTCCCGGTCCGGCGCCCCGCCCGGCGCCCCGACACCCGAGGCCCGTCCGGGTCCGTAGCCCGCGTATCCCCGGTGTGGGCCGGGGTCCGGTCCGTAGTCCTGTCGTCGGAGGGGCGGTCGGTGCCGTGTCCTGCCGCAGGCCGCCGGCCGCATGCCCCCTGCCGCCCGCAAGATCCTCGGCCCCTGTGACCACGGGGGCCACGCCACGCCTACGGCGTGCACACCTTGGTCAGCTCGCCCGCCGCGTCCGTGACGGGGCTGATGTCGGGGGTGTCGTCGCCGTTCCTGACGGCGGTGCGGACGTTGGCGACGGCCTTGTTCAGGTTGTCGACCGCCTTGTTGACGTCGGCGTTGTCGGTCTTGTCGCCGATGTTGTCGAGGTTGTTCTCGATCGAGTTGAGGGAGGCGTCGGTCTGCGACGGATCGTTGGCCGCGTTCTCGACCGCCTGCTGGAGGTCGGTGACGCTGTCGGCTATCGAGTCGGCGGTCTGCACGCAGTCGAGCGCCTTGTTCACGGCGTCGCAGCCGACGGCCGCCGGCAGGACGACGAGTGCGGCGGTGACGGCGAGTGCGGCGGTACGGCGTCGACGGTGGTGGCGCGCGGCCATGGAACGGTCCCTCCCCGTGGGCAAGATGGCGTACGGCCGCGTCGGCGGCCGGTGCGTCCCGCGGTGGGGTCGTCCCGATCCGCCCGACGTGGCCGGCGGGCGCACGGCTGAACCGTGCGCCCGTACCCCTTAGAACGCGTGGAACTAGCCCGCGGTTGCCTCACCGGTCGATTCGAGTACCGCGCGCTGGACGGCGGCGAGTTCGTCGCAGCCGGCGACGGCGAGGTCGAGGAGTGCGTTGAGTTCCTTGCGGTCGAAGGGCTCGGCCTCGGCGGTGCCCTGGACCTCGACGAAGCGGCCGTCGCCGGTGCACACGACGTTCATGTCGGTGTCGGCCTTCACGTCCTCCTCGTAGCAGAGGTCGAGGAGGGGGACGCCGCCGACGATGCCGACGGAGACGGCGGAGACGGTGCCGATGAGCGGCTTGCGGCCGGCCTTGATGAGCTTCTTGCCCTGGGCCCAGGCGACGGCGTCGGCGAGGGCGACGTACGCCCCGGTGATGGCCGCGGTGCGGGTGCCGCCGTCGGCCTGGAGGACGTCGCAGTCGAGGACGATGGTGTTCTCGCCGAGCGCCTTGTAGTCGATGACGGCGCGCAGGGAGCGGCCGATGAGGCGGCTGATCTCGTGGGTGCGGCCGCCGATCTTGCCGCGGACGGACTCGCGGTCGCCGCGGGTGTTGGTGGCGCGGGGCAGCATGGAGTACTCCGCGGTGACCCAGCCCTCGCCGCTGCCCTTGCGCCAGCGGGGGACGCCTTCGGTGACGGAGGCCGTGCAGAAGACCTTGGTGTCGCCGAAGGAGACGAGGACGGAGCCCTCGGCGTGCTTGCTCCAGCCACGCTGGATGGTGATGGGGCGCAGCTGTTCGGGGGTGCGGCCGTCGATGCGAGACATGCCGCTGAGCCTATCGGCACACGGGTGAGGGGCTGTCCGCCGGTGACGGAAGCAGCCCCTCAGGGGTGAGCCGGGTCGGTGGAGGCGGGGTGCCGCTCGCGGGGAGCGGCGGGTGCCTCAGCGGGTCCCGGTTCTCACATCATGTCTTCGATCTCGCCCGCGATGGGGTCCGCGTCGGTGCCGATGACGACCTGGATGGCCGTGCCCATCTTGACGACGCCGTGGGCGCCGGCGGCCTTGAGGGCGGCTTCGTCGACCAGCGAGGCGTCGTGGACCTCGGTGCGCAGGCGGGTGATGCAGCCCTCGACTTCTTCGATGTTGTCGATGCCGCCGAGCCCGGCGACGATCTTCTCAGCCTTCGTGGCCATGTCGTACTCCCTGATCAGAACCGCTTTGTCGCAGTAACCCACAGTTGGCCCATCTTCGCGAGCGGTCGTGTCGTGGGTGCCGAATGATGGCGATCACGACAGAGCGACGCGTCGTCAACTGGTCTACACCAGTTGACGGGCAGTCGCCAAACCGGCCCGGCCCGGAGGACGCCCATGAGTTCCGTGAGTGCCGTCTCACCTGCGCGCAACCGCTGGAACAAGGCCTTCCAGGGTCTGCAGAAGATGGGCCGGAGTCTTCAGCTGCCGATCGCCGTGCTGCCGGCCGCCGGCATCCTCAACCGGCTGGGCCAGCCGGACGTGTTCGGTGCGGAGGGGCTCGGCTGGGACAACGTCTCGAGGGTGATGGGGGCGGCGGGCGGCGCGCTGCTGGACGGTCAGCTCGGTCTGCCGATGCTGTTCTGTGTGGGCGTGGCCATCGGCATGGCGAAGAAGTCGGACGGGTCGACGGCGCTCGCGGCGGTGGTGGGGTTCCTCGTCTACTACAGCGTGCTGCGCGCCTTCCCGGAGGACTGCCCGGGAGGCAGCACGGCGATCAAGCTGGGCTGTCGGCTGGAGGACAACTCGGTCGTCGAGTTCACCTACCAGAATCCCGGGGTGTTCGGCGGCATCGTGATCGGGCTGCTGTCGGCGTACTTCTGGCAGCGGTTCCACCGTACGAAGCTGGTGGACTGGCTCGGCTTCTTCAACGGGCGCCGACTGGTGCCGATCATCATGGCGTTCGTGGCGATCCTGTTCGCCTCGTTGTGCGTGTGGGTGTGGCCGCCGATCGGTGACGCGCTGGAGAACTTCAGCGACTGGCTGGTCGGGCTGGGCGCGTGGGGTGCGGGTGTGTTCGGCCTGGCCAACCGTGCGCTGCTGGTGATCGGCCTGCACCAGTTCCTGAACGTGCCCATCTGGTTCCAGTTCGGCAGCTTCACCAAGCCGGACGGGGAGGTCGTGCACGGTGACATCAACATGTTCCTGGCGGGCGACCCGAACGCGGGGCAGTTCACCTCGGGCTTCTTCCCGATCATGATGTTCGCGCTGCCGGCGGCGGCGCTGGCGATCACGCACTGCGCGAAGCCGCATCGCCGCAAGGAGGTGGGCGGTCTGATGCTGTCGGTGGCGCTGACGTCGTTCGTCACCGGCATCACGGAGCCGCTGGAGTACTCGTTCCTCTTCATCGCGCCGCTGCTGTTCGTGGTGCACGCGATCCTCACCGGCGTCTCGATGGCAGTGACGTGGGGACTGGGCGTGCACGACGGCTTCAGTTTCTCCGCCGGTCTGATCGACTACGTCATCAACTGGAACCTGGCGACGAAGCCGTGGGCGATCGTGCCGATCGGGCTGTGCTTCGCGGCCGTGTACTACACGATCTTCCGGTTCGCGATCACGAAGTTCGATCTGAAGACGCCGGGTCGGGAGCCGGAGGAGGACGTGGAGGACACGACCAAGGCGTAGCCCTCTCCCGACGCGGAAGCCGCCCACCAGCACCGCTCTCCCCCAAGGGCCCCCGGACCACCTGGTCCGGGGGCCCTTCGGCATGACCGGAACCAGTTCTTCCCGTTATGGCCGAGACCACAAAATCAGTGGGTTCCTTATCCAGCCTTCACCGTGCTACAACAGGTCTACACCACTGAGTGGTGTAGACCACGCGAGGCCGACGAGTCGCCGCGTACCCCCAAAGACGCCGCCGTCCTCATCACTGTCCCCTGGGCGGCGCCTTGCCTACTGGAGGAAGTTGATGACCACGGCCAGCGCGGCACCCGCCGCGGAGAAGAAGGGCAGGGGCGCCGGCGTGATGGCGGTCCTGCAGCGCATCGGCCGGAGCCTGATGCTGCCGGTCGCCGTGCTGCCCGCCGCCGCACTGCTGGTGCGCCTCGGCAACCCCGACATGCTGGGTCGCCCGTCGTTCCCGACGTTCCTCACCAAGATCGCCGGCTTCATGGCGGCCGGCGGCAACGCGATCCTCGACAACATGGCCCTGCTGTTCGCGGTGGGCATCGCGATCGGCTTCGCCAAGAAGTCGGACGGCTCGACCGCTCTCGCCGGCGTGGTCGGCTACCTGGTCTTCAAGAACGTGCTCGCCACGTTCACGGACAAGAACCTGCCGAAGGTGGCCACGGCCGTCGACGGCAAGGTGGTCATGGTCGACGCCCCGGTGGACGCCAAGGTGCTCGGCGGTGTCGTCATGGGCATCGTGGTGGCGCTGATATACCAGCGCTTCTACCGGACCAAGCTGCCCGACTGGGCCGGCTTCTTCGGCGGCCGCCGTCTCGTCCCGATCCTGTCCGCCTTCGCGGGTCTGATCCTCGGCGTCGTCTTCGGCTACATCTGGCCGGTCCTCGGTACGGGTCTGCACAACTTCGGTGAGTGGCTCGTCGGTTCGGGCGCCGTCGGCGCGGGCATCTTCGGTGTCGCCAACCGTGCGCTGATCCCGATCGGCATGCACCACCTGCTCAACTCCTACCCCTGGTTCCAGGCGGGCGACTACCACGGCAAGAGCGGCGACATCTCCCGCTTCCTCGCGGGCGACCCGTCCGCAGGACAGTTCATGACCGGCTTCTTCCCGATCATGATGTTCGCCCTCCCCGCGGCCTGCCTCGCGATCGTGCACTGCGCCCGCCCCGAGCGCCGCAAGGTCGTCGGCGGCATGATGTTCTCGCTCGCCCTGACCTCCTTCGTCACGGGTGTCACCGAGCCCATCGAGTTCACGTTCATGTTCATCGCGCCGGCGCTGTACGCGATCCACGCGGTCCTCACCGGTGTCTCCATGGCACTGACCTGGGCGCTCGGCATGAAGGACGGCTTCGGCTTCTCGGCCGGCGTCGTCGACTTCGGCCTGAACATCGGCATCGCGTCCAACCCGTGGGGCCTGGTCCTGGTCGGCCTGTGCTTCGCCGCCGTCTACTACGTGGTCTTCCGCTTCGCGATCACCAAGTGGAACCTCCCGACGCCGGGCCGCGAGTCCGACGAGGAGCTCGCGGAACTCCTGAAGGCCGAGGCCAAGTAACACCGAGCCTCCTCCAGCACGGCAGAATTCCCCGGACCGTCGGACGGTCCGGGGAATTCGGCATGCCCGAAAAGGTGATTCCACCAAAACTCCACGACACCCCGAACAACGACAAAGTGACCGCTGTCACTGATCGTTCGACCTTGATCATTTGCTTGTTCTACGTCTACGGTCGACATCGGACCGGCCACGAAAACGACCAAGAAGGCCGGCCGAGACCAGAACAAGTGGGGAAATCGATGAGTCTTCAAACTCTTCGCGAGATGCAGTTCACCGCGCTCACCGACGAGGAGGCCGCCGTTGCCTCCGGTGAGGGCAAGCCGAGCCGGGCCCGGTGCGAATGGATCTTCGCGCAGATCGGGAACCCGATGTCGTGCAGCTACGGGGATTACTACAAGCTCTGGAAGTCGCTGGGCTGCGACAAGCTTTAAGGACGACCGGTGCCCGCCCCTGCTCGGGGCGGGCATCTCCTTTTCCCGCCGGCAGGCCCAGGAGATCCAAGCTTGAAGTGGCAGAGCTACCACACCCGTCAGTCCGGGGAAACGGACTGCGGCCCGGCGTGCGTCCGCACGGTGCTGTTGCGGCACGGCGTCGTGATCGACACCGCGATCCTGCGCGAAGCGATCGGCCTCGGCGAGCAGGGTTCGAGCCTCCTCCGGCTCCGTGACGCCCTCGCGGGATACGGCGTCGACAGCGAGCTGCTGCGACTGGACATCGACGAGCTGGCACAGGCCGTGCGGCTGGCGGGACCCGCGGTCATCCTGATGGACGACGAGGGATACCGGCACTTCGTCGTCGTGCACGAGGTCACCGCTCAGGGGGACTTCATCGTCGGCGACCCTCTGATGTCCCGGCCGATGCGGCTGCCGCCCGAGACGCTGGCCGAGCTGTTCCACGGCGAGGCCCTGATCACGGACCGTCCGGCCACACGGCCGACCTGGGCGGCGCGACTTCGGTGGCCCGGAGCGTCCGGCCTGCTGCGTCAGGCGGTCCGGGAGCATCGCGGACAGCTCTCGGTCGTCCTGATCACCACCGTGGTCGTCTCCCTCGTCGCACTGCTGAACAGCCTGTTCGTGCAGTTGGCGGTGGACCGGGTCATGGGGGACGGATCCCGTGGACGACTCGCCGTCCTGTCGGCCGAGTTCATCGGCATCGCGGTGGCGGCGGCCGGCGTCCAGTTCCTGCGCGGCCGGGTCATCGTCGCCCTGAGCCAGTCCCTGCAGCGGCAGCTCTCCGAGCGATATCTCCGCAAGCTCCTGCGTCTTCCCGCCCACTATTTCAAGAGTCGCAGGCCGGGCGATCTGGTCAGCCGTATCGACGACGTCCAGGAGATCCAGGGACTGATCACCGCCGCCGCCGTACGAGCCGCTGTCGATCTCTGCGTCGTGCTCTCCGTCGGCACTTATCTACTGGTGTCGAGCCCCACTCTTTTCCTTTTCCTGATCCCGCCCGCCACGGTCAATCTGTTCAGCTCCTTTCTCCTCTTTCCGTACATCAAGAGCGCCGCGGAGGAAGCCCTCCAGCGCGATGCGACCCTGAAGTCCGAGACGCTCAACGTGCTGCGGGGACACACGGAGTTCATCGGCTACGGTCGGCGGGAATTCGCCTTCGGCCGGATGGCACGGGCACTGGACCGCAGAATCACGTCGGAGACCAGGCTGGGGCGCCTCGAGAACATCAACGCGGTGAGCAAGACGGCCACCCAGACCGTGTTCACCGTGGTGATCGCCTGGGCCGGCCTCAGCCACATGCTCTCCGGTTCCCTCACGGTCGGCCAGGTCTTCGGGTTCCTCACCATGTCCGGCTACTTCCTCGGCGCCATGGACTCGGTCGCCTCGCTCCAGGTCACCGCCCAGCGCACGTCGGCCGCTCTCGGCCGGTACCGCGACGTCATCCTCCAGCGGGACGACGCCCGTCAGAGCCTGACGGACGAGGAGGCACAGACACCGCTGGAGCCGGCCGACCTGCGCGTCAGGGACCTGGGCTTCACCCACGAGGGCTCGGGCCGCGCGACGCTCTCCGGAATCACCCTGGACATCCCCCACGGCACCAGCGTGCTGCTGCGCGGCGCGAACGGCTCGGGAAAGAGCACCTTCCTCGCCCTGCTGGCGGGTACGCACACCGGATACCGCGGCAGCGTCACCCTCGGCGGTGCCGAGGTCGCCCGGATCCGGGAGGCCGAGCTGTGCCGGCGCGTCCTCTACGTTCCCGAGAACCCCGTCCTGCTCACCGCCTCGCTGCGCGAGAACCTCACGCTCGGCGTCCCCCACGCGACGGCCGACATCATCGAAGCCTGCCGTGTGGCCTGCTTCCTCGAAGTGCTCGACACCCTCGCGGGAGGGCTGGACGCACCTCTCAGGGAAAGCGGAGCCGGACTGTCCCGCGGACAGATCCAACGGCTGTCGATAGCACGTGCCGTCCTCCACGCCCCTGACGTCTACCTGTTCGACGAGACGTTCAGCGGCGTCGACCGCGAGACCTTCTCCCGCGTCTGGGGTCATCTGGGCTCAGTGAAGGGGACGAAGGTCCTGGTCTCGCACGGGCACGTCCAGGACACCGCGTTCGACCTCAGCCACACCCTCGGCTGACCCCACATCCTCGGCTCACCCCCACCCACGGGAAAGGCATCACCCTCCGATGAAGTTCGCGCAGCTGCTCGATCTCGTCCGCACGGACGGCGGACTCCCCGCGTCCCGGCTCGCCGACGACCTGGCCCTGATCACCACGGTGTCCCTGGACCTCGCGGAGACCCAGCTGGCCTCGTCGGATCCCGCGCTGCTGGCGGCTTCGTACGAAGGGACCCGGCCTGCTGCCGTCACCGTCGTCGTCCTCAGCCGTGACGAGGAGGACCGCATCGCGGGCACGCTCGGCGCCCTCGCCCACGACACCGACCACTGCCTGCTCATCGACTCCGGATCCACCGACGCGACGCTGGAGCGCGCCCGCGAGGCCCGGCCCGACGTACGCGTGCTGAGCACGACCTGGGCCGACGACTTCGCGCACCACCGCAACCTCGCCTTCGGCCACGTCACCGAGGGCTGGATCCTGCACGTCGACGCGGACGAGGTCCTCGCCGCCGAACACGCGGGCCGCATCCGGCGGGCGCTCGGTGTCCTGGACCACCTGCTGCCCGAGACGGACTTCGTCGTCTCGCCGTCCATCGCCGACATCGACGGCCCGACCTACACCAACACGCAGCGCGCTCTGCGCTCCGGCAGCACCCTCCGCTTCCGCGGCCGCGTCCACGAGCACCCCTACGACGCCTCCGGGAACAGCCCGGCGCGCATCGGCGTCGACGCGCGGCTCGACCACTCGGGCTACCTGCCGGAGGTGGTCGAGGCCCGCGGGAAGCGCGACCGGTACGGCAGGCTGTGCCGCCTGGCCGCGGCCGAGGAACCAGGCCATCCCAAGTGGGTCTTCTACGAGGTCCGGGACACCCTGGACTACCGGACCACGTCCCGGCAGGACCTGATGGCGGCCTTCGGCCGGATCGAGAGCGCCTTCGAGGGGGCCGAGCCCGGCGTCGGGCCGGACTACCGGTCGGAGCGCACGGTGGATGCGTGGGCCCTGCTGTGCGAACTGGCGGTCCGGTTCGGCGGAGCCGAGGAGATCCGCACGTACAGCGCGCTGCTCGCCGGTGCGGGGCGCCCCGTGGAGGCGACGTATTACCGCACCGTGCTGGAGTCGAGCCGACTGCTCGGACGCCTGTCCTCTCTCGTCGACGGCATCAGCGCCGTCGAGCGACACGAGGAACCGGGCAACCGGCACTTGATGGCCCGGCTCTTCGAACTCCAGGCGACGCTCGCGCTCTCCAGCGGGCGTTACGAGGCGGTCGAACCGGCCTACGGCAAGGCGGTCGCCCGAGGCGCCGGGCAGAGCGTGACCGAGGACTTCGCGATGCTGGGCCGCGTACTGCCCGGCCCGCAGGGCGGAACCGGGCAGTAGGGACCTCGGGACCTCAGACCTCGTACGTCACCCGAGGCACCGCCAGTTCCAAGGGACCCTCGTACGCCGTGCGGGCGTCGTCGAGGTTCGTCTGGGGGTTCGTCCACGGGGGGATGTGGGTGAGGACGAGGCGGCGGGCGGCGGCTCGGGTGGCGGACTCGCCTGCCTGGCGGCCGTTGAGGTGGAGGTCGGGGATCTCCTCCTTGCCGTGGGTGAACGCCGCCTCGCACAGGAACAGGTCGGTGTCGCGGGCGAGTTCGTCCAGCACCTCGGTCGGCCCGGTGTCCCCGGAGTACGTCAGCGACCGTCCGCCGTGCTCCAGCCGGATCCCGTACGCCTCCACGGGGTGGCGCACCCGCTCCGTGTGCACGGTGAACGGGCCGAGCTCGAACGTGCTCGGCTTGACGGTGTGGAAGTCGAAGACCTCGCTCATCGAGGAGGCGGACGGCGTGTCGGCGTAGGCCGTGGTCAGACGCTCTTCCGTGCCCTCGGGTCCGTAGACGGGGATCGGGTCGCAGCGGCCGCCGTCGTGACGGTAGTAACGCGCGACGAAGTACGCGCACATGTCGATGCAGTGGTCGGCGTGCAGATGGCTGAGGAAGATCGCGTCGAGGTCGTAGAGACCGCAGTGGCGCTGCAGCTCGCCCAGGGCACCGTTGCCCATGTCGAGGAGCAGCCGGAAGCCGTCGGCCTCTACGAGGTAGCTCGAACAGGCCGATTCCGCGGACGGGAACGACCCCGAGCAGCCGACGACGGTGAGCTTCATAAGAGCTGGAACCTCCGCGCTGGCAGGTTGTGCAGAGAGTAGGTGGGGGGCGCAGGTACTCGGGTTGCGGATACGGGAACGGGAGTCGTGCGGTCCGTCGAGCGTAAGGCGCGTCAGGGCCGGTCGCTCCTCCGCCAGGGGCTGTTGTGGGCGAACTCACCTGTGGTGTCACCGGTTCGGATGGACCTTGGGTCAACCGGGGTCCGTACCGGGCGGGCGTGGGCAGATGCGCGCCGGTACCTTCTTCGGTATGGACACGTCCTGGTGGCTCGCATCGGCCGCGGTGGTACTGCTCGCACTGGTCGCGGCGGTGGTGGACGGCTGGGGGCGCCGCGGGCGCCGGCCGGCCGGGCGGAAGCGTCCCCCGGGGCGGCCCACGGGTCCCCGCCGGGGTGCGAAGCTCCGCGGCGGACCGCTGCCCAAGGCGGCGGAGATCTGGTGGGCGAACGTGCCCTACGAGGACGGGCCGGGGGCCAAGGACCGGCCGTGTCTGGTGCTGACGGTGCGCGGGAAGCGGGTGACCGTCGCCAAGATCACCAGCAAGCACCACGACGAGCGGCCCGGTGTGATCCCGCTGCCCCCGGGTGCCGTGGGGGACGCGCAGGGGCGGCCGAGCTATCTGGAGACGGACGAGCTGCGCGAGGTGCCGGTGCGTGACTTCCGGCGCCGGGTCGGCGTGGTCGATCCGGCGCTGTGGGACCAGGTGCGGAACCTGGCGGGTTGAGAGCGCCGGGCGGCCGGGAGGCCGTGGCACGAGCGCCGGCGGGCCTCCTCCGAGGAGCCTCCACGAGCATGAACACGAGGCACGAGGCACGAGCGTCGAAACGCCGGAGGGCGTGGAGACCGGGTTTCCGGTCTCCACGCCCTCCGGCGTTTCAGGCTGTGCGGGCGGTCTCGCCGTCCGGGCTACGCCCAGAGCTGGCCCTGCAGTGTCTCGATCGCCTCTTCCGTCGTCGCCGCCGTGTAGACGCCCGTCGACAGGTACTTCCAGCCGCCGTCGGCGACCACGAAGACGATGTCGGCGGACTCGCCGGCCTTGACGGCCTTGGCGCCGACGCCGATCGCGGCGTGCAGCGCGGCGCCGGTGGAGACGCCCGCGAAGATGCCCTCCTGCTGGAGGAGCTCCCGGGTGCGGGTGACCGCGTCCGCCGAGCCGACGGAGAAGCGGGTGGTGAGGACGGAGGCGTCGTACAGCTCGGGCACGAAGCCCTCGTCCAGGTTGCGCAGGCCGTAGACCACGTCGTCGTAGCGGGGCTCCGCTGCGACGATCTTGACGTCCGGCTTGTTCTCGCGCAGGAAGCGGCCGACGCCCATGAGGGTGCCCGTGGTGCCGAGGCCCGCGACGAAGTGGGTGACGGACGGGAGGTCGGCGAGGATCTCCGGGCCGGTGGTGGCGTAGTGCGCGCCGGCGTTGTCCGGGTTGCCGTACTGGTAGAGCATCACCCAGTCGGGGTGCTGCCGCGCCAGTTCCTTGGCGACCCGTACGGCGGTGTTGGAACCGCCCGCGGCCGGGCTGGGGATGATCTCGGCGCCCCACATGCCGAGCAGTTCACGGCGTTCCTGCGAGGTGTTCTCGGGCATCACGCAGACCATGCGGTAGCCCTTGAGCTTGGCCGCCATGGCGAGCGAGATGCCGGTGTTGCCGCTGGTCGGCTCCAGGATCGTGCAGCCCGGTGTCAGGCGGCCGTCCTTCTCCGCCTGTTCGATCATGTGCAGGGCGGGCCGGTCCTTGACCGAGCCCGTCGGGTTGCGGTCCTCCAGCTTCGCCCAGATCCGGACGTCCTCGGACGGCGACAGCCGCGGCAGGCGCACCAGAGGGGTGTTGCCCACCGCGGCGAGCGGGGAGTCGTAGCGCATCGGGGACCAGCGGCCGATCAGGCCATGCCGCCGGCGACGGCCGGCAGGATGGTGACGCTGTCGCCGTCGGTCAGCTTGGTGTTGATGCCGTCGAGGAAGCGGACGTCCTCGTCGTTCAGGTAGACGTTGACGAAGCGGCGCAGTTCGTCGCCGTCCACGATCCGGGCCCGGATGCCCGCATGACGGGTGTCGAGGTCGACGAAGAGCTCGGCAAGGGTCGCCCCGCCGCCCTCGACGGCCTTCTCGCCGTTCGTGTAGGTGCGGAGGATGGTGGGGATGCGGACCTCGATGGCCATGTCTGCGGGCTCCTGTCGGAAGGAAAGTCAGGTCGGAAGACGCGCGGCGGCGCGGGCGGTGCAGGTGGTGCGGGGGGTGCGGTGCCGCGGCTCTCGGCCGTACGGCGACGGCAGGTCAGCGCGTACAGATGGCGCTCTGCAGCCTGCACAGGTCGACGTGCAGCCGCGCCACGAGCAGGGCGCCCGGCGTCTTGTCGCTCACGTCGTGGAAAACCATGGGCTCATCGTATCGATTCCCGGTACGGGTCCCGGAGTGTGATCTCGCATTCCGGACGTTTTTTGACCGATGGATGAGATCAGTAGGCTTCCACGACCTTGACCTCCTCCTCCGTGACCTCGCCCTCCACGATCCGGTACGAGCGGAACTGGAAGGGGCCCGCGGCGTCCGTGTCGGCCGTGGAGACCAGGACGTAGTGCGCGCCGGGCTCGTTGGCGTAGGAGAGGTCGGTGCGGGAGGGGTAGGCCTCGGTCGCGGTGTGCGAGTGGTAGATGACGACGGGCTCCTCGTCGCGGTCGTCCATCTCGCGGTACAGCTTGAGCAGGTCGCCGGAGTCGAACTCGTAGAACGTGGGCGAGCGGGCCGCGTTGAGCATCGGGATGAACCGCTCGGGGCGGTCGGTTCCCGCCGGTCCCGCGACGACGCCGCACGCCTCGTCGGGGTGGTCCTGGCGCGCGTGCGCGACGATCTGGTCGAACAGGGCCTGGGTGATGGTCAGCATGCTGGCCAGGATAAGCAGAAGGGCCGCTCCGTACCGAGGGGTGGTACGGAGCGGCCCACATGGTGAACCGTCGGGTGGTCCGTGACGCCGGCCCGAGCGGGCTCTTCCCGCCGGACCGGCGACGGTTTCCCCAGGTCAGCCGACCTTTTCGAGCTCCGGCTCGCGGCGCTGCGTGATCTGCGGGTTGCGGGCCTTGAGGACCGCCCAGCCGATGGCGAGGGCGGCGGCCCAGACGGCCATCACGTAGAGGCAGACACGGGAGTCGGCGTCGTAGGCGATGAGGCCGGTGACGAACAGCAGGAACGCGACCGCGACGTAGCTGCACTTGGCGCCGCCGGGGGCCGGGAAGGACGAGGCCGGCAGGCGGCCCGCGTCGACGGCGCGGCGGTAGAGGATGTGGCTGATCAGGATCATCAGCCAGGTCCAGATGCCGGCCGCGGTGGCCACCGAGGTGACGTAGCCGAAGGCCTTCTCGGGGACGACGTAGTTCAGCACCACGCCGATGCCCATGAAGAGCACGGAGATGGTGATGCCGAAGGCGGGCGTCTTGGTGGACGACAGCTTGCTGAAGATCCTCGGGGCCTCGCCGCTGTCCGCGAGGTTGCGCAGCATGCGGCCCGTCGAGTACATGCCCGAGTTGCAGGAGGAGAGGGCCGCGGTGAGGACGACGAAGTTGACGATGCCGGCGCCGGCCGGGATGCCGATCTTGGCGAAGGCCTCGACGAACGGGCTCACCCCCGGTGCGAACTCCGTCCACTTCACGACGCAGAGGATGACCGTGAGGGCGCCGACGTAGAAGAGGGCGATGCGCCAGGGCAGGGTGTTGATGGCCTTGGGGAGGGTCTTCTCGGGGTCCTCGGACTCGCCCGCCGTGACGCCGACGAGCTCGACGGCGAGGTAGGCGAACATGACGCCCTGGAGGGTCATCAGGGACGAGCCGATGCCCTTGGGGAAGAAGCCGTCGAACTGCCAGAGGTTGGCGACGGAGGCGGTGTCACCGGCGGAGCTGAAGCCGAAGGTGAGGACGCCGAGGCCGATCACGATCATGCCGATCAGCGCGGTGACCTTGACCATCGAGAACCAGAACTCGATCTCGCCGAAGAGCTTCACCGAGATGAGGTTCGCGACGAACAGGACGACCAGGAAGACGAGGGCCGTCACCCATTGCGGGATGTCCGGGAACCAGTAGTGGACGTAGATCGCGGCGGCCGTGAGCTCGGCCATGCCGGTCACCACCCACATCAGCCAGTACGTCCAGCCGGTGAAGTAGCCGAAGAACGGGCCGAGGAACTCGCGGGAGTACTCCGCGAAGGAACCCGAGACCGGGCGGTAGAGCAGGAGCTCGCCGAGCGCCCGCATGATGAAGAAGATGATCACGCCCGCGAGGGCGTACATCACGATCAGGCTGGGGCCGGCCTTGGCGATGTTCGCCCCGGCTCCCAGGAAGAGGCCGACGCCGATGGCGCCGCCGATCGCGATCATCTGGACCTGACGGCTGCCGAGCCCGCGCTCGTACCCCTCTTCGGGGGCGTCGCCGCCCACGGCCTCACTGCCGTCGTACTGCTTGTCGACCTGCGATGAGGTCATGTGTGGTGCGCCTTTCTCCATGCCGATCCGTGCCAGTCCCTTGGCTACGGATCGGTTTCCGATCCCCCCGGATACGTGGAGCTGTGCCTGGCCGGCGGTCCGCCGGCTCGGTGGCGCACCCGGCGGGACGTGGGTGGTGTCCCGCCGGGCGGTCGTGAAGATTTATCACGGCCGCAATGTTGAACGATCGAGGGTCCTGTTGCGCAGACCACAGGAAGAACCGGACAAAACGTCGAACCGCGCCTCATAGGGCGCGGTGGTGGTGACGCGATCGTTATCCGGATTTGAGCGTCCGTTGAGCGAACACCAGAGGTGTTATGTCCTGACAGGTCGGGGCATAAGGGCTCAGGGCATCAGGGTGGCAACCAGCGTCTCCTGGAGACCGCCGAGCCAGAGGTACGCCATCACCATCGGCTTGCGCGGGTCCTCGTCCGGGAGCCGGTAGAGGAGGTCGGTGTCCTCCTCGTCGACGACGTCGAGCCGGGAGCCGATCGCGAGCCGCAGGTCGTTGAGCGCGCGCAGCCACTGCTCGGACTGGGCGGCGTCCAGCTTGAGGACCGCTCCCCCGTCGCCGGGCGTCAGACCGTCCAGCGAGCGGATCACGGCGAGGGCGTTCTCGCGCTTGCCGGCGCGCAGGTCGTTCTCGGTGAAGCGGCGGAACTCCGAGGAGTGGGCGCGCTGCTCCTCGGCCTGCTCGGCGGAGGCCGCCTCGACGCCGGGGCCGCTGTACGCGTCCGGGAAGAGACGCTGGAGCACCGGGTCGCTGGGCGGTTCGCTCGGGCCCTCCGCGAACAGCTCGGCGAGCGGGTCGTCCGGTGCGTTCTCCGCCGGGCCGGGACCGATGAGCTCCAGGAGCTGGACGGCGAGGGAGCGGATGATGGAGATCTCGACCTCGTCGAGGGCGACGGCCGCGCCGCCGCCGGGGAGCGGTTCGAAGTGTCCAGGCATGGAGTGGGTTCGCTGCTTCCGGTCCTGCGGGCGGTCGGTGGACAGAGGTCCGGCTGCTTCCGGTCCTGCTGAGGGGGCCGGGTGCTTCCGGCCCCGCTGAGGAGATCCGGTTACTTCCGGTCCTGCTGAAGGGTGGCCCACAGACCGTAGCCGTGCATGGCCTGCACGTCGCGCTCCATCTCCTCGCGCGAGCCGCTGGAGACGACCGCCCGGCCCTTGTGGTGGACGTCCATCATCAGCTTGGTGGCCTTGTCCTTGGAGTAGCCGAAGTACGTCTGGAAGACATACGTCACATAGCTCATGAGGTTGACCGGGTCGTTGTGGACGATCGTGATCCAGGGGACGTCCGGCTCGGGTACGGCGAAGACCTCCTCCGCCGACTCGGTCTTCTCGATCTCTAGAGGTGCGGGAGCCGTCACAGCGCCCATGCTGCCACCAGAGGGGGTCACCCGCACAAACGAGCCCGCGAAAAGGGGCGCGACTCCCCCCGGGGAACCGGAGACACCCCGGAAATCGTCAAAGTGACGAGATGGGGGTACGATCCCTGCCATGAACACAGCGGACCTTGGGCTGCCGGTGGATGTTCCGTCGACGGCACTCTTCACCGACCAGTACGAGCTGACGATGTTGCAGGCCGCCCTCGCGGCCGGGACCGCCGAGCGGCGGTCCGTCTTCGAGGCCTTCACACGGCGGCTGCCCGAGGGGCGGCGCTACGGGGTCGTCGCGGGCACCGGACGGGTCCTCGACGCCGTCGAGAACTTCCGGTTCGACGCGGACGTCCTCGCCTTCCTCGGCGAGCGCGGGATCGTGGACGAGCCGACCCTGGAGTGGCTCTCCTCGTACCGCTTCGGCGGGGACGTCTGGGGCTACCCCGAGGGCGAGGTGTACTTCCCCGGGTCGCCGATCCTGCGGGTCGAGGGCAGCTTCGCGGAGTGCGTGCTCCTGGAGACGGTGATCCTCTCGATCCTCAACCACGACTCCGCGATCGCCGCGGCCGCCTCCCGGATGGCCTCCGCCGCGGGCGACCGGCCGCTGATCGAGATGGGTGCCCGGCGCACCCACGAACTGGCGGCGGTCGCCGCCTCGCGCGCCGCGTACGTCGGCGGCTTCGCCACCACGTCCGACCTGGCCGCCGGCTTCCGGTACGGCATCCCGACGGTCGGCACCTCGGCCCACGCCTTCACCCTGCTCCACGACACCGAGCGGGACGCCTTCCAGGCCCAGGTGGACTCGCTGGGCCGGGGCACCACCCTGCTGGTCGACACCTACGACGTCGCCGAGGCCGTCCGGACGGCCGTCGAGATCGCCGGGACCGAGCTGGGCGCGGTCCGCATCGACTCCGGTGACCTGCTGCTCGTCGCCCACCGGGTGCGCGAGCAGCTGGACGAGCTGGGCGCGCGGGACACCAAGATCGTCGTGACCTCCGACCTGGACGAGTACGCGATCGCCTCGCTGGCCGCGGCACCCGTGGACGCGTACGGCGTCGGCACCCAGCTGGTGACGGGTTCCGGCCACCCCACCTGCTCGATGGTCTACAAACTGGTCGCCCGCGCCGAGTCGGCCGACCCGAAGGCGCCGCTCGTGCCGGTGGCCAAGAAGTCCTCGGGTGGCAAGACGTCGATCGGCGGACGCAAGTGGGCCGCGCGGCGGCTGGACGAGCACGGGGTCGCCGAGGCCGAGGTCATCGGCACCGGGCCGGTCCCCGCCGAGCTGGCCGACCAGCAGCTCCTGGTGGAGCTGATCAAGGGCGGGCAGGTCCTGGCCCGTGAACCGCTCGACGTCGTCCGCGACCGGCACGCCGCGGTCCGGGGGCGGCTGCCGCTGTCGGCGACGCAGCTGTCGCGGGGCGAGCCGGTGCTGCCCACCGAATACCTCTGAGGTCCGGGAGGCGGGCGGGGTGCGTGGGGCGCCGCGCATGAACCTCCGGTGAGCGGGAATGCAACGGCCAGCGTGCCCGGCCGGGCACGCGGACGCCGTACAGCCCCTCGCCCGCCCGGGATGTCTGCCGGACAGCCCCTCCCGCACCGCCCTCGAAGTCTCTAGGCTCGGAAGTTCAACGGCCGGGCCCGCACTCCCAGTTCGCCGACGTTCGCCGACCCCATAGCCGAAGGACACCGCCCATGCGCCGCGCCTTGATCGTCGTAGACGTGCAGAACGACTTCTGCGAGGGAGGCAGTCTCGCGGTGTCCGGGGGCGCCGACGTGGCGGCCGCCGTCACGGAGCTGATCGGGCAGGCGCCCGCCGGCTACCGGCACGTGGTCGCCACCCGTGACGCGCACATCGCCCCCGGCGGCCACTTCGCCGACAACCCCGACTACGTGCACTCCTGGCCCGCGCACTGCGTGGCCGGCACGGAGGGCGTCGGCTTCCACCCGAACTTCGCTCCGGCGGTCGCCTCCGGCGCGATCGACGCCGTGTTCGACAAGGGTGCCTACGCGGCCGCGTACAGCGGCTTCGAGGGGGCCGACGAGAACGGGACCGGGCTGGCGGACTGGCTGCGCGCCCACGGGATCGGCGAGGTCGACGTGGTCGGCATCGCGACCGACCACTGTGTGCGGGCGACCGCCCTGGACGCGGCCCGCGAGGGGTTCCGCACGACCGTGCTGCTCGACCTGACGGCCGGGGTCGCGAAGGAGACGACGGACCGCGCGCTGGAGGAGCTGCGCGCCGCCGGCGTGGAGCTCACGGGCAAGCCCGTGGTCTGACGGGAGCGGCCCCGGGCGGGGCGACGCACGAACGGCACACGGCCCGGTACACGGAGTGACACCCCGTGACGTCCGCGACGGTCACGGCTGGGGTGCCGGGCGTCTGAGCAGGGCTCTGATCGGGTGCCACAGCTCCTGGGTCAGCTCGGGGACGGTGCTGTCGGGCGCCGTCCGCCATATCAGCCCGTCCGGATGGTGCAGGACGGCGGTGATCTCGTCGGGCGTGGGCGGAGCCGCGTTGCCCCGCAGGTAGACGGTGCGCAGGCCGAGATTCCGCAGCCGCGTCAGGGCGCGGGCGCGGTTCTGGGCGACGACGAGGAACCGGACACAGCCGCTGCCGGAACCTGCCGGACTGGGCAGGTTCAGCGCCACCACGACGCTGCCGTTCGGCAACTTGCAGAAGCCTCCTGCGGCCATGCGGTCACACCCCCGTGCGATTCGGTGTCAATAAGCCAGGCACAGGACGCACCTAAACACGATCGGCGGCAACCCGCCAGGGGGTTGCCGCCGATACGCTTCTGACCTGCGGAAATACTGACTACTTCACCGCGGGACCGACCTTGAGGGAGATCGTCGAGCCGTCCTTGGCCTCCTTGACGATCTCGATCTTGGTGTTGGTGTCAGTGACCTTGACGCCACCGGTGGGGTTCCGGTTGTCGTAGTAGTCACTCGTGTGGTCGTTGAAGACCGAGACGCCCTTCGACGACGGGATCTTCGTCGCGACGTCCGCGTTGTGCAGCGTGATGCCGTCCGTGCGGTACAGGCTGAAGGGCGAGTCGTAGGCCTGGACACGGTTGCGCTGCAGCGTGCCGTTGGACCACCACAGGGCCTTCGGGTGCGAGTCGATCGGGAGCGCGAGACCGACACCGGGGTGCTGGCTGGTGTTGTTGTCCGCCTGCGAGGTGTCCCACTTCCAGATCAACAGGCCGTTCTGGTACGGGTAGTGCTCCACCCAGTCCGGACGGGTCGTCGAGAAGCCGAAGTTGTACGGGCCGACCTTGAGGGTCTTGTCGTACGACACGTACTGGCGGTTCTCCGCGATGTAGTACTGCGCGTAGTCCTTGGTGAACGACGCGCCGATGCGGGAGAAGCCGGCCGCGGTCCACGCGGCGTCCGCCGACTCGGCGTTGTCCGAGAAGAGCGCCGAACCGTCCGCGGTCACGCTGATCTCGTCGGCCGCGAAGCCCTTCTGGGCCACGCCACCGTCCGTCTGGTAGCGGAAACGCACGTCGATCTTCTTGCCCGCGTAGGCGTCGAGCGGGTACGACAGCTTGGCGTAGGCGTCGATCGTGCCGGTGAGGGCGGGCTTGTCGCTGCCGTCACGCGGGATCGCGGCGCCGTCCACCGTGCCGTCGAGAGCGGTCCAGTTGGCGCCGCCGTCGGTCGAGACCTCGGTGTAGAGGTAGTCGTAGTTCGCCTCGATGTCGTACCAGCCGTCGAGGGTCAGCTTCGCCGACGACTTGCCCGTGAGGTCCACCGACCGGGTCAGCGTGTTCTTCAGGTTGTCGCCGCTGCCGCTCCACCACTGGGTCGAGCCCTGCGCCGGGTTGACGACCGTGGTCGTCACTTCCTTCTCCGGCAGGGTGACGAGGAGCGCCTGCTTGTTCCAGGTGTTGTACTCGGCGATGCCCAGCTTGTGGGTGGACTGCTTGCCGGCCTTGGCGGTGTCGTAGTTCAGCCAGCCGAGCTGCAGCTTGTCCCAGGCGTTGAAGTCGCCCGGCAGGTCACCGATGGAGTCCTTGCCGGTGCCGAGCCAGGAACCCGAGGACATCAGGGTCCAGAAGCCGGTGGAGTTGTCGCCGCCGGCCGTGTCGTAGTGGTCCGGCAGACCGAGGTCGTGGCCGTACTCGTGGGCGAAGACGCCGAGTCCGCCGTTCTCCGGCTGGATGGTGTAGTCGCCGACCCAGATGCCGGTGTCGCCGATCTGCGCGCCGCCGAGCTTGTTGTTGCCCGGGCCCGTGGCGCCCGCGTCGGTGCCGAACGCGTACCAGCGGTGGGCCCAGATCGCGTCGGTGCCCTGGACGCCGCCACCCGCGGACTCGTCCTCACCGGCGTGCACGATCTGGAAGTGGTCGATGTAGCCGTCCGGCTCGTTGAAGTTGCCGTCGCCGTCGTAGTCGTAGCGGTCCCACTGGTCGAACTGCGCCAGGTCCGCCTTGATGGCCGCGTCCGTCTTGCCGGCCTTCTTCTGCTGGGCGACCCAGGCGGTGACGCCGTCGCTGACGACGTTCCACACGCTCGGGCAGTTGGTGGAGCCGCAGGCGTTGTTGCCGTAACGGGCCTCGTTGTACGGGACCTTGACCCAGTCGGCGACCTTGCCGTCCACCGAGTAGCGGCCCGAGGACTGCTGCTCGTAGAACTTCTTCATCGACTCGGTCTTCTTGCCGGTGCCGAAGTAGAGGTCCTGGAAGTGCTTCTGGTTGTAGTCCGCCTGCCAGGCCGTGCTGTTGTCCTTCTTGCGGTCCGGCTTGGCTATCTTGTTGTGCAGCGGGCCGGCCGTGCCACCGGCGCTGCTGTCGACCTTGTCGCCGAACTCCACCAGGATCGTGAAGATCTTGTCGGTCTTCTCGCGGCCCAGCTCGACGTACTTGCTGGAGCCCTTCTTGCTCTTGAGCTGCACGACCTTCGAGCCGTTACGGTCCTTGACCGAGGCGTCGCCGGATATGACCTGGTTCAGCGCCTCCTGGCGCTGAGCGTTCTGCGTCTTGCTCAGCGGGCCGTCCAGGTCGTGGTCGACCGTGTTCTTGGCCGGCTGCGGGTCGTGGCGATCCACGACCGGTGACTTGGCGGCCGAGTCGGCCTCCGCCACGGCAAACGTAGAGAACGTGGCGGTAGCCGCCGCGAGGGCGACGCCCACCGCTGCTGCTCTGAACGTCCATGGTCTGTTGGTCACTTGATGTCCTCCCCCGCGCCCGTTCACGCGGAGGGGGTTCCGGGTCATGGAGGTCCGCGCGCGCAACGCGATTCAAGTGACGACATTTGACCGGAGTTACCAAAGAAAAAACAGATCTTGACTTGAACCTGGCAAGTGCATTATGCGGAGCCGTCGTTCGCTATCCGGACGCGCTCACACACCCGCAACCGGCGCGCCGAGATGTCCACTTGGTGGACGTGATGACTCCGTGCGCCCCCTGTGCACCGGCACCGTGGGTAAGGTCACGCTTACCGGTCGTTCCTGTCGGGCATGCAGGCGATTAGAGTCGATTGGCGGAGCGTCGGGAAGTCGGCGGAAAGCCAAGTCGACACCGTTGTCCCACCCCCGATTCCTGTCCGCACCCTCCCCCGTCGCGAGAGGCACCCGGGGGGAGGCACTCCATCCGAGGACACGATTGCCATGCCTCGTCCGACCGCCGCACAGCTTGCCTACGGTTCCTGCACCGTGATCTTCTCCACTCTCGCCATGCTGCTGCTGTCACAGACGAGTTCGAGTCTGGGGATCGTGCTGATCACCCTCTCGGCGCTCGCTCTCGGACTGCTCGTGGCCATGACGGTCCCGCTCCCCAAGCAGGCACCGTCCGCCGCCGCCCCCGTTGTCCGCGAACAGGTGCCGGCGCAGCGGGAGACCGCGTCCGTCTCCGCGGCGCCCGGGCGCCGCGTACGCGAACACGCGGAGCGCTGACGCCGCGCGCGGACGCCCCGGAGGCGTCGATCCTCGATCACGAACGGCGGGCCCGTGCCGTGTCCCAGGGCCGCGCCTGCGCTTCCAGAGATCGGTAACGACTGGCGACAGCTCCTGCAAACGATGCTGGCC